>NZ_CM001440.1:1968324-2275631 GCF_000244975.1 Saccharomonospora cyanea NA-134 | reverse complement strand
GCTGACGGTGTCGCTCGCGCTCACCTACGCATCCCACGGCGTTCGCGCCAACGCCGTCGCGCCGGGCTTCATCGACACGCCCCTGGTCCGGCAGCAGCTGGCGTCACAGGCGGACTCCCTCGACGACCTGCTCGCCGCGCGCCACGCACAGAGCCCCACGGGACGGATGGGCACCCCGTGGGACGTCGCCAACGCGAGCCTGTTCCTCGCCTCCGACGAGGCCGCCTACGTCAACGCCGTCTGTCTCCCCGTGGACGGCGGGCTGTCGATGTCCTGCGCGTAGGCGACGCGGTTTCCGCGGCCGCCACGCCGGGAAGCGTCCGGGGTAACGTCGGCGGCTGTGCGAGCACAAGGTCCCGACATCTCCTCGGCCACCCGTGCGCTGGCGGAGGCGTTGCTCACCGAGGTCGACACCCTCATCGAACGGCTGCTGGCGGCGATCTTCACCGACAACCCGGCGTGGACCGACTACAGCCCTGTCCCGCGCGACGACCTGCGGGAGGGCTGCCGCGACTACCTCACCCGGGTGCTGGAGGTGCTCGGCGGCCACGTCGGCAGGCCCGTCTCGGACGACGACGTCGCGGCGGCCATCGCCCGGCATCGGCTGGCCCAGGGCGTGCCGCTGGAGGTGATGCTGCGAACGTTCCGGCTCGGCGGCCGCATCGTGTGGGAGGCGCTGCTGGAACAGGCCGCCCGAACCGGGGTGCCGCCCGCCGCCGTGCTGGAGGCGGGCACGGCCACCTGGACGGTGATCGACCAGCTGTCGTCCGCGCTGTCCAGCGCGTACCGCGACAGCGAGCTCGACCGGGTGCGCCGCGACGAGCAACGCCGCACCGCGCTGGTGGAGGACCTGCTCGGCGCGCGCGCCCACGACGTGGCGTTCGCCGCCCGCGCGGCGCAGGAACTGGAGCTTCCCGCAACGAGTGCCTACATCGCGGTGGTGGCCGACGTCGGCCCCGACGGCATCGCGGCGCTCGCCGGCCCGAGGACGGCGCTCCGCGCGGTCGGCATCCGTTCCGTGTGGCTCACCCGCGTCGACACCCTCGTCGGGTTGGTGGCACTGGAGCACCGCTCCCTCGGCGAGGTGCTCGCCCGGTTGCGCCCCCTCGCACGCGGGCGAGCGGCGGCCTCGCCCACAGTGCCCGAACTGGCCGAGGTGAGCACCGCCCACGCCCTCGCCCTGGTCGCGCTGAGCACGGTCAGGCCGGACGATCCGGGGCTCGTGTCCCTGGAGGAGCGCTATCCCGAAGCTCTCCTGGCCCGTTCGCCCGACCTGACGGACCGGCTCCTGGCGCGCAGCCTGGGCGGAGTGCTGGAACGGCCCGCCCGCGAGCGGGACGTCCTGCTCCGCACGCTGGCGGTCTGGCTGGAGGAGGACCGGTCGGCGGCCCATGCCGCGGCACGCCTGCACTGCCACCGCAACACCGTGCTCAACCGCCTGCAACGGGTGTCCACCCTGGTCGGCAGACCGCTGCACGGCAGACGAGCCTACGTCGAGCTGTCCCTGGCACTGTCGGCGCTGGAGCTGCCGGGCGAACCACTCTAGAGGTGTGCCGACTGGGCACTGCGCCCAATTCCGCGTCGCGAACACTGGGCCGCGCGGCATGGTGGCGGCCCGTCGCGTCTACGAGACTCGTGCCATCCGGCGATCACCGCGACACGGGTGCGGTCGCCGTCAGTGACACGAAGGAGCACGAGGACGTGCGGGAATTCGATCTGCTCGTGATCGGCGGCGGGCCGGGGGGCTACGTGGCCGCGATCCGGGCCGCCCAACGCGGCCTCTCGGTGGGCCTGGTGGAGAAGGAGCGCCCCGGCGGGGTGTGCCTGAACTGGGGGCTGCATCCCCACCAAGGCCATGCTCCGCTCGGCGGAGGTGTTCCAGACCGTGCGCGACGCCGAACGCTACGGGGTCGTGGCCGAGGTCGCCGGGGTCGACTACGCGGCGGTGCTGCGACACCGCGACGACGTCGTGCGTACCCTCACCGACGGTGTGGCCGGATTGCTCAAGGCCAACGGAGTCACGGTGATCGAGGGCCACGCCCGGTTCACCGGTCCGACCACAGTGGACGTCCACACCACCGGGCCGTCCCCCGTCGCGCCCGGCGGGCCCCGCTACGCCGCCGAGCCTGGCGAGCAGGTCGAGAGCGTGACCGCGCGGCAGGTCGTCATCGCGACGGGCTCCACTCCCGCGCGGCTGCCCGTGCCCGGCGCCGACCTGCCGGGAGTCGTCACCTCGGACGGCGCGCTCGGGCTCACCGAGATCCCGGACCGCATCGTGATCGTCGGCGGCAGCGCGGTCGGTGTCGAGTGGGCCAGCCTGTTCGCCGCGTTCGGCAGTGACGTCACCGTCGTGGAGATGCAGGACCGGCTGGTGCCGGCCGAGGACGCCGACGTCGGCGCGGCGCTGGAGCGGTCGTTCACCGCCCGCGGCATCACCGTGCTCACCGGGTCCACGGTCACCGCGATCACCGAGGCGGGGGCGGAGGCGCCGTTGCGCGTCGCCGTCGGCGGTCCGCGCGAGCGGGAGGTCGGCGCCGACGTCGTCCTGGTCGGCGTCGGCCGCCGGCCCAACACCGCGCACCTCGACCTCGCCACCGCCGGGGTGACCACGGACGACCGCGGTTTCGTCGTGGTCGACGACCGGATGCGCACGAACGTCGAGCACGTGTTCGCGATCGGCGACGTCACCGGCAGGGCCCTGCTCGCGCACGTCGCCTCGCACCAGGGACTCGTCGCCGCGGACATGGCCGCCGGGCACGACGCTCGCCTCGACTACGACGTCGTGCCCGCCGCGACGTTCTGCCATCCCGAGATCGCCAGTGTCGGCCGCACCGAGGAAGCTGCGCGCGCGGCCGGGTACGACGTCGTCACGGCGAAGATCCCCTTCGCCGCGCTCGGCCGCGCCCGGTCGTACGGCGACACGGAGGGCTTCTGCAAGGTCGTCGCCGACCGGCGTCACGGCGAGGTGCTGGGCGTGCACGTCATCGGGCCGTCGGCCAGCGACCTGATCACCGAGGGAGCTCTCGCCCTGAGTCTGGAGGCGACGCTCGACGAGCTGGCTCACACCATCCACGCGCACCCGACGCTCGGTGAGATCGGGATGGAGGCCGCTCTCGCCGCACTGGGCCTGCCGGTGCACGTACCGCCGAGGAGCCCGAGGAGCACACGATGACCGAAACGATCGAAGCGTCCCGGCCCGCCCTTCCCGGCGAGGACCCCGAGACTCTGCGCCGGTACTACCGCGACATGGTGCTCGTCCGGCGCTTCGAGGAGCGCGCCGCACAGGGCTACACGCAGGCGAAGATCGGTGGCTACTGCCACCTCAACCTCGGCGAGGAGGCCACGGTCGTCGGGCTGCTGGCCGCGATGCGCCCGACCGACTACCTGTTCACCAACTACCGCGAACACGGCTACGCACTGGCCAAGGGCATCGAACCCGGTCGTGTGATGGCCGAGTTGTACGGTCGCACCACCGGCACCTCCAAGGGCTGGGGCGGCTCGATGCACCTGTTCGACGTCCCCTCCCGGCTCCTCGGCGGGTACGGCATCGTCGGAGGGCAGCTGCCCCTGGCCGTGGGCGCGGCACTCGCGGTGGACTACCGCAGGGACGACGACGTCGTCGTGTGCCAGATGGGTGACGGCACCACCAACATCGGCGCGTTCCACGAATCGCTCAACCTCGCGGCGCTGTGGCGGCTGCCCGTGGTCTTCGTCGTGATCAACAACAACCTCGGCATGGGCACCACCGTCGAACGGTCGTCGGCCGAGCCCGAGTTGTTCCGGCGGGCGGCGGCGTACCGCATGCCCGGGGAACGGGTGGACGGCACGGACCTGCTCGCCGTGCGCGACACGGCTCGGCGGCTGATCGACCAGGCGCGCGAGGAAGGGACCCCGGCGCTGCTGGAGACCGTCAGCCACCGGTTGAAGGGACACTCCGTCGTCGACCCGGCCAAGTACCGCAGCGAGACCGAGATCGCCGCGGCGCGGGCGGCCGACCCCCTCATCCGGTTCCGCGCTGAGCTCGTCGCCGCGGGCGTCGTGGACGACGACGGCGCGGACGCCCTCGAACAGTCGGCGGCCGAGGAGGTGGACGCGGCGGTGGCCTTCGCCGAAGCCAGTCCGCACCCCGAGCCGTCGAGCCTGTTCGACCACACCTACGCCACTCCTGTGCGCGGCGAGGACCGCCGCCTGCCCGCCGACCCGCTCTTCTAGACCGCGAAGGACCCACTGTGCCCGTCATCAGTTATCGCGAAGCACTGCGCAACACGTTGCGTGAGGAGCTGCGCCGGGACGACGACGTCCTGCTCATCGGCGAGGAGATCGGCGTCTTCGGGGGCTCGTACAAGATCACCTCGGGGCTCCTGGAGGAGTTCGGGGAGAAGCGCGTGCGCGACACCCCCATCGCCGAGGAGGGCTTCGTCGGCGCCGCGGTCGGCGCGGCGATGCTCGGTCTCCGCCCGATCGTGGAGATCATGACGATCAACTTCTCCCTGCTGGCACTGGACCAGATCGTCAACCACGCGGCGAAGATCTACGGCATGTTCGGCGGGCAGACCAGCGTGCCGATGGTCATCCGGACCCCCGGCGGCGGCGGTCAGCAGCTCGGCGCCACCCACTCGCAGAACATCGAGCTGTACTACGCGTTCGTGCCCGGCCTCAAGGTGGTCGCCCCGAGCACGCCCGCCGACGCTCGCGCGTTGCTTCTCGCCGCGGTGCGCGACGACGATCCCGTTCTCTTCCTCGAAAACCTCGCTCTCTACAACACCAAGGGAGAGGTCCCCGACGACCTCGGCCCCGCCGAGATCGGCAGGGCGGCGGTGGTGCGGGAGGGGACGGACATCACGATCGTCGGTTACTCGCGCATGGCCGCGGTCGCCGTGGAGGTCGCCGACCGGCTGCGTGACGAGTCCGGCGTCTCGGCCGAGGTGATCGACCTCCGCAGTCTCCGCCCACTCGACCGCGAGACCCTGGTGGCCTCCGCCCGCAGGACCGGGTGCGTGGTCGTGGCCGAGGACGACTGGCTCACCTACGGCGTCGGCGCCGAGATCGCCGCGTCGATCTCGGACGGAGCCTTCGACCATCTCGACGCCCCCGTGCGGCGCGTCGCCGCGGCGGAAGTCCCCCTCCCCTACGCCAAACCGCTCGAGACGGCGGCGCTCCCGTCGGCGGAGTCACTGCACACCGCCGTGCTGGAGACGCTGGCCGCGATCGGCCGGCGCTGACCCGACATCCGTGAGGACGACACATGCCCGAGATCACCATGCCCAGGCTCTCCGACACGATGGAGGAGGGCGTCATCGTCACCTGGCGCAAGCAGGTGGGTGACGAGCTCCGCCGTGGCGACGTCGTCGCCGAGATCGAGACGGACAAGGCCCTCATGGAGTTGGAGGCCTACGACGACGGCGTGCTCGAACGCGTCCTCGTCGCCGAGGGCGACCGCGCCCCCATCGGCACCCCCATCGCGGTGGTCGGGGACGGCAGCGGCACGGCCCCCGAAACCGAGCCGGTGCCCGTGTCCGCACCGGCTCGGGACACCACACCCGCGTCCCTCCGGCCCGCTCCCGGCGCACCGAATGCCCCCGGAGCCTCGTCCCCCCGGCCGAAGTCCTCCCCCCTCGCCCGCAAGATCGCCCGTGAGCACGGGATCGACCTGAACACCGTCGAGGGGAGCGGCCCCGGCGGCCGGATCATCCGCAAGGACGTCGAAGCTGCCGTCACCACATCACCCGCACCCGCCCGACCTGCCCCGGCGGCCACCTCGCCGGCCGATGCGGTGTCCACAACGGACGCCGACGAGATACCGCTGACCACCGTGCGGCGCGTGGCCGCCCGGCGGCTCACCGAGAGCAAGCAGCAGGCCCCGCACTTCTACCTCACCACCGCCATCGACGTCACCGACCTGCTGACCTTCCGCACCACGCTGAACGACACGCTGCGGGCCGCGGACGGCCCGAAGGTCAGCCTCAACGACCTCATCGTGCGGGCCGTCGCGGTCACGCTGCGCGCCGACCCGTCCGTCAACGTCTCGTTCGCCGGGGACACACTGCTACGGCATCGTGGCGTGCACCTCGGGGTGGCCGTGGCCGTGCCGGACGGGCTGGTCGTCCCCGTGGTCCGCGACGCCGACCGCAAGAGCGTGTCCGAGATCGCCGCCGAGACGCGGGAGAAGGCGAGCCGTGCCAGGGAGGGCCGGCTCCGCGCCGACGAGATGTCGGGCGGCACGTTCACCATCTCCAACCTCGGTATGTACGGCATCGAGCAGTTCGCCGCGGTGATCAACCCGCCGGAAGCCGCCATCCTCGCCGTGGGCGCCGCCTCGGAGGAACTGCGCCTGGTCGACGGCGAGGTCGTCGCGCGCTCGATCCTGCGCGTGACCCTGTCCGCCGACCACCGGGCGGTCGACGGCGCCACCGGAGCGAGGTTCCTGCGGCAGCTGACCGCCCTGCTCGAACAGCCGCTGCGCATCGTGGCCTGACCGGACACCACCGACGACAGGAGTGAGACACCGATGTCCACCATCGCACCAGGCGAACGCAAGCCGCTCCGGTTGGAGGTGCGCAACAGCCGGACTCCCATCGAACGCAAACCCGAGTGGATCAAGACTCGCGTGCGGACCGGGCCCGAGTACGTCGCCCTCCGCGAGCTGGTGCGCCGGGAAGGGCTGCACACCGTCTGCGAGGAAGCCGGGTGCCCCAACATCTTCGAGTGCTGGGAGGACCGGGAGGCCACGTTCCTCGTGGGCGGTGACCGGTGCACGCGCCGCTGCGACTTCTGCCTCATCGACACCGGGAAGCCCGAGCCGCTCGACCGCGACGAGCCGCGCCGTGTGGCGGAATCCGTGCTGGCGATGGACCTGAACTACGCGACGGTCACCGGCGTGGCCCGCGACGACCTCCCCGACGGCGGTGCCTGGCTCTACGCCGAGACCGTGCGCCGCATCCACGCGGTCACCGCGGGCCGCGCCGCCGGGCAGACCGGAGTGGAGCTGCTCGCTCCGGACTTCGAGGCCGCTCCCGGTGCGCTGGCCGAGGTGTTCTCGGCCCGCCCCGAGGTGTTCGCCCACAACGTCGAGACCGTGCCCCGCGTGTTCCGGCGCATCCGGCCGGGCTTCCGCTACGAGCGGTCGCTCGACGTGCTCACGCGGGCCCGGGAAGCCGGGCTGGTCACCAAGTCGAACCTGATGTTGGGTCTCGGCGAGACCCGCGCCGAACTCAGCGAGGCGCTGCGGCGCCTCCGTTCCGCGGGGTGCGAACTGATCACCATCACCCAGTACCTGCGCCCCTCGGTACGCCACCACCCGGTGCAGCGCTGGGCGAAGCCGGAGGAGTTCGTCGAGCTGCGGGAGGAAGCCGAGGCCCTCGGCTTCTCCGGCGTCATGTCGGGCCCTCTCGTGCGCTCGTCCTACCGGGCGGGAAGGCTCTACCAGCAGGCCGTCCGACGGCGCGGGCCCGCCTCGAACGGTGACCAGCCGTGAGCGTGCCCGTGGCGTGCCTACGCAGTTTGCGCACTGTTCGCGCCCCACGGCGGCACCGGGTGGGGTGGAATCCCGGCGAGGCGTAGCGTGGGATCCGCCGACGACCCGACACATTCGGGAGGCGACCATGGATTCGTCCGCGGTGTCGAAGTGGCGTCTCGAAGGCGTGTGGTTCGACGTCTGCAAGTGCTCGATCCCCTGCCCCTGCTCCTTCGCCCAGTCCCCCACCTACGGCGACTGCGACGGGGTGCTCCTCTGGCACATCCGTCGCGGTCAGTACGGCGACACGCGGCTGGACGGGCTCAACGTGGCCATGCTCGGGTCGTTCACGGGCAACGTCTGGAGCGGTGAGCACACCGACGCCTACGCGGTGGTCTTCTTCGACGAACGCGCCGACGAGGAGCAGCGCGCGGCGTTGCAGACCGTGTTCGGTGGTCAGGCGGGTGGCTGGCCCGCGCGGTTCTCGTCCATGTTGAACGCGGAGATGCGCGGAATGGAGTTCGCTCCGATCGAGGTGTCGATCGCCGACGACCTCGCCACCTGGGGGGTGCGGGTGCCCGGCAGGGCGGAGGCACGGGCCGAGGCGCTGACCGGCCCGACCTCGTCCCCCGACGCACGGGTGCAGGTGCACAACCTGCCCGGCGCCGAGGTCGGTCCCGGCCAGCCACCCGCCACGTGGGGCAAGGCGGTCGTCGACCGCGCCGACGCCTACGGCTACCAGCGGGATCGCTCCGGCAACTCCAGCAAGCTCATTCCGTTCGACTGGTCGGGGCCCGACTGAGCATGACCCGGCAGGCACTCGGGCGTGGCATCCCTTCGGTCCGCGCGTGGACCCGGGTCGAGTTGCTGCTCGCCGCGCTCCTGCTCGCTCTCGCCGCGACGGCGTGGGTGCTCACCAGCGTGCTGGCGATGCCGGACATGCGGCTGGGCATCCTCTCCGGATCTTCGCCGATGGAGCCGGGCATGGCCTCGATGTCCGTCGGCCTGGGCCTCTTCGTGCTGACCTGGGTGGTGATGATGGCGGCCATGATGCTGCCCGCCGTCACCCCGTTCACGGTCGGGATCAGGAGGCTGGTGTCCGCGGGGTCGCGCACGCGCGTCATGGTGGCCGGGTTGACGGTCGGGTACCTCGTGGTGTGGAGTGCCGCCGGGGTGGTCGCGTACGCGGTCGTGCGCGGCTTCGACGCCGTGGTGCAGGCCGGGAGCACGACCTCGGTGAGAGCCGGAGCGGTCGTTCTGCTCGCCGCGGGCTGCTATCAGTTCACCCCGCTGAAACGGTGGTGCCTGGTGCGTTGCCGCTCGCCGCTGGCTCTGGTCATGCGGCACGGTCCACAGGCGGCGCGCGGCCCCGGGGGAGCGCTCGCGGTCGGTGCGCGCCACGGTGGTTACTGCGTCGGTTGTTGCTGGGGGTTGATGGCCGTCCTGCTCGCGGCGGGCGTGATGAGCCTGGTGTGGATGGCCGTCATCGCGGCGGTGATCACGATCGAGAAGGTGCTGCCCCGCCCCGACCTGACCAGTCACCTCGTGGGAGCGGGCCTTCTCGGCGCGGGTGTCGCGTTGTTCGTCGCTCCCGGCCTCGTCGCCGCCCCCATGTGACCGTTCCCGAGTCGGCGAGGGGCGTCCGCGAGTCCGGAGTGGAGCACGCCGACACGTGAGCGGACACCGCTCGCCGCTGCCGGGAGGATCGCTCCGTGTGTCCGGACGACTACGTAAAACGATCTTCCCAAACTTACTTCGGATGCCGTATAAAGTTCGCCATGTCTCATCCAGCCGAACGGTCGGCGCCGACCGGGCAGGAAGCGCTGCGCCGCATCCGCACGGGCGCCGTGCTGGCAGCGCTTCGGGAACACGGTCCCGTTTCCCGGACGGAACTGGCCGAGCTGACCGGCTACCGGCCGTCCTCGCTCACGGTGATCGTTCGGGACCTCATGGCCACCGGCCACATCGTTCAGGTCGGCACCGCGGGTTCGTCGGGTGGACGACGCCCCCACCTGCTGCGGTTCAACCCGTCCGCCGAGTCGCTGGTCGCGCTCTCCCTCGAAGGCGAGCAGGCCAACGCGGCCGTCGTCGACCTCTCCGGGGAGCTGCTCAGCGGCCACAGCCGCCGTGTGGACCCGGCCGAACCCCTCGGCGATCTGGTCGCCGTCGTCGCCGAGGCGCTCGACGCGAACCCGCAGCCCCGGCCCAGCCGCGTGGTGTTCTCCCTCCCCGGTGTCGCCACCGAGAAGGGAGCGGTCACCCTCTCCCCCGTCCTGCGCGCCCTCGGGGAGGACTCGCTGGCCGCGATGCTGTCCGACCGGCTGGGCCTGCCGGTGCAGATCGAGAACGACGTGAACCTCGTCGCCCTCGGGGAACGGGAGCGCGGCGCGGCGACCGATGTGGACGACCTCGTGCTCGTCTACGTCGGCTACGGGATCGGCGCCGCCGTGGTCAGCGACGGGTCGCTGTGCCGGGGAGCGGCAGGCTTCGCAGGCGAGATCGGTTTCCTGCCCACGAGCGTTCCTCCCGGCCCGCACACCGGTGACCGCGGTCCCTTCGAACAGCGGTGGAGTGTTCCGGGAATCGGTGCCGCGCTGTCCGAGCTGGACGGTCACGAGAGCCGGGACCCGGTCGCCGCGCTGGCGGCGCGTGTCGCGGAGCCCGCCGTGGCCTCACTGCGTCGCCAGGTCATCGAGGCATGGGCCTTCGCCGTCGTCGTCTGCTCGTGCGTGACCAACCCGGCCCGCGTGGTTCTCGCCGGAGCCGCACCCCGGCTCGGCGATGCCGGGCTCACCGAACTTCGCGACCTCGTCCGGGCGGCGGCACCCTCCGCTCCCGAGGTCGTCTACGCCGAACTCGGACCCCAGGCCCTGAATGTCGGGGCCGTCTCACCTTCCCTGTTGTCCCACGCTGCGAACCCCGCGCAGCCATTGCCACGAAAGGGCAGCTAGATGCGCAGAATCCTGACCCTCCTGTCCGGCGTGCTGCTACTCGCCGGACTCACCGCCGGCTGCGGACTCCAGTCCGCCGGAGACGGCGGCGGACTGACGATCTACACGGCCCGGGACAAGGGTCTCGCCGAGAAGGTGGTGCGGGACTTCGAGGCCGCGCACCCCGAGTACGAGGGCAAGGTCCGTCTGCTGACCCTCGGCGCGCAGGAGGCGTTCGAACGCGTCTCGGCCGAGAAGGGCCGTCCGCAGGCCGACATCTGGTGGGGCGGCACCCAGCAGCAGTTCACCCTCGCCGCGGAGCAGGACCTGCTCGCGCCCGCGCCCCAGGATGTCCGCGAGACCGTCCCCGAGCGCTACCGTGACGCGGAAGGCCGCTGGCTGGGCGAGATGGTGCTCGCCGAGGTGATCTTCTACAACGAGAACATGCTCAGCCCCGAGGAAGCGCCGAAGGACTGGGACGATCTGGTCGAACCCCAGTTCAAGGACAAGATCATCATTCGCGACGTGGCCGCCTCCGGCACCATGCGCAGCATCTACTCGGCGATGATCGCGCGGGCCGACGACACCGAGGCCGGCTACGACTGGCTGCGCAAGCTCGACGCCAACACCAAGGTCTACGCCGCCAACCCGACCGACCTGTACCTGCGGATCCAGCGCGAGGAAGCGCCCGTGAGCGTGTGGAACCTGCAGGACGTACTGCTCCAGCAGCAGAAGCACGACGCACCGTTCAAGCCGGTCTCGGCGGCCTCCGGGGTCCCGCAGCTGGTCGACGGGGTCGCCAAGGTCAAGGGCGGCCCGAACGGCGAGGCCGCGGACGCGTTTTTGAAGTTCCTGCTCCAGCAGGACACCCAGAAACAACTCGCCGAGGAGTACTACCAGATTCCCACCGTCGAGCTCGAGCAGGAGCCGAGCTGGCTCGCCCCGCTGAAACTGACCGAGATGCCGGTGGACTGGGACCTGGTCGCTGCCAAGGAGAAGGAATGGATCTCCTACTGGAGCGAGAACATCAAGAACGAGCAGTGACCACACCGGTGCCCGTGTGGAGGAAACCCAGCCCATGATCCCCGTTCGCCTCGACCGAATCAGCAAGAGCTACGGCTCTGCGGCGCCGGTGGTGCACGATGTCGACGTCACCATCTCCGCCGGTGAGTTCTTCACCCTGCTCGGCCCGTCCGGGTGCGGAAAGTCGACGACGCTTCGCATGATCGCCGGATTCGTGTCGCCCACCAGCGGTCGCATCCTGTTCGACGGCCGTGACATGACGGCCGTCCCGCCGAACAAGCGCGGCACCGGCATGGTGTTCCAGAACTACGCCCTGTTCCCGCACTACGACGTCGCCCAGAACGTCGCGTACGGGCTGGTGTCACGGAAGGTGGCCAAGGAGGAGCGCCGTCGGCGGGTCGCCTCCGCCCTGGAGTCGGTCGGGCTCGGCGGCTACGCCGAGCGCCGGATCGACCAGCTCTCGGGCGGTCAACAACAGCGGGTGGCGCTGGCTCGCGCGCTCGTGATCGAGCCCGCCGTGCTGCTGCTCGACGAGCCGCTGTCCAACCTGGACGCCAAGCTGCGCGAGGAGATGCGCACGGAGATCCGTCGAGCCCAGAAGAACGCGGGTATCACCAGCGTCTACGTCACCCACGACCAGGGTGAGGCGATGGCGATGAGTGACCGCATCGCCGTGTTCGACGCGGGGAAGCTCCACCAGATCGGTACGCCTCGCCAGGTCTACCACCAGCCGGCGTCGGCGTTCGTGGCCCGTTTCATCGGACGCAGCAACGTGCTGCCCGGTGAGGTCGTCGGCCGGGAGGGCGAGCGGGCGGCGGTGAAGCTGGACAGCGGAGCGACGGTGCTGGCCGGGCATCCCGAGGACCTCGGGGTCGACACGGGCGAGTCGGTCGCCGTGTCGGTCCGGCCGGAGCATCTCACATTCGCCGAGCCCGGTGACGGGATCTTCGACGCCGTCGTGCGGGGCATCGAGTTCACCGGTTCGAGCTGCCAGTTCGACCTGCTCGCCGGTGAACTCGAACTGGCGGTCACCGTGGCCGACCGAGCCGACCTGCCGCGGCCCGGGGACAGGGTGGGCGTGCGGGTGGAACCCGGGCGCGCCTGGGTGGTGCGGCCATGAGCGCTCCGGCCACCACACGACCCACCAGCGCCCAGGACGCTCCGCCGCCTGCCCCGCCCAGGCGGCGGAGACTGTTCGCGCCCGAAGGCGACCGGTTCGTCTACGTGCTCGCGCTCCCGGTCGTCGCCGTCCTGCTGTTCCTGGTGGTCATCCCGATGGCGACCACCGCGGGGACCTCGGCGGGAGGCGAGGGCTTCGCGGCGAACTACGGGAGCCTGTTCGGCGGCGCCTCCGGCCGGGCGCTGCTGCTGTCGGTGGTCACGTCGCTGGCCTCGGTGGTGTGCTGCGGTGTCATCGGCACGCTGCTGGCCGTGTTGATGCACCGGTTCGACTTCCCGGGGCGACGACTGCTGTCGGTGTTCGCGGTCCTGCCGATGGCGCTGCCGCCGCTGATCGGCGCGGTCTCCTTCGTGCTGCTGTACAGCGAGACCGGAATCGTGCCCCGGTCGCTGAGCGAGCTCTTCGGTATCTCGCCGTCGACCACCTCGGTGGGGGGCGTGGCCGGGGTGATCCTCGTGCACGCCTTCACCATGTACCCGTACTTCTACCTGTCGGTGTCCGCGGCGCTGGCCGGGCTGGACGGCTCGCTGGAGGAGGCGGCCACGAACCTCGGGGCGAGCCGGGCCAGGGTGTGGCGCACGGTCCTGCTGCCGATGCTCACCCCCGCGCTGGTCTCCGGCGCGCTGTTGACGTTCATGATGTCGATGGCGTCGTTCACGGCCCCGCAGCTGTACAACGTGCAGACCCTGACGATGGAGATCGTCTCGGCCCGCACCTCCGGCAACCAGGCGCTGGCGGCCACCCAGGCGACGGCGTTGACGGTGGTGTCCATCGCGTTCCTGGTGGGGATGCGCTGGTACCAGGGTCGCCGGGTGCACCGCAGCCTGTCGAAGGGCCACCCGAGTCCGCGCCGCTCCCCCGGTTCCGTACTGGGCAAGACGGCGGCGGGTGTCGGGAGCCTGCTGCTCACCATGCTGCTGATGGCGCCGGTACTGGTGATCGTGCTCGTGTCCTTCTCGGTCGACAGCTCGTGGACGACCCAGGTGCTGCCCAGCGAGTACACGCTCGACAACTACGTACGGATCTTCACCGATCCGCAGAGCCTCCTGCCCATCTCGGTGAGCCTGCAGATGAGCCTGCTGGCGACGGCGGCGGCGATCCTCGTCGGTGCGGCGACGGCGTGGGTGGTGGCCCGGTGGAAGCTGCCCGGCCGGTCCGTCCTCGACGTGATGATCATGCTCCCGTGGGCGTTGCCGGGCACGGTGATCGGTGTGAACCTCGTGACCGCGTTCAACGAGCCGAACGCGGGCAACCTCGGTCTGACCCTCGTGGGAACCCTGTGGATTCTGCCGGTCGCCTACTTCGTCCGGTTCGTGCCCCTGGTGTTCCGCTCGACGAGCGCCTCGCTGGACCAGATGGATCCGTCGCTGGAGGAGGCCGCCCGCAACCTGGGGGCCGGGCCGCTGCGCGTGCTGCGCACCGTGACCCTCCCGCTGGTGGTGCGCGGTGTGCTCGCCGGAGCGCTGCTGGCCTTCGTGGACGGCGTGGGAGAGTACGTCGCGTCGGTGGTCGTCTACCCGCCGGGGTTCCCGCCGATGTCGGTGGAGATCTACAACCGGATCTACTCCTCCGAGTTCGGCAGCGCCGCCGCCTACGGCACGTTGCAGATCGTGTTGATCCTGGCCGTGCTCGTCCTGTCCAACCGGCTCGGTGACGGGCCACGCAAGAAGTCGGCCGGTGCCACCGCGCTGCCGGTGGGCTGACCTTGCGCCACAACGGAGAAAGTTGTCTCATGCCGAAGCTGTCCACGTACTGGCAGAACCACCTCAGGGTCGCGTTCGAGGAGTCGGCGCCCCAGCTCTACCGCCCCATGCTGCAGGCCAGCCTCGCGCACGTCGTGATGCTCGCCGAGCAGGGTCTGCTGCCCGGAGAGCGCGCTCGGGCACTGCTCGGCGGGTTGCGCGAACTCCTCTCGGCCCCCGACGACCGGCTCGTGTTCGACGGCAGCGTCGAGGACGTCTACTACCTCGTCGAGCAGCGGCTCGCCGAGGCCGCGGGCGTCCAGCGCTCCGAACTGGACGTGCAACTCGCCCGCTCCCGCAACGACCTCGACGCCGGGGTCTTCCGCATGGTGCTGCGCGAGAACGTGCTCGAACAGGCACGCCTGGCGTGCGCGGCCGCCGAGGTCGCCGCGGCGCAGGCGGACCGGCACGCGGACGTGCTCATCGTCGGATACACCCACCGCAGGCCCGCACAGCCGACCACCCTGGGCCACGTACTGGCGGGGTACGCCGAAGCGCTGCTCAGCCAGGCCGGCGAGCTGCTGTCCGTCTACGACGAACTCAACGTCTCGCCCCTCGGGTCGTGCGCGTTCGCGGGCACCGACCTGCCGATCGCGCCCGACCGGCTCACGGAGCTGCTCGGGTTCCGGGAGACCTTCACCTCGTCCTACGAGGCGGTGGCGGGCGCCGAGCACCTCGTGCGGACCGCCGCGGTACAGGCCCGCATCCTGGCGAGCGGGGCCCGGATGGCCCGCACCATGCTGGACTGGATGACGTTCCGCTGGATCGTCACGCCCGACTCCTACTGCCAGGGCTCCAGCATCATGCCGCAGAAGAAGAACCCGGTGGTGCTCGAGCACATGTGCTCGATGGCAGGTGCCGCGGCGGCCGACCTCGCCGCGACGGTGAACAACGTCGGGGCGGCCTGGTACGAGGACTCGAACAACGCCACCACCGACGTGCAGCAGCACCTGTGGCGGGCCGGGGACCGGGCGGTGCGCTTCCTCACCCTGATGCACGGCCTGCTGACGGAGATCACGCCCCTGGAGCCACCCGCACCGGAGGAGGTGGTGGCCACGGGCGCCACCACGACGGCCGTCGCCGAAGCGCTCGCCGCGGCGGGCGTACCCTGGCGCGGCGCGCACTCCGTCGTCGGCGCGCTCGTGCGTCAGGCGCCTCCCGCGGAATGGACCACGGAGCTGGTGGCGAAGGCGATCACCGAGGCCGGCCTGGGTGAGGCCGACGACGCCGTCGTGGAGGCCGCGCTCGCCGCCGGGTTGCGTCCGCAGCAGGTGCTGGACCGGCCGCAGCCGGGTGGTCCGGGAACGGAGGCGGTGCGGCGCACGGCGCAGCGGGTCACCGAGCGCGCGGGCACGCTCACGACCGAGTTCGACTCCCGCCGGACCGAGTTGCGACGGGCCGAGGACGCGCTGACCTCCGCGGTCGACGCCGTGCTCGCCGGGGATCGGAGGTGACCCCGGCCGTGCCGGAAGGCCCTCGCGCAGATCGCATCACCGTCGTCGGCAACGTCAACCTCGACGTCGTCGTGGCCGGGGTGGCCGAACTCCCACCGCCCGGCACGGAGCGGATCGTTCCCTCGATCGCCGTGCGGCCCGGTGGGTCCGCGGCCAACACCGCCGTCACCCTGGCCAACCTCGGGCGCAGCACCGTGCTGGTCGGGCGTGTCGGCGACGACGGCACGGCCCGCCTGCTCGACGAGGAACTGAACCTCCCCGGCCTGCACACCCACCTGGTCCGCGCGCCCGGCGAGTCGACCTCGGTGACGGTCGCGGCCGAGGCTCCCGGACACGACCGCGCGTTCCTGTCCGCGCTCGGCGCGCTGGCCGACATGGACGCCTCCGCCGTGCCCGCGGAGGCGTTGGCCACCCGGTTTCTACTGCTGTCGGGCTACTTCCTCCTTCCCGTCATGCGGGGCGAGCGAGCACGGGAGCTGTTCTCCTCGGCACGCCGGGCCGGGGCGCGCACCGCGCTGGACACGGGGTGGGACCCCGGCAACTGGTCGGCGGGAACCCGCACCGAGGTGCTGCGCCTGCTGGAACTCGTGGACGTCTTCCTGCCGAACGCCGACGAGGTGTGCGCACTGGCCGAGAAGTCCGATGTGGACTCCGCTGCGCGTACGGTGGCCGAGAGCAGCGGGACGACGGTGGTCGCCAAGTGCGGCGCCCGGGGCGCGCTGGTGGTCACCCCGGACGGTTCGGTCACCGAATGCCCGACACCGCGGGTTCGGGTTCAGGACTCCACCGGTGCCGGTGACGCGTTCAACGCGGGCCTGCTGCATCGGCTCGCCGACGGCTCGTCCACCGTCGAGGCGGTGGGCTACGGAGTCCGGGTCGCGGCCACCGTGATCAGTCGTCCCTCGCACGACCGCCGGTTCTCGCCCGCCGACGTCCTGCCCGAGCAACGCGACGAGGTGGTGTCACGGTGACCGTCCCCACCGTGCAGGGGATCGAGGTGATCGACTTCCACCTGCACTTCCGCATCGAGCACGATCCGGCGACCCGGGACCTCTCCGGCGGTCAGTTCACCTGCTCCGACCACGACGAGGAAGCACAGCGCCGACGCGGGGAACTCGTGGCCGCGCAGTCGGCTCGCTGGCGGCGCGCGTGGGACTTCCCCGACCCGCAACCTTCGGGTGAGCGCACCTGGCAGGAGGAGGCCGACCTCTGGCTCGGCGAACTCGACCGGTACGGCATCGCTCACGCCACGTTCGTCACCGGGTGCGGTGACGACCGGGTCGCCGAGCTCGTGGCCAGGAACCCGCAGCGCTTCTCCGGCATGGCGAACCTGCGCGACCTGACCGAACCGGGAGCAGCGGAGCGGCTTCGGCGCTCGATCACCGAACTCGGCTTGCGTGGTCTGAAGCTGTTCGCTCCCCTGCTGCCGCACCGGATCGACGATCCGGCCGCCGAGGAGGTGTGGCGGGTCGCGGCCGAACACGGCATTCCCGTGCTCATCCACTTCGGACACTGTGGTTCGAGCGGTGGTATCGCGCACAACGCGCACATCGAGCCCGCGTGGCTGGAACCGGTCGCCAAACGGTTCCCCGGAATCCCGTTCGTGATCCCGCACTTCGGGGTTCAGCACGTACAGCAGGTGCTGTTCCTCGCCTGGGCGTGTCCCAACGTTCACGTGGACACGTCCGGCTCCAACCAGTGGGTTCGCTGGATGCCGTACAAGCTGACGCTGGAGGATCTGTTCCGGCGTTGTTACGAGACGATCGGGCCGGACCGGATCGTGTTCGGCAGCGACTCGTCGTGGTTCCCGCGCGGCTACTGCTACCGCTACCTCGCCGACCAGCTGCGGGTCTGCCACGAGATGGGCATGCCCGAAGCGGACCTCGCGAAGGTCTTCGGGGGCAACGCCGCCCGCCTGCTCCGACTCCCCCGACAAGGACACTCATGACGACACAGACCGAGCTCGGCGCGTGGATGGCGCAGGAGATCGCCGAGCAGCCGAAGGTCCTGGCCGACCTGGTGCGCGACCGGGCGGCTCTCCGCCGGACCGCCGACCACGTCCGGCGATTCCGGCCGAGATTCGTGCTGTTCGCCGCACGCGGTTCGAGCGACCACGCCGCCCTCTACGGGAAGTACCTGGTGGAGGTCGCACTCGGGCTGCCCGCCGGGTCGGTGTCACCGTCGACCACCACGCTGTACGGGGCTGAGCCGGACCTGCGCGACGTGCTGCTCGTCACGGTCAGTCAGAGCGGTGGCTCACCGGACCTGGTCGAGGTGACCGAGTCCGCCCGCAGCCGGGGCGCGCTGACGGTGGCCGTGACCAACACCCCGGACTCCCCCCTGGGAGCGGTCGCCGAGCACACGCTGGACATCGGTGCCGGACCGGAGCGCGCGGTGGCCGCCACCAAGACGTACACGGCGAGCCTGCTCGCGCTGTACCTGCTGGTGCGGGAGATCCGCGACACCCCGGAACCGCCGGACGCGGACGAGCTCGGCGAGTTGGCGCAGCGCTGCCTCGACGCAGGCGTCCAGCGGGTGGACGCGGTGGCGTCACGGTTGCGGTTCGCCGAGCGCGTCGTCACCACCGCGCGTGGCTACTCGCTGGCGACAGCCGCCGAGGCGGGGTTGAAACTGGCCGAGACCAGCTACCTCCTCACCCGCTACTACAGCGGCGCCGACCTGCTGCACGGGCCGATCGCGGCGGTCGGATCCGGTACCGCCGTGCTCGCCGTCTGCGGAACCGGGCCGGGTGGCCGGGCGATGTCCGAGGTGCTCGACCAGCTCACGACCCGAGGTGCCGAGGTGTTGCGGACCGGACCGGAGGCCGAGCACGACCTCCTCGTCCCCGCGCTGAGTGAGGACCTGGCGCCGGTGCTGGAGGTGTTGCCGCTGCAGCAGCTCGCGTGGCGGCTCGCCGTCGAGCGTGGCCTGGACCCCGACCGCCCGGACGGTCTGCGCAAGACCACCGAGACCCGGTGAGCAGGAGCCGTCGCCGGACGCCACATCCCACCGGGCGCCGGCGACGGCGACGCCTTTTGCCGCACAGCCCCGGGTTCGGACCGGATGCCGTGTCCGGTTGCTGTCACGAGCGCGCGCCCGCACGGTCCGGATGGTTACCGTCGTCCGGTCGGCTGAGCGGAAGGACTGGTTCGATGCGCATTCACCCGGCTGTCGCCTTCGTCTGTGTCGTCCTGGTAGCGGGGTGCGCAACCGGGGAGGCACCCCGGCAACATCCGGAGAAACCCCGACCGGACAGGGCGCTCGTCTCCTGGGCGGAGACCGTGTGCACACAGGCGAAGACCCTCGACGGTCTCCGCTCGCATGCCGACTCGCCGTACTACGCCATGCAGGTGGAGTCCGAAGTGTCCGGTGTACTGGCAGAGTTCTCCGCCCTCGAGGACTCGGGCGTCCGGCAGGCCGACGACTACGTCGCCGCGCTGGTGCGCGACCTCGAACGCCTGCGGGACGAGCTTTCCGCGGACGGTGACGGTAACTCCCCCGACTCGCCCGAGGAGTCCCGCGTCACCGAGCTCGTCGAGGGGCTCGGGCTCCAGGAGCCGAGGGTCGCGGCGCTCGCCGAACGGTCGAAGGAGCTCGCGCCGTCGGTGCATCTCGCTCCCGGCTGCGCGCCGCTGGAGCGGCCACCGGCGATGTCCACCCTCGCGACCCGCGACCTGGTGCTCTGGGCGGACACGATGTGCCGGACACACACCTCCGTCACGACGATGCCGGGACCGGGCGACGAACTGTTCGAGCACCCGCGGTTCGCCCCGTTCGAACAGTCGGACCTGGCGTCGTACCTCAGCTCCGTGCCCGGCAGGGTGGAAGTCCTCGTGGAGCCCGTGGCCGGGCTACGCGACACCGGGGTTCCCGTCGCGGACGCCTACCGGTCCCGTCTGCTTTCGGCGTTGCGCGAGGCCCGGGAGTCGCTCCCGCACGCGGCATCACCGCTCGACTACTACGACCTCTCGGTCGAGGAACTTCGTGCGAGAACGCGGGAGGTAGCCGACACGGTCGCGGCGATCGCGCCCCGCGACCCGGACCTGCCCGGCGTCGCCCGCCGGGATCCCGCGCTGTCCGCCGCCTACGACCTCGCGCCACACTGCGAACCTCCCGAGGCTCCGGCGTCGGCGTCCACGACCACCCTGCCCGCCGCGGAGAACGGCACCGACGTCGACGCCTGCGAGGACGGCACGTGCCAGATCGAGGTGTCCGCGCCCGTGGACGTCACCGTGAACGGGACTCGCTTCACGGTCGCCGTCAGCGACAGGACGGTGTGGATCAGCAGCGGCAGCGGCCTGATCAGGCTCACCGGGTCCGGCACCGGACGGTTCGGTGGGGAGGGGTCGACCGTCGTCTTCTCCGTGGCCGCGTCGACCGACACCACGGCGGTACTGGACGTGTCGACCGAATGACGACGGCGCGGCCAGGTGCTCATCCTGCCCCACCGGCCACCGGCAGGTCGTAGGTGCGGCGGATGCTGCTGCCGAGCCTGCGGATGTCCGCGCCGTAGATGTGCAGTGACACGGCCTTCTCGTCACAGCTGTTGCGGACGCGGTGGATGTCGCCGGGCGGGTCCAGCGCCGACACGGCCCCGGCCACGTTGACCGACTCGCCGGTGCGCACGAGGCGCGGCTGCCCTGCCACCTCGCGGATCTCGTAGACCTCCTCGGTCTCCTGCCCCTCGACCACTCCCGTGACACACCACGAGACGTGGTCGTGGACGGGAGTGGCCTGGCCGGGCAGCCACACGAGCGCGACGATCGAGAACGCGCCGTCCGGCTCCACGTGCACGATGTGCTGGGTGTAGTGGTCCGGATCGTGTTCGCGCAGGTGGCCGGGCAGCGGCAGGCCCGCCGACAACCGTTCGGACAGCAGTCCACCGACGCGGCGGGCGGCCACGGACGCGTCGGTCTCGCCTCGGACGGCCTGGCGCACCGAGGCGACGAGGCCGGCGAACTCGGTGGTCAGCGGCTCGCTCGTCTGCGTGGTCATATGGTCTTCTCTCCCTCCTCACCGCCGCCGGGATCGCCGACGACGACAGGTCGATCTCCCCGAGCATGGCCAATACGGAGCGGGGACGAAAGATCCGGCTCGCCGAAAGGACCGGAGCGGACACCGGGTGGTGGTCAGGCAGGATGGGGTCATGACGGATCGACCTCGATGGTTCACCGACACCAGGCCAGGCCACTCCGAGTGGTACATCGAACGCTTCCGGACCATGGCCCGTGAGGGCGCCGACCTGGAAGGCGAAGCGCGCCTGATCGACGCGATGGTCCGGCCGGGCTCACGGATCCTGGACGCCGGCTGCGGTCCCGGCCGGGTCGGTGCGGCTCTCCACCGACGCGGGCACACCGTGGTCGGCGTCGACGTCGATCCGGCCCTGATCGAGGCCGCCGCCCACGATCATCCGGGGCCGCGCTGGGTGGTCGGTGACCTGGCGAGCGTCGACCTGGCCTCGCTCGGGGAGGAACCGTTCGACCTCGCCGTGGTGCCCGGCAACGTGATGGTCTTCCTCGCCCCGGGGTCCGAACGCACGGTGCTGCGGCGACTGAGCGCATGCGTGCGGCCGGGCGGCCGGATCGTGGTCGGCTACCGGCGCGAGGACACCTACCCCTACGCACGGTTCGACGAGGACGTCGCCACGGTCGGGCTGCGGCTCGAACACCGGTTCTCCACCTGGGAACTCGATCCGTTCACCGACGAGTCCGACTTCGCGGTGAGCGTGTTGCGAGTGAGCTGAACACCGCTGCGGCCGACGGATCTCCTGCCCGCGCCGCGGTCTAATGCCGCGGTCGCGGACGACGTGATCCTCTCACCTGGTCGGGCTGGACCGCTTCGGGCTTCAGCGGGGACACGGAGCCGGGGTTCGTCACCTGCCACACCTCGTGGTCGAGCGCGTCCTCGGCCGCGGACGCTGCCGGGGTGCTCCTGGGATCGGCCATGGCGATCGGACGGTAGCCGCTCGCCGTGGGGTTCGCCACGGCGGAACGCCCCCGCAGCCGGGCGGGAACACCCGGCGTGGTGGGTTTCCCCACCCGTCGCCGGCCGCCGTCCAGTGGCTGTGCGGTGCCGGACCGCCGACCACCCGCGCGGCCTGCCGTCGGCATCATGGGCGGCATCATCATGGGCGGGAACATGCGACCGGCGCCGGACGCCACCGAGGGACTCGCGCCACCTGCACCGCTCATGCGTTCGGGCGGCTGCGGGGCCTGCGGCACGGCCTCCGACTCGGTGATCGGGACGGGTTCGGCGACCTGTTCGATCCGTTCCGGGACTCGCGAGTCCGGTGGGGCGCTGCCGCCGAAACCCGCCGATGAGCCGTACGCACTCGCGTCGAACGGGACCCCCGCCGTGCCCGACGACCGCGGGTCCGGCGCAGCGGAACCGGGCGCCCCCGGGCGGGAAGCGTGCCCTCCCCTGGCCGCCGCACCGGGAGGAACGGCGATGAGCCCCGGCAGTGCGACGCTGCCCGGCGGCAGCCCCGCGCCACCGGCGGGGTCGAGCAACACGGAAGGCGCCGGAACGCCGGCGGGCGCTCCCGCGAGGGTGGGCCCCAGGGGAGTCGTCGATGGACAGCACCCGTGCGCCGGGTTCCCTGCCCCGACACCGTCTACCGTGGTCGCCATGAGTCGCGGCTCGTCACCAGCGGCGGCGAGCACGGCATCGGAGGCGGCCTGGAAGTACCTGCCGAGCTCGGCGAGGCGGGCGGTGGTCTCCTGCTGCCCCGTGGCGGTCATCCACCCGGCGCCACCCACCATCCTGGCGTGGGTCAGCTCCAGCTGCCTGGCGAGGTCGTCCAGCGCCCGCCACGGCCGGTGCTCGTCGAGCCGTGACAGCATCTCGTCGACCAGAGTCTTGCGCCGTACGACCTCACCGACGAACCGTTCCCCCGTCGAGTCAGTCCATTGTGGACTAAGGCAGTCGAGTTCGTGACGCAGTGAGTCGGACAGCTCTCGCAGCCTGTCGGCCACCGCGCGCCACATGCGGCCTGCCTGTTCGACACGGACGAGGTGCGTGTGGATCTCGACATCGACCAGGTCCGTATGCACTCGGTCAGGGTTCATGCCCGTTCCTCCGCAACGACGCCCAGCACCGCGCCCGCGACGGCGTGCGCCCCAGCTCGGTCGGTGGTCAGGTAGTCCTCCGCCGCCACGGCGGCGGCGCCCTTCAACGTCGCGACGGCGTCCGCGGTCTCGGTGAGGAAGGCGGTGAGGGCGAGAGTCGACACCGCGTCGGCGGCGGCGAAGACCCCGCACCCCGGCAGGACGCCGTGGCAGGTGGTGGGGTCGGGCGGATCGGCGACCACATCGGCGGTGACCGGCTCGGCGAGCCGCTCCGCGAAGCGGCGCATCGCCTCGGGGTCACCGTGCATCTCGTCACGTGCTGGGCACATACGGTTCTCCGTTCACACGTCGTCGTGGCGGGGCTCGGAAGGGTCGGACTTGGGCAGCCAGGCCAGCTGCACGAGCCGCGCGGTGTGCCGGCGACTGACCAGCCACGCCCTGCCCTGGGGAAGGAGCTGCGGTTTCATCCCGCCCAGCAACGGCCCCTCCTCCTTGTCGCCGGACATGAGCAGCCCCGGGGTTCCGATGTCCCGCAGCCGCGAGAGGAACGGTTCGAACAGTGCCCGGCTCGCGCCTCCGGTGCGGCGGGCGAGCACGACGTGCATGCCGATGTCACGGCCATGGGGCAGGTAGTCCAACAACGGCAGGAACGGGTTCTCCATCTGACTCACCACGAGGTCGTAGTCGTCGACCAGAATGAACAGCTCCGGCCCCTGCCACCAGCTGCGGTCACGAAGCTGTTCCGGCGTGACATCCGGCCCGGGCAGCCGCACGGCCATCTCGTCGGCCACCTGTCGCATCAGCCGCGACGTCGAGCCCCGGTCGGTGCCGTACCCGATCAGATGCTCGGACTCGACGTCACCGAGCAGGCTGCGCCGGTGATCGATGACGAGCAACCGCGCACGCCGAGGTCCGTAGCTGTCGGTGATGGCACGCGTGAGCGTCCTCAAAAACGTCGTCTTGCCCGCTTCGGTGTCACCGAGCAGTACGAGGTGGGCGTCGGCGCCGAAGTCGAGGCGAACCGGGCCGAAGTCGTGCTCGGCGATACCGACCGCGAGCCGGTGGGCGGCGGCGTCGTGCGCCCCGGACAGCTCGTCGTACGGCAACGTGGTGGGCAACAACCGCACCGAGGGCGCGGGCGGACCCTGCCATGCCGAGGACACGGTCTCCACGAGCCCCCGCACGCCGTCGGCGAGCTCCGTGGGGTCGTCGACGCCGTCGATACGTGGCAGCGCGATCAGCATCTGGTGCCTGCTCGTCGTGATTCCCCGCCCCGGCGCGGACGCCGGGACCTTGGATGCCGAAGCCCGGTCGACCATGCTGTCGACCGGGTCGCCGATACGCAGCTCCAGCCTGCTGCCGAACAGGTCGCGGATGTTCATGCGCAGGTCGAACAGCCGGGCGGCCGAGACGACCACGTGGACGCCGTACGACAGGCCGCGCGCGGCGATGTCGGCCACCACCGACTCCAGGTTCTCGAACTCGTTGCGCAGGGTGGCCCAGCCGTCGATGACGAGGAACACGTCGCCCCATGGGTCGTCGACGAGCTTCTCACGTCGCAGCCTCCGGTAGGCGTGCATGCCGTCGATCTCGTGCGTGGCGAAGTACCGCTCCCGTTGCGTGAGCAGGGTTCGTACCTCTGCGATCGTGCGCCGCACCGCTCCGACGTTCTGCCTGCCCGCGACGCCGCCGACGTGGGGCAGTCCCCGGACCGAGCCCAGCGTTCCACCGCCGAAGTCCAGGCAGTAGAACTGCACCTCACGAGCGGTGTGGGTGAGGGCGAGGCTGGCGATGAACGACCGCAGTGCGGTGCTCTTGCCGGACTGCGGCCCCCCGATCAGCAGCACGTGCCCCGCCGATCCGGACAGGTCCAGCACCAGCGGATCGCGGCGCTGCTCCAACGGCCGGTCGATGATCCCGATCACCGCACGCAGGGCGCCCGCCAGCCGTTCGTGCGTGGAGCCGAACCCTCGGTCGTCACCTCGGGTCAGGTTCGGCAGCAGCGCGTCCAGCGTGGGAGAGGAGGCCAACGGAGGCAACCAGACCTGGTGGGCGGGTTTACCACGACCTCGCAACCGTCCCACGATGATGTCCAGCAGGCTCTCCCCGACCACGTCCTCGTCGGGCGGCTGCTCCGTCTCGGCCTCAGCGTCGGCTGAGGGTGGGAGGTACCGCGTCGAGTAGTCCAGCAGCGTCACGGCGACGTCGTCACCGTCGTCGGTCGCGCCCCGTTCCTGCACGGCCCGCGCTCCGGACACGTAGGCGGAACGGAAGCGGACCATCCCGCTGTCGGTCCTCAGGAACCCGTGTCCGGGCGCGCGCGGGAGCGTGAACGCGTCCCCGACTCCCAGCACCGTGCGGCTTTCCATCTCGGAGAACGTGCGCAGACCGATCCGGTACGACAGGTGGGTCTCCAGGCCCCGGAGTCGTCCTTCCTCGAGCCGCTGACTCGCCAGCAGAAGGTGCACGCCGAGGGACCGCCCGACCCGGCCGATCTGCACGAACATGTCGATGAAGTCGGGCTTGGCGGACAGCAGTTCACTGAACTCGTCACAGATCACGAGCAGCGTCGGGACCTCCGGCAGTGGAGCACCCGTGGCGCGGGCCCGTTCGTACTCGCGCAGCGAGGCGAAGTTGCCCGCGGCGCGCAGCAGTTCCTGCCTGCGGAGCAGCTCGCCGTTGATCGCGTCGGTCATCCGGTCCACGAGATGCAGCTCGTCTGCGAGGTTGGTGATGACCGCGCTGGTGTGCGGCAGCGTGTCGAGGGTCGCGAAGGTCGCGCCGCCCTTGAAGTCGACGAGTGCGAAGTTCAGCGAACTCGGCGGGTGGGTCACCGCCAACGCCAGCACGATCGTCCGCAGGAGTTCACTCTTGCCGGAGCCGGTGGCTCCGATGAGCAGTCCGTGGGGCCCCATACCGTCCTGGGCCGACTCCTTCAGGTCCAGCTCCACCGGCGTGCCGTCGGAACGGATACCGAAACGGATGCGAAGCCTGTCCTTGGTCGGTCGCCGGACCCAGGTGCCGGCCACGTCGAACGTGCGGGGATCACCGATTCCGAGCAGGTCGGCGAGGTCGAGGTCGGCGTTCATCGGCTGGTCGGCCTTCCCACCCGCCCTCGCCCTCAGCGGAGCCAGCTGCCGGGCGATCCCTTCCGCGGTCGGCACGTCCACGGCGTCGGCCTGCCCGAGTTCGACGATCCCCTCGATCGTCTCGCTGGCCAGCGCCCCGTCCTGCCCGACGTGCAGCACGATGGCGGAGGGATCGAGCGCACGAGGTGGGGCGGAGCGGAGGTCGACGATCGTGACCCCTTCGAGCCCGCCGTCGGCCATGAGCGTGTCCGAGCCCGCCGTCGAACCACCGTCGAGGACCACGACGACGTGAGGCAGGGCGTCCCGGGTGTCGACCGCGGGATCGAACCTGCGCCGTTCCCCCAGCACGTCGTCGATCATCGCTTCGATCGAGACGATCGAACCCGCCATCAGCCGCAGCGGTCCGACGAGATCCTGGCGGTCCGGGTGCAGGGCGTGCGGCAGCCACTTGAGCCACTCCCAGTCCCTGTGCGCGTCCCCTCCCAGACACACCGCGATCCGCACGTCGTCCGGCGACTGCAACGCCGCGAGCTGCACGAGCACCGCCCGCACCAGTGCCATCGACCGGCTGCGGTCACCGCGCACGTAGACACGGCTGAACCCGTTGACGGCCATGGCCAGCGGCAGTCCCGGGACGGCCGTGTAGGTGGTGAGGAACCGCCGGAGCGCCAGTGCCGACAGCGGGTCCAGTTGCTCCAGCGGTTTGGCCTCCGGCGGCACGAGTGTCATCGCCGGGCTCTGCGGTCCCGTACCGATGCGGGCGACTCCGAAGTCGGCGTCGACGGCTCGGCGCTCCCACAGCCGGTAGCTCATGACCAAAGACAGCAACGCCGCGGGTTCCGGGTGGAGGTAAACCATGACGTCGCGCTGCTTGTGGACGGCGCGGACCAGCCGCAACCGGTTCCGGCTCAGATGCCGGAGATAACCTCGGCGCTCCAGGCCCATCTCGCGTTTGCCGGGGCCCGCGGAGTTGAGTAGCGCGAGCACGAGCATGCCCAGCATCCCGACCCCGAACAGAGCGAAGATCACCAGCCGGAGCACCCCGGAACCCTGCCCGAAGTCGCCGGAGAACATCAGCATCATCGCGGCCATCATGGCGAGCATGGGGAGCACCATGAGCAGCTGCGTCCACTGCCTGCCGGACGGCTGGGGGATCTCGGGCGGTGATTCCAGGACGAGTTCCCCGGAGGGTGGCTCCGGAGCCGGCCGGCGCGCCGGCCTGCGCACCACGACGGTGGCCATCACGATCCCTTCTCGCCCCGTAACACCGACGTCGGTGATTGTCTCGGGATCTCCGTGCGGTCGGCGGGTAGCTGGCAGGAACGTGCCGCGTACGCCCTCCGAGGAGTGGCGCCGGGCTAGCGTCGTCCGTGCCCGTTCGACTGTCCCGGATCCGGGTCCACTGCGGGCACACGGACGGCGTAAGCCGTATGGACGAAGGGAGAAGGCTGTGTTCGCTGGTGGCGGTCTGATGGACGCCAACACAGACACACTGGCGCGAGTGGTCCAGATGGCTGCGGTGGTGGTGCAGGAGATCGAAGGGCACCGCAGCAGGCTGGAGGGCGAAGTGAACTCCGTGATCCCCGCTCAGTGGAACATGGATCAGTCACGGGCCCTGCTCGTCGCGCACAGGAAGTGGGACGAGGCCATCCGGAACCTGTGCCAGAAACTCGAGAAGCTCGGCGAGGACACGCGACTGTCCATGAACGACTACCTCACGGTCGATCAGGAGGGCGCCTCGTGCCTGAACGGTGTCGGTGACGGTGGCGACTTCGGCGGTGGCGGCGATTCCGGTCGCGACGGCGGGGACGGCGGGGACGACGGGGACGACGACTCCGACGACGGTGGAGACGACAGGTCGTCCTCCGACACCTATGCCTTCGCGGGGCTGCTTCGCGCCCTGTGAGGGACCGACATCCACGATGGGAGGGAGTGAGACGATGACCAGGAAACTCGCGATGTTCGGTGCCCTGGACGGCCTTTCGATGAACATGAACGGTTGTGTCCAGGGTGTTCAGCAGTCGATCGACACGTGGGGCCAGGCCTGCGGCATGACGCAGGCCGACTGGACCGACCAGGCCGGCGGGCAGTTCGCCGAGATCAGCAGGGCGTGCCAGCAGGTGATGGCCGCGGGTCAGGAACTGATGCAGGCCATGAGCCAGGGCGTGCAGACCTGCAACCACGAGAACATGGCCGCCGTGCAGCGGTCCTGTGGCCGGATGGGCGGCTACTAGCAGCACACGAGAGTGTCCCGGTGCGTCCCGGCGCGCCGGGACACTCTTCCCGCCGTGTGAATCCCCTGGCCGGAAGGTGACAGCCCGCTCCACGCGGTACGCGCACACGGCAAGACTGAAACACCGCAGGACACGCACAATTCCAGTCCCGAGGAGTTCGAGATGTCGACGCCGTCCGGTGAGAGTTCGAGCCTGACCAGCGAAGGCGAAAACGCAGGCGGTCAACCCACACCGTCCACGCCGGAGCCGAAGTCCTCGCAGGACGCACCCGACGCCGGTGCACAGGCGAGCGAGGAACCGCCCGCAGCTGAGGAAAACCCCGCCGAGAGTCCGGTGCCGGACGCGCCCACGGGCGAGGGTGCGGACACGGCGGCAGAGCCGACGCCTCCTCCCGCACCGCCCGACGATGGCGAACCGCCCTCCGCCGAACCAGCGCCGGAGGGTGGTGCCCCGGCCCCTTCCGGGGAACCCGGTGCCGCCGGAGAAGCCGCTGGCGGTACCGAGCCCGGCTCCGGCTCGGACAGCGCCACGCCGCCGGGCGATACGGGCAAGCCAGGCACTGAGGGCGACACGACGTCACCCGGACAGGAAACCGCGACCGAGGGTGACAGGCGAAGCGCCGGTTCCTCCCCCGACGCCGAAAGGCCGAAACCGGACGAGGAGCCCGTGCCGGGCCTCGTCCCCGGCGCGGAGATCGTGCCCGCCGGGGACGAGTTCAAAACGGCCGTGCAGGCTCAAGCGCCGGCCATCAGCACTCCGGCGTCCATTCTGGAAGACCTCGGCCAGCAGTGGCGAGACACCGGCGCCGACGCCGAAGCGGCACAGGCCGAGGGTACCGGCGGCATGGACACGGTCACCCGATCCTGGGACGATCCCGCTCTCGACGAGGTGCGACGCCGGACGGCTCCGTTGCTCGGCGAAACGACCGCGGTGCGCGATTCCGCGAGGGCGATGGACGAGCAGGTCCGGCGCGCGGGCGAGCAGGCCAGAGCCGCCTCCGAGGAAATGGAACGGAACATCGAACGCCAGGCACCGGGATACTACCTCGCCACCATGACCCTTCCGCCCGGCGAACGCGAAGTCGCGGCCCGGAGCATCATCGACATCACAGCGGCCGAGAACCGGGACATCGCGGGCCAGGCAGCGGACAACATCACGAACGACCCCGGCTGGCAACGGGTGGAAACGCCGCCTGTTTCCGAGGGCCCCACTCCACAGGTTCTCGCTCAGGCCGACATCCTGGCGAACAGCACCGCCGGCGTCGGCGGCTGGAAAGCCGCCCAATACCTGGAAGGTAGGGCGGACTTCTGGTCCAGGGTGGCCGAACTCTCCAGCGAGTACGCAGCCGACAATCCCGGCAACGCGGCACACAGGCTGAACGAGATCCGTGGAGCGACCGATGCGCGCTGGTACTCACATCTCGGCAAGGTCGCCGACAACGTGGGCAAGTTCGGGGGGCCCGCACTCGGAGCACCTCTCGCCTACCTCGGTTACAAGAACGACATCGAGAGCGGGGAGTCGTTCGAACAGGCCGCCTGGTCGAACGGAACGGGTTGGGCCGCAGGCGCTCTGACGGGGATCGCCATCGGCACCACGGTCGGTGGCCCGGTCGGCGCCATACTCGGTGCCCTCGGCGGAGCTGCAGTCGGATCTCTGACCTCGGGTGCCGTGGACTCCTACTTCGAGACGGGGACCTTTTCGCCTGCCGACGACGACCTCCCACAAGCCTGAGCGCCTCCTACGCAGAACGAATCTCACTTCCGGCAGCACACCAAACACGAGTGGAGTTCGGGATGACGGCAGAAGCCCACGAGCACACCGCTTCGAACCGATCCGAGGAACCGTTCGTCTACCTGCCCTGCGCAACCCACGTCGACGACGTGGCTGACGCGATCGTCGAATTCCGACGTCTGACAGACGACCGCCTGGCGCTGATGGCTTACACGTCACTCCGTCAGCTGACGTCCTGCTGTGGTGAGCAGCAACCGTGGTTGGCGCTACCACCGTCAGCGCTCGAGTATCTCCGTCAGGTGCAACCGTTCGACCTGGTTCTGTTCGACGTCGTCATTCCGCAGGAGCACCGGACGATTCCGCCGAGCTCGCGACCGAAGCACTCGGGCACATGACACAGGAAAGGAACAGATCATGACCCGATACGACATGGACCCCGACGGGGTCACCCATGGGATAAGGCGGCTTCGGGCGGCGGGTGAGACGTTCGGTTCCGCGTGGCAGAGCCGCCGGGAGGCGCTCGCGGCCGGTCTCTCCGGTGTCGGCGACGACGTCGTGTCGCAGGCGTTCCGGGCCAGGTACCTGGCGATCGCCGAGCGTCTGATGGCACGTGCCGACGCCATACCGACCTCGTATCGCAACATCTGTGACGACGCACAGTGCTGTGTCGACGACTACCTGGCGACCAACGCGCAGGGCACGAGCGACGTCCGCCGCCTCACCGGCGTCGACACCACGTCGGACACGGGACGTGTCCAGTAGACCGTCGAAGACTCACCGAGGAGGAGATCATGACACGGCCGGTCGTCGACTTCACCGCGCGAAGAAGGGCCAGCTACGAGAAGCTGCGTGACGACCTGAGGGAGATCCGGGCGAGGATCGACGACATCGAGGCGACCGCCGACTCGCCGGACGGGCTCGTCAGCGTCACCGTGGTGGGACGCGGCGAGCTCGGTGAGCTATACCTCGATCCGCGCATCTACCGCACGAAGGACTCGCAGGCACTCGCCGCATCCATTGTGGACACCTTTCGCGATGCCGTCGAGCAGGCGCGGGAACAGCTCTTCGACATCACCCGCGAGTACCTGCCGCCTGAGGCGACGCCGGAGAACACCGACGTGCACACGGATCCCTTCATGCACCAGCTCGACAGGCGGATCGAGGGAGAAGTGTGACGACCCCGACGCCCGGGAGGTGACCGTACGCACCGCGGTGGGCGCGGCATGCGCCGACGACGTCGCGTGCCGGGTGGCGGGCTCCGGAGGAACCGGAACGAGCACTGGGGAGACCGCTGACGATGACGAACGACCACACACGTAGGGCGTGCGGGTCCCGGGGGAGAGCAGTGGCCGTCGCATTCGCGGCGGTGGTGTTCACGACCACCGCCGCGAACACCACCGTCGCGGGCGCCGCGCCACCGCGCGGCGCGTGCGACAGCCCCGCCCCGGCGAGTCCCACCGTCACGGAGGTGCCCTGGGCGCAGCGGACGCTCGACGTTCAGGCGGTGCACCGGCACGGAACCGGAGCCGGAGTGGTGGTCGCCGTGGTGGACTCCGGCGTGGACGCGGACCACCCGCAGCTGCGGCAGCCCGGCAAGGTGCTGCGCGGCCAGGACTTCTTCCTGGTCGGCGACCTGCCGGGCAGCTTCGACTGCGTGTCGCACGGCACCGCGGTCGCCGGCATCATCGCCGCCGAGCCCGTCGAGGGGGTCGGGTTCACGGGTCTCGCGCCGGACGCCACGGTGCTGCCGGTGCGGGTCAGTGACAGCGACACCAGTGACGGCGCGAAGCAGGCCATCGACCCGAAGGTGCTGGCCCGTGGCATCCGGTACGCGACCGACCACGGTGCCGACGTCATCAACCTCTCCGTAGCCGGTGGACTGGACGACGAGTCCGTGCGTGCCGCGGTCCGGCACGCGGTGGTCAACGACGTCGTCGTGGTGGCCGCCGTCGGGAACGCCCAGCAGGGCACCACCGCGGGACCGGCCACCTTCCCCGCGGGCTACGACGGGGTGCTCGGGGTCGGGGCGGTCGACATGTCCGGAACCCGGCTGCCGAGCTCACAGATCGGTCCGCAGGTGGACCTGGTGGCTCCTGGTGGAGATGTCCTCAGCACCGCCCGCGTGGGTGGACACCAGTACCGGGAAGGCACCAGTTTCGCCGCCCCGTTCGTGTCCGCGACGGCGGCGCTGGTGCGCTCGGCCCATCCCGAACTCTCGGCGGAGGAGATCGCGGAGCGCATTCTCGCGACCGCGAGCCCGGCACCGGGTGGGCAGAACAGCCCCGCCTACGGCGCCGGGCTGGTCAACCCCTACCGAGCGCTCACCGAAGGGCTCTCCGACTCCGCTCCCGCCGCGCTGCCTCCCGCACAGCGGGCCGCACCGGACCCGGCGGCAGTGAGCCTCTCCGCGTGGTGGGAGGGCAGCATCGAACACGCCCGCACCCTGCTCGTTCTCGTCGCGGTGGGCGTGCTCGCGGGTGCGGCGCTGGCGGTGGTGCGGGTGCGGGGACGCCGCAACCGCTGGCAACCCCGGCGCACCGTCCTGCCTCCGGCCCGGCCGGTGGGCGACGATCTGCCGGAGGAGATGTTCCTCGTGCCCCGCCCACCGGTCGAGCACTGACCGAGGGACCACGGACCCCGCTCAGGGTCTCAACGCCTGGGCGGGGTCCAGACTGCTGCCCAGCGGTACCCGGGCCACGATGCCCGCGGGCAGCCGGACGGGTTCGACGTCGCCGTAGCCGAGCAGGTCCAACACCTCCCGGCTCGGCAGCGGGTGCGCCCGGCCCTGATCGGTGACCACCATCAGCGTTCCCGCGTATGCGCCGGCCGCGGGCATGGCCTCGACCAGCACGGCCCGGCCCGGCTCGACGTGGACGTGATCGGCCAGCGGCATCCCGTGTTCGGTGTTGCGGGTGGTGGCCACCGTCGCGACGTCGGTGAGACGGGGATCGACCCGCAAGGTCGGCACGGTGGCACCGGGCTCGTAGGTCACGCAGAGACCACCGCCTCCCGTGATCCGTGGCCGCTTCGTGGGCGCCGCCCCCGGTCCGGGCCGCTCGACCGGCGTCCGGCGGGCTTCGGCGGCCGCGGCGGGGCTCAGAGCGATGCCGAACGGCTCGCCGTCCTCGTACGCCTTCCTCGTCGCCGGGTCCGCGCGCTGGATGTCGTACTGCATCGGGGAGATGGCTCGCAGGCGCGTGGCTTCGGCGAGGTAGTGCTCGCGGCCGCCGGAGGTCCGCACGACGAGCAGCTGCCCCACGCGGACGTCGCTGCGCGTCGGGACCGCGGACGACGGCTCACCGACGTCCTCCAGGGCTACCGGTGCGATCGGCTGCCCCAGGGGCAGGACGTCCACCAGCGCTCTGGTGGCCCTGGTCTTCGGCTCGGACTGCAACGCCAGCCCCACCGCCACCGTGTCGGGCCGGTGGATGGGATGCCGGTAGCCGCCCGCGATCAGGTACTGCTCCCCGCCGCCCGGAACCTCGGCGAGCACGGCGGCGTCCGCCAGTGGCCGACCACCCGGGGCCGGTGTACCCGCCAGCAGCACGGATTCGTCCACAGTCGACCCGCTGCCGTCCGGCCGGGACCGTGAACACAGGCTCCACCCGCCGGTGAGCAGCAGATCCGGCTCGGGCAACGCGTCCGGCGCGTCGGCGATCCCGATACGGGGTCCGCGGGGTACGCCCGCCAGCGACGCGCTCGACACGGACAGCGTCTCGGCATGCTGACCGAGGGCCAGCAGAGCCGAGGTGTGGTTCTCCACGGGATGCAGCACACCGTCCAGGTAGACGTACTGTGCGCCGGACTCCTCGGCCACGATCACCGCGGGCCGGTCGCGCCACGCCGTGTTCCCGCCGGGGTTGAGCAGGCCGTACACCCACACGGCGACGAGGGCGAGCACGCCGAGGACGACGCTGCCCACGGCCGCACCGCCGGGACGGCGGAACGGTGGCTGTTCCGGGTCGGGATCGCGCGTCACCAGCGCGGAGATGACGCGCTGGGCAAGGAACTGGTGTGCCTGGAGCAGATCACGTTTGGACGCCACGACCTCACCCGCCCAACCCGCGCAGGTGCCCGTACAGGCCCAGTACGGCGCACAGCACCGGCACACAGGCCAGCACGACCACCACCTCGGCCAGTTCGGCGAAGCGGCCGAAGAACGGGCCGGCCTGCCTCCTGCTGTAGGCGAGGCCGGCCAGAACCGCCACCCCACCGGCCACGACCAGGCAGGGCGCCGTGATGACGAGCAGGCCGCCCGCACCGGACATCAGGGGGCCCGCGGCGAGCGCGCCCGCCCCGGACACTCCCGCGAGCAGCAGCGGTGCTCGGTGCCGCAGCGCCGGGTACAGGCGGGCGCGGAGGCAGAACCCGGCCGCCAGCACGGCCAGCAGCACGGTGACCGACGTGCTCGGCTGTCCCGCGAGGACGACCTGGCACAGCACGACGGCGGTCGCCGCACCGACGATCATGCCGGTCAACAGCTGGTCGGCCCGCAGCACGGCCGCGTAGACGGCGTGCCGGGGTGGCTGAGGGTCGTCCCGCACCAGGTCGGCGGTGGTGCGGGGCAGCACCGGCATCGGCACCCTGCCCAGCCGAGTCGCCAGTGGACCGAACAACGGCGAGAACAACAACACCGCCACGGTTGCCACAGCGGCACCGTCGGCACCGTCGAGCGCCTCCAGGGTCGCCAGCCACGACGCGAGTGTGCCGACCACGCCCGCGGTGATGCCGGCGAGGAAGATCTCGGCCCGTTCCACCACGCCGAGATACGCGAGGGCCGAGGCGACGAGCAGCGCGCCGCACGCGGCAAGCAGGTGCGGTGCGCCGAATCCGGCGGGCTGTGGTCCGGTACCGAGGAGCAGGCCGCCGCCGCTGAAGCCGAACGGCAGCGCCAGCACCGCGCCCCCGCGAGCAGCGTCGCGCAGAGTCCCAACGCCACCCATGCCGGCGTACTCCACGGTGGCCCCGCCCGCACGATCGCCAGCAGGGCCAGCAACACGGCGACGCCTCCTGTCGCCAGGCCCGCCGCACGGGTGTGCGTGGGTCCCCACAGTCCCCCGGTTCGGTCCGCCCCCGCTGCGATCGTGCCGGCCAGGTCGTCGTACTCGAGTTCGGGCCAGTGCAGGCGCCTGGGAACCAGGTACAGGATCTCGCCGTCGTGGATTCCGTACGCGCCGAGCGACCGGCCTAGTTCGAGCGCGCTGCCGTCGGCGCGCCGCAGCAACCAACCGCCGTCGGTGACGCCGTCGTCGGCCAGTGTCTCGCCCGCACGTCGCAACAGTCCCGGCAGGGTCTCGGCCACTGTGGAGTGCTCCGGCACGGCGAGGTCGAGGCGACGTGCCGGTGCGTCGATCGTCACCCTCACAAGGTTGGTGATGGCCATGCTGTTCCCTTCGGTGCCGCCGACCGGCGGCAGCAAGCTGCCGTCCGGGCCCTGTCCGTCACTTCCGGCGCTTACGATGGCCCCGCGAGGACCGCAGGGGAACGGGCACGGCAACTACCGGACATGCCGTCCGGTGCGCCAGGAAGACCTGAGGATGGGACCTTTCGACTCCGACGACCTGGTGTTGCTCGGCACCGGGCCCGTGGCCGCCGTGCACGCCGGCGGCACCGCGGGTGTGCGAGGCGGGTTCGCGCTGAAGGTCTATCCGGGACCGCTCGACCCACGCGCCCGCAGCGATCTCGAAGCCGAGGTGGGCCTCCTGGCGGGCCTGGGTCCGCAGGCACCCGTGCTGGCGGTGGACGACGTTGCCGAACTGTCCGACGGCCGCTGTGCGCTGCGTATGGAACTCTGCGCGCGGTCGCTGTCGGAACTCGTCGGCACGTCGGGGCCCTTCCCGGTTGCCGACGCGCTCGCGCTTGGCAGCGTCGTGGCGACCGCTCTGGCCGCCGCTCACTCGGCCGGGCTCGTGCACGGCGGTGTCTCCCCCGGCAACGTGCTGTTCCGGTCGTCGGGTGAACCGGTGCTCGCCGACTTCGGCGTGACGTTGCGGCGTGAGTTCCCCTCCGAGACCGGCGCCGTCGCCTATCAGGCTCCGGAGACACTGCGCCTGGACGTGCGGGACGAGCGGGCGGATCTCTACGGGCTCGGAGCCGTGCTGCACTTCGCGCTGTCGGGCACGCCGCCCCACCCGGGCAGGCCGGGCGAGTCGGTGGACGAGCGGCTGCTGCGCGTGCTCAGTAGCGACGTACCTCCCCTGGACCGAACCGACCTGCCACCCGGGTTGGTGCGGTTGCTCGCCTCCCTCCTGGCGCGGAACCCGGACGCGCGGCCGCCGGACGCGGCGACGGTGGCGGCCATGATCGACGCCCTGCGCGGGCCGGTGCCCGCCGAACCCGAGTTCGACGACTTCGGCGGCGCCCCGGCCGGCACGTCCGTTCCGGGCCCGTCCGACACCGTGACCGTCTCCCCCTCCCGGCAGCGACCGCCTGCGAAGGCGGCACCGAGGGGACGAAACCGGCGCGCGAACCGAACGGCGAACCGGACGAGAACGCCACACGCGGCCGTCGCCGTGGGAGGCGTCGTCGTGCTCGCGACCCTGGCCGTCGCGCTGCTCGTGCTACAGCCGGACCGGCTTCCGGGGCACGAGAAAGCCGAACCCGCCCCGGTGCCCGTGGCGGTCTTCACCCCCACGCGGTCGGCGCCCGGCACCGCACCGGCACGGATCGAACTCGACGATCCGGTGGATCGGGGTGACTACGTCGAGCTGTCGTGGCGGAGCAGCGAACCGCTCGACTTCGCGGTGGAGATCGCTGCCCTGGGCAAGCGCAGTGACGCGATCGTCGTGGGAGAGGTCAGCGGGTACCGGCTGCGCGTCGACCCGTCCCGGCCGTACTGCTTCCGGATCCAGGGTGCCTCCGACGCCGGGGTGGTGGAGAGCGAAGCCAAACCGATCCGGAACGCCACCTGCCACGGCTGACGGCTCCGCTGACACTCCGCGAGCACGCTGTCATCAGAAACTCATGTTCGTGCTGGAATCGTCGTCGCATGTTCTTTCCCATTCCCGGTGGCGTGAGGACACCGCGATGACGGCCGGACTCCGGCCGCTTCCCGAGGCGGGCAACGGACGCGTCCGGTGGGCTGCCGCCGAGCGGACCACCCCCGGTCCGCCGCGATCGGGACGGCACCGGTCGCTGAGGCTGCCGGTGCTGCGTGTCGTGTGCTGGCAACTCTGCCTCGCCACGGTGGTGGTGGCGGTCGGCAGCCCCTGGCCGGCACGGTGGGGGCTCCTGCTCGGCGCCGCGACGCTGCTGGCCCTGTCCGGATCGCGGGTACGGGGGCGCTGGCTGTCCGACGCGCTGGTGTCCGTGGCCCGGTTCCGGTTGCGGCGGCACGATCGTGACCTCGACGGCCTGTCCCCGGACGAGTGCGGTCGCGTCCTGCTGCGTGCCCTCGTGCCCGGAGCCGGCGTCCACACCGTCGAGCTCGCGGGCCGGCCCGCCGGCGTCGTGAGCCGCGGCGAGGAACTGGTCGCCGTGACGCGACCGGTCGGCGACGACACCGCCGCGTTCGTGCGGCTCGTGCTCTCGGGCTCCCTGCCGACCGACGCCGATCCCGGCCCGCCCCGGCCCGGCGTCCGCTCCCAACTCGTGCTGCACCGTGGACCACAACCGGGAGAGGTGACCCGGGTCTGGCTGACGGTGCGCGCGATGCGTGACCCGAACCTCGCGACCGACGCCGAACTACTGGTCGCGCTGAACAACACCGTGCGCAAGCTGCATCGGGCCCTCCGCGAAGCAGGTCTGGGCGCCGTCGCGTCGACCGAGACGCAGGTGCTCGCGACGCTGCTCGCGCTCACCCACGTCGGAGCGGGCCGTGGCACGGTCCGGGAAGAACGACGGCACTGGCGGGCCGGGCACGTCTCCCAGGTGGGGCTCCGGGTGACGGGGCTGGCGGAGCACTCGCCGTCCGCTCGTATGCAGGTGTTGCACCACCTGCTGGCCGCCGTGCCCGGAAGCGCGTGCACGATCGCGATCACGGTTCCCGGGCACTCGGCGGTCCTGCGCGTGGCCGCCATGACCGACGCCACCGTCGACGCGGCGGTCGAATGGTTGGTGCGGCTCGCCCCGCCGGGCATCCGGCTGGAGCGTATGGACGACGAGCACGCACCGGCCGTCGCCGCGTCGTTGCCCATCGGCGGAGGACCGCGATGACGCCCGCACACTGTCCGGGGAAGCGGCCCTCGGTCGCCTCACCCGTGCGGACCGATCGTCGGGACGGGCGGGGGTCCGTGCCGGGCGAGGTCCAGAAGGGCGTCGACGTCGAGGTGCCGTTCGACGAGGTCGCCGAGCAGGTCGAGCCGCGCCTCGCGACTGCGGCCGAAGCTGGCTTCCGAGGCCGGGAACGAACGGCCACGTGCCCCGGCGGCCAGGTTCAGCAGGGCCGTGCGCAGCGCGTCCGACTCCAGGCTGCCGTGCCACATCGTGCCCAGCACCCTGCCGACGCGGGCGCCGCCGAGGAACTCCTCGGCGGAGGAGTCGCGGGTGATGCGGCCGTGGTGGATCTCGTAGCCGGACACCTCGGCGCCGAGGGCCGTGCCGTGGGAGAGCCGCAGGGTCTTCTCCGGTGAGAAGGTCGTCTCCACCGGCAGCAGGCCGAGACCCGGGACGCTCACCGGGTCGGCGGTTTCGACGCCCTGCGGATCGTGGATGTGGCGGCCGAGCATCTGGAAACCGCCGCAGATGCCGAGCACGGCCCGCCCGGCCTCGGCGTGCCGCACCAGGGCCCGATCCAGCCCTCGCGAGCGCAACCACGCCAGGTCGGCGACGGTGGCCCTCGTGCCGGGCAGGACGACGAGGTCGGCGTCGTCGAGGTCGTGCGGGTCGGCGGTGAAGACGACCTCGACGCCGGGTTCCAGGCCGAGGGCGTCCACATCGGTCGCGTTGCTGACGCGCGGCAGGCGGACGACGACGACCCGCAGCGCCGCCCCACCGGCACGCGGACGGTCCCGCAGGGGGAGCGTGTCCAGCGTGTCCTCGGAGTCGAGCCACACGTCCGGCGTCCACGGCAGCGTGCCGTAGACGCGGCGACCGGTGAGTTCCTCCAGCCTGCGCAGTCCCGGCGCCAGGAGGGTGTCGTCGCCGCGGAACTTGTTGACGACGAAGCCCGCGACGAGCGCCTGGTCCTCGGGTTCCAGCAGCGCCACGGTGCCGTAGAAGGCGGCGAACACACCACCTCGGTCGATGTCACCGACGAGCACGGTGGGAACGTCGCCGTGCCGGGCCAGCCCCATGTTCACGTAGTCCCCCGCCCGCAGGTTGATCTCGGCGGGGCTGCCGGCCCCCTCACAGACGACGAGGTCGAACCGGTGGAGCAGGTCGCGGTAGGCGGCGTACGCGGCCCGCGCGAGGTGCGCCCGCCCACCGGGGAACTCCGCCGAGGTGATGTCCCCCGCGGGCTTTCCCATGACGACGACGTGACTGCGCTCGTCGCCGCCCGGTTTGAGCAGGACCGGGTTCATCGCGGCCTCCGGCTCGACCCCGGCGGCGAGTGCCTGGACCCACTGCGCCCGGCCGAGTTCGGCGCCGTCGGCACAGACCATCGAGTTGTTCGACATGTTCTGGGCCTTGAACGGAGCGACCTTCAGTCCACGCCGCGCGAACGCCCGGCACAGCCCGGTGGTCACGAGGGTCTTGCCCGCGTCGGACGTCGTCCCGGCGACGAGCAGCCGCCCCGTTCTCGCTCCGTGTGCGTCCACGCGGTGAGTATCGCCGAGGTCGCGTAACGGCCGGCACCCTGCCGGACACCGCCGGGCTGAGCGGCCACACCCGGTGCCAGCTTTCGAACGTCGCGTTGCTCGTTCTGCGGGAAATCGACAAAAGGACCTCGACTTCGGAGCAGAAGGCTCTTATCGTCACGTCCACGACGCGTCGGCAGCTCAGTGTTACCCGGTGATCGACCGCACGGAGCCAGTGAACGTGCCCGACGGGCACGGGCCCGGGCCTGCCCATGACAGCACCACGACACCAGGAGCATGAATGCAGCCGAGATCGTCCCCCCGTCGCCTCCCGAGACGCCTGACCACCCTGGTCGCGGCCGCGGCCGTGACGAGTGGACTGGGCCTGCCCGCAGCGACCGCCCAGGAACCCGGCGCGCAGGCCGAACTCCCCCCGCAGGAGCCGGGTGTCACCCTGCGTGTCTTCGACGTACAGCAACCGATGAACGAGATCTGCACCCTCAAGGCCGGGCAGACACCCAACGTCGACCGGTTGATGCCCGACATCGACTGGAGCTCCGCCGAGGACTTCGGAGGCATCGGCGACTACTTCGTCTCCCACGCCATCGCCAACCTCCACGTTCCGGAGGACGGCCAGTACACGTTCCGGCTCACCAGCGACGACGGCTCGCGCCTGACCATCGGCGACGAGGTCGTCATCGACCACGACGGCCTGCACGCCGCCGAGCCGAAGGAGGGCACGGCCTTCCTGACGGCAGGCCCCCACCCACTGCTCGTCGAACACTTCGACTCCGCGGGCGAGCAGCAGGTGACGCTGGAGTGGCGGCCACCGGGTGCGGCCGGCTTCGAGGTCGTGACCGACTCGGTCCTGAGCACCGAGGCCGACGTCGTGCGCGTCACGGCACCGGGCCGCAAGGAGTGCGAGAGCGGCACCGACACGCCGGGCGACGGGATGCCCCTGACCGACGTGCACCCCAACTACACGCTCACCGACCTGCGCCCCGAGGGCTTCGAGCCCCAGGTGTCGGCGATGGACTGGATGCCCGACGGCCGGCTGGCCATCGCGACGTGGGGCGGCACCGACAACGTCACGGGCGAGGTCTACCTGCTGGACAACGTCACCGGCGACACCGGACCGGAGGAGGTGACGGTCACCCGCGTCGCCGAGGGGCTGAAGGAGCCCATGGGGCTCAAGGTCGTCGACGGCACCATCTACGTGTCGCAGAAACACGAGCTGACCGAACTGGTGGACGTCGACGGCGACGACGTCGTCGACGAGTACAACACGGTGGCGACCTGGCCGTTCAGCGACAACTTCCACGAGTTCGCCTTCGGCCTGCTCTACCGGGACGGGTTCTTCTACCTGAACCTCTCCGTGGCGATCAACTACGGTGGCGCCACCACCGACCCGCAGCCCTCGGAGAACCGCGGCACCACCATCAAGGTGAACCGCAGGACCGGCGAGGTGTCCTACATCGCGGGTGGTCTCCGCACCCCGAACGGCATCGGCTGGGGACCCGGCCGGGACATCTTCGTGACCGACAACCAGGGCGGCTGGCTGCCCGCGTCCAAACTCGTCCACATCAAGCAGGACCGTTTCTTCAACCACTACACCAATCCGGACGGCCCCTTCGACGACCAGCCGGTCACCCGGCCGGTGTTGTGGCTGCCGCAGAACGAGATCGCGAACTCCCCCAGCACCCCGCTGTACGTCGAGAAGGGTCCGTTCGCCGGGCAGATGCTGTTCGGTGACGTCACCTACGGGGGCATCCAGCGCGCGTACCTGGAGAAGGTGAAAGGCCAGTACCAGGGTGCGGTCTTCCGCATGACCCAGGGACTCGAGGTCGGGGTCAACCGGATCACGAGGGGCCCGGACGGTGCGATCTATCTCGGCGGCCTCGGCGCGGGCGGCAACTGGGGCCAGGCGGGCAAGCTCACCTACGGCCTGCAGAAGCTGACCCCCGCCGGTGACAACGCGTTCGACATCCTCGCCATGCGCGCGGTGCCGGGCGGGTTCGAACTGGAGTACACCCGGCCGTTGTCGGAGGAGACCGCGCAGGATCTGGCGGCGCACTACCAAATCACCCAGTGGCGGTACGTGCCGACGCCGAGCTACGGCGGTCCGAAGGTCGACGAGGAGACGCTGCCCGTCACGTCGGCGACCCTGTCGAAGGACGGCAGGAAGGTCACGCTGACGATCCCGGGTCTGCAACCCGACCGGGTCGTGCACGTGCGCTCGCCCCGGCCGTTCACCTCCGTCGACGGTCAGTCGCTGTGGAGCACCGAGGCGTGGTACACGCTGAACCGCATCCCCGGTGCGGAACCACCGGTCACCACGTACGAGGCCGAGGAGGCGAAGCTCTCGGGCGGCGCGGCGATCGACACCGACCACACCGGCTACTCGGGCGGCGGGTTCGTCGACGGCTACGGCACCGAAGGCGCGTCCACCACCTTCCACGTCACCGTGGAGAAGGGCGGCACCTACGACGTCGGGTTGCGCTACTCCAACGGGCCGAACCCGTTCCAGGGCACCAAGACACTGGGCGTGTCGGTCAACGGCCGCGAGGTCACGCGAACCCACCTGCCGAGCACCGGCGACTGGGAGAGCTGGTCGACCGGGACCGAGTCGTTGAAGCTTCGGGCCGGAGCCAACACCATCACCTACACCCACGGTCCTGACGACACCGGCCATGTCAACCTCGACCTGATCACCGTCCATCGGAAGGGCGAGCGCATCACCCTGTTCGACGGTGAGAACCGGGGCGCGTGGCAGCACACGGACGGCCGCACCGCACAGTGGCCGCTCGTGGACGGGGCGATGGAGGTGTGCTGCGGGGACATCCGCACCGAGCAGGCGTTCACCGACTTCCGGCTGCACGTGGAGTTCTGGCTTCCGGAGTATCCGCCGGACGTCACCGGACAGGCCCGCGCCAACAGCGGCGTGTACCTGCAGGAGCGGTACGAGATCCAGATACTCGACTCCTACGGGAAAACGTCCTTGGAGCCCAACGAGGCGGCCGGGATCTACAACGTCAAGGCCGCCGACGTGAACGCCGCGACACCGCCCGAGACCTGGCAGTCCTACGACATCACGTTCCGGGCCGCCCGGTACGACGAGGCCGGGAACAAGGTCGACGACGCCAGGGTCACGGTGGTGTGGAACGGGGTGACGGTCCACGACAACGTGGCCGTCGACGCCCCCACCGGTAACGGCAGGCCGGAAGGACCTGCCGCGGGAGCCATCCGGCTGCAGGACCACGGCAACGAGGTGCGCTACCGCAACATCTGGATCGAACCGCTGCACTGAGTGTCAGGCGTCGCCTCGGGCGACGACACGACCAGGTGAGGGCCGCCTCGGGATGCGGGAGCACCCGGAGGCGGCCCTGCGCTTCGCGGCTACGTGCGCTTCGTGCGTTGCCGCCCGAAGCGGCCGTTTCGCCGGGACGTGGCCTCGGGATGGGGAGCCTCCAGCCCACCGCTCTCGGTGGGAGGGGCGCCCTGCTCCGCCTTGGCGCGCTCCAGCGCCGCGGTCTCCTCCGGCGGGTCCGGCTTCCACAGCGTGCCTGCCACCGGCTTGCCCGCCGTGCCGAGCTTGTTCATCTTCTTCGGCACCGGCGCGCCCTGGTACTCCAGCGGCACCGCGTGCCCGTCGTACTTCGGCCCCAGCGGCTGGTGCACCTCGATGAACTCACCGTGCGGCAGGCGCCTGATGATGCCGGTCTCCACACCGTGCTCCAGCACCTCGTGGTCGGATCGCTGCAGACCCAGGCAGATCCGGTAGGTGATGAAGTACGCCAGCGGCGGCAACAGGAACAGACCGATCCGCCCGGCCCAGATCAAGGCGTTGAGGGAAAGGCCGTACTCGAGCGCGATGATGTCGTTGAACCCGGACAGCTCCAGCACCATGAAGAACGTCAACGCCATGACACCGAGGCTGGTCCTCACCGGTGCGTCACGGGGGCGTTGCAGCAGGTTGTGATGTGCCGCGTCCTTCGACGCCCTCCGTTCGATGAACGGATAGGCGATCAGCAGGGCGAACAGGACGCCCATCCCGCCGACTCCCGCGAAGAAGGGCTGCGTCACCGCGTAGTTGCCGAGGTCGAGCTCCCACGGCGGGAAGATCCGCAGGAGGCCGTCCGCCCAGGCCAGGTACCAGTCGGGCTGTGACCCCGCGGACACCTGCGCCGGGTTGTACGGCCCCAGGTTCCAGATCGGGTTGATCTGGAACAGCCCTGACATCAGCGTCAGGAAGCCGGTCACCACGAGGAACCATGCGCCGCCCTTGAGGGCGAACACCGGCATGATCCGCACGCCGACGACGTTGGTCTCCTTGCGCCGCACGCCCGGAAACTGCGTGTGCTTCTGATACCAGACGAGGGCCAGGTGCACGGCGACCAGCGCCAGCATGACGGCCGGAATGATCAGGATGTGCAGGGCGTACATCCTCGGCACGATGATGTCGCCCGGGAACTCGCCGTCGAACAGCGCCCAGTGCAGCCAGGTCCCGATCACCGGGATGGAGAGCACGATGCCCGACAGGGTGACGCGGATACCGGTGCCTGAGAGCAGGTCGTCCGGCAGCGAGTAGCCGAAGAAGCCCTCGAACATGCCCAGGATCAGCAGCAGCGCACCGATGACCCAGTTGGCCTCGCGCGGCCTGCGGAACGCTCCGGTGAAGAACACCCGGAACATGTGCACCATCATCGAGGCGACGAAGACCAACGCCGCCCAGTGGTGCAGCTGCCGGATCAGGAGGCCGCCGCGGACCTCGAACGAGATCTCCAGTGTCGACTCGAACGCCCGCGACATCTCGACGTCCTGCAGATTCCGGTAGGGACCGTCGTAGACGACCTCGGCCATCGAGGGGTCGTAGAACAGCGTGAGGTAGATCCCCGACAGGATCAGGATGATGAAGCTGTAGAGGGCCAGCTCACCGAGAAGGAACGACCAGTGGGTCGGGAACACCTTGTTCATCTGGTGGCGTAGCGCCTTGGCCATGAAGTACCGACGGTCGGCCTTGTCCCCGGACTCCGCAGCACGCCGCCGAAGGAAACCGGAGCCCTTGGTGGGTGTGGTCAGTGAGCTCATCAACCGCTCCGCTCGGCCGTGGTGGCTCCTGCTCTGTCGACGATAAGCCGGATCGCCGCACGTCGCAGCGGACGCGGCACGGTGGCGGCACCACCTCGCCACAGCGGGAGGACCGCCAGGGACTCGGCGTCGGCGAGGAGACGCCGCGGCGCCCCGCGTACCGGCCCACGGCAGTGCCCTTATGGTTGGCGGGTCCATGTACCGGCGCCGACAGGTGGTTCCATGGCCCAACTCGTTCCGGTGGATCTGGTCGTCGACGTGCTCACCGCGGCGCTGGGGGACAACGCCGACGACCACACCGACGAGGTCGCCCGGCTGCTCGCCGAGGCCGACCTCCCCGAAGACGTCGCAGGCCGCATCGGCGCCGAGGTGCGAAGGCTGAAGGCCACCGCCGCACGCTGGCGACGCCGCGGCCAGGAGCTGGCCGCGCTGTACTCGACCGCCCACGAGCTGGCTCAGCTGCGGGACGTGGACGAGCTGCTGGAGCGCCTGGTGCAGCGCGCGCACGACCTCATCGGCACCGACGTCACCTACCTGTCGGAGTTCCATGTCGCGAGCGGTGAGCTGAGGGTGCGCACCACGCTCGGCACCGTCGCGCCGTCGTTTCCGAACCTGCGGGTGCCTCCCGGCATGGGACTGGCGAGCATGGTCGTCGACACGCGGAGCCCGCAGTGGACGTCCAGTTACGCGGGGATGACGCAGGCGCCGCACGACTCGGACATCGATGCCGCCGTCGCGGCCGAAGGGCTGGTGTCGCTGCTGGGCGTGCCGCTGCTCGCCGGTGACGAGGTGCTGGGCGCGCTGTTCGCCGCGAACCGTATCCCGCACACCTTCACCCACGAGGAGATCTCGCTGCTGTCGGCTTTCGCCGACCACGCCGCCGTCGTGCTCCAGACGGCCCGGTTGCTCGCCGACACCCGTCGTTCGGACGCCGAGACCCGCAAGGCCTACGGCGAGCTGTCCCGGCACGTCGAGGCCATGGAGCGCGCGAGCCGGGTGCACGAGGACCTCACCGCCCTGGTGTTGCAGGGCGGTGACGCCACCGACGTCGCCGATGCGCTGGGCAGGGCGTTGCGGTGCACGGTCACGATGCTCGACGCCGAACTGCGTCCCCACGGGGGTGCCACGCTCGACGAGGGCGAGGTGCGGGAGGCGGTCACCCGCAGCAGGCGCAGCGGTCGCTGCGTCTTCCTCACGACTCCCGACGGGCACAGCAGGGTGGTCGTCGCCGTCGTGGCGGGGTCGACCCTGCTGGGTGCGCTGGTGCTCGACCAGGGTGCGCTCGCGTTCGGTCCCGTCGAGCAGCGGACGGCGGAGCGGGCCGCGCAGATCACCGCGCTGTTGCTGCTCAAGCAGGACGCCGTGGTCGAGGCCGAGCAACGCCTGCGCGGTGATCTGCTGGCCGACCTGCTCTCCGGCGACCCGGCACGGGTGCAGCCCGCCGTCGCGAGAGCGGTGGCGCGCGGGGTGCACGTCGAGCGGGTGCGCTCCGTGGTCGTGATGGCCGTGGAGACCGATCACCGCAGGGCGGTGGTCAGGTCGGCGGGCCGTGCCGTCGGGCCCGGCGGTCTGGTCGGCGAGCACGCCAACCGGGTCGTCGCCCTCAGCCCGGAGGCGGACCCGGCCGCGACCGCGAGGTCGGTGCACGCGGCGGCGACCAGGGCGGTCGGCGGCGGTGTGCTGGCGGTCGGCGCTCCTGCGACCGGTGACGCGGCCGGCCTCCGCGAGCGGCACGAGGCCGCCGAGTCGTGCCTGCGTGTGCTTCCGGCACTCGGTGTCCGGGACGGCGCTGTCACCACCGACGAGTACCTGCCCTACACCGCGCTGTTCGGTCCCGGCGAGGATCGGGTTGCCGCGTTCGTCGACGCGACGATCGGACCGGTGCTGGCGTGGGACGACGGCCGCGGCAGCGCCCTGTTGCCGACTCTGGCCGCCTACCTCGACAACCGGTGCAGCCCGGTGGCCACCGCCAGGGCCCTGCACCTGCACAAGAACACCGTGCTCCAGCGGTTGGAACGGGTCACCGACCTGCTCGGCGAGCAGTGGCAACGGCCCGACCGACTGTTCCGGATCGGCATCGCGGTGCGACTGCACACCCTGACCAGGACCATCGGCCCAGCGTGATCTCGGTAAGTGTGGATGTTCGGTCCATACTCCTGGGGGCCAGCACGGCTTAGCGTGTGGCGAGCCGAACCGCAGCCACGCCGAAGTGGGAGGACTTCCATGCCGCGCACCAGCCGGATCCCGGGTTTCCGCGATCTCTCCGTCGAGGAACGACGCGCCGTCGTCGCCGAGACGGTCGGGGTGGCCCCGCAGTCACTGGCGGTGCTCGATCCCGAACAGGGGTTGGGGGTCGGCCTCGCCGACCGCCTCGTCGAGAACGTCGTCGGGGTGCTCGGCGTGCCCGTGGGCATCGCCACCAACTTCGTGGTCAACGGTCGCGAGCTGCTGGTGCCCATGGCGACGGAGGAGGCCTCCGTCGTGGCGGCGGCCAGCAACGCCGCCAGGATCGCCCGGGTGAACGGTGGGTTCACCACGTCGGCGACGGCGCCGATCATGCAGGCGCAGGTGCAGATCGTCGGTGCCCCCGACCCCGAGGGAGCGCGACTGCGCCTGCTGGAGCACCGTGACGAGCTCATCTCCCTCGCCGGCGCGCAGGACCCGCTGCTTCGCGAACTCGGCGGCGGCGTGCGGGACCTGACGGTGCGTCTGGTCCCGTCCCGGGCGGGCACGTACGTGGTGGCGCACCTGCACGTCGACGTGCGCGACGCGATGGGAGCCAACGCGGTGAACACGATGGCCGAGGCCGTCGCCGCCCGCGCCGGGGAGATCGCCGGTGGGCGCACGCTGCTGCGCATCCTCACGAACAAGGCGGACCTGCGGCTCGCCCGCGCGCGGGCGGTCTTCGACGCCGACGCGCTCGGAGGCACCGAGGTCGTCGACGACATCGTGCACGCCGCCGCGCTCGCGGAGGCGGACCCCTACCGCGCGGCCACCCACAACAAGGGCATCATGAACGGCATCAGCGCGGTCGTCCTCGCGACGGGCAACGACACACGCGCGGTGGAGGCGGGGGCGCACTCGCACGCCGTCTCCCCCGACGGTCACTACACCTCGTTGTCGAGGTTCGAGAAGAACGCCGACGGGGACCTCGTGGGAACCCTGGAACTGCCCATGGCCGTCGGTCTGGTCGGCGGGGCCACGAAGGCGCATCCCGTGGCGAAGGCCGCGCTGTCCGTGCTCGGCGTGGCCTCGGCCACCGAACTGGCCGAGATCATCACCGCGGTGGGGCTGGCACAGAACCTCGCCGCCGTGCGGGCGTTGGCCACCGAAGGCATCCAGCGCGGGCACATGTCGCTGCACGCCCGCAACGTCGCGACCACCGCGGGAGCCACGCCCGAGGAACTGCCGACCGTCGTCGCCCGGCTGATCGCCGACAAGGCGGTGCGGGTCGACCACGCCGAGCGGGTCCTCGCCGAACTGCGCGCGAACGCCTGACCCGGCCGCCCCGCCGTTCCCCGTGACTTCCCCGCCTTCCCAGCTTCTCCGACTTCTTCGACCTTCCCGATGCCACGAAAGGCCAGCGCCATGCCGACCGACTACGGGACCACGCCGTTGGAAGGCCTGCCGAGCCGGGTGACGATCTGGGAGGTCGGCCCCCGGGACGGCCTGCAGAACGAGAGCGCGCTCGTACCCGTCGAGGTCAAGGTGGAGCTCGTGGAACGGCTCGTCGACGCCGGGCACACGATCGTGGAGACCACCAGCCTCGTGCACCCGAAGTGGGTGCCGCAGCTCGCCGACGCCGAGCAGGTGTTGCGCGGACTGCCCCGCCGGGACGGGGTGCGCTACCCCGTGCTGGTACCCAACGAGCGGGGCCTGGACCGGGCGCTCGATCTGGGGGTCACCGACATCGCGGTGTTCGCCAGTGCGACGGAGTCGTTCGCCAAGGCGAACCTCAACCGCACCGTCGCCGAGTCACTGCGGATGTTCGCGCCCGTCGTCGCCCGCGCCCGAGAGGCCGGCCTCGGCGTGCGAGGGTATCTGTCCATGTGCTTCGGCGATCCGTGGGAGGCGGCGGTGCCCGTCGAGCGGGTCGTCGCCGTCGCGTCGCGGCTCGTGCGGCTCGGCTGCACCGAACTCAGCCTCGGCGACACGATCGGTGTCGCCACCCCGGGCCGGGTCGCCGCCGTACTCGACGCGCTCACCGAGGCCGGGATCCCGGTGGAGCGGACAGCGGTGCACTTCCACGACACCTACGGCCAGGCTCTGGCCAACACACTCACCGCGCTGCGGCGGGGCGTCACCATCGTCGACGCCTCCGCGGGCGGGCTCGGCGGCTGCCCCTACGCTCGCAGCGCCACCGGCAACCTCGCCACCGAGGACCTCGTGTGGCAGCTCGACGGACTCGGCATCGACACGGGTGTCGACCTCGGCAAGCTCGTCGAGACCAGTGCGTGGCTCGCCGCCGAACTCGGCCGCCCCAGTCCCTCGCGCACCGTCCGGGCCCTCACCGGAGGCTGACGCGAGCACGCCCATCACAACGGAGGAAACCGTGGCCACTACCCCTGCCGTCACCGGTGACGGCAACCGAGACACCGGCCCCGTGACCGGTCCCCGACCAGCGGAGCAGCCGTACCGGATCGTCTGGAACGACGCCGTCGACCTGCGCCACCTCGCCGCCTCGATCGTGGTGTGCGTGGTCATCGGCCTGCCCGCCTACCTCGTGGCGGAGGCGGTTCTGGAGGCGAACCTGGAACAGACCTCCCTCGCCGGAGGCTACGCGCTGCTCGTCGGGCTCGCGGGCTGTGTGGTGGGCGCCGCCGTGTGCACGCGGTTGTTCCCGCCCAAACGCGTGCTGGCCGAGGACGATTCCACCGACCGGGTGGAGGCGCTGGCGGAGCTGGAGACGATGGGCGGCACGCCCGAGTCGTTCACCGGCCTGCCGAAGGACGTGCAGGACGAGATGCGGTCGCTCGGTCTCGCCCCGAAGCCGGAGGAGGGAAGATGATCGTCGCCGACCTGATGTGGGCGCTGGGCATGGGGTTGCTCGGCGCCGTCGTCTTCGCCGCCATCGGCCTGGTGTCGGGAACGGACGAGACGTCCACCCTGGCGCCGATCACGCTGCTCGTGGTGCTCCTCGGCGTGCCGCCCGCGGGCGTGCTGACGTTCTTCATCGCCGGCGCGGTGGCCAAGCACATGACCCACGCCATCCCGACGACGCTGCTGGGCATTCCCGGTGACACGACGGCGGTGCCGCTGCTCGACGACGCCACCGCGATGCGCAGGCTCGGCGCGCCGCACATCGCTCTGCGCAAAGCCCTCGCGGGAGGGTTCCTCGCCGCGCTGATCTCCGTGCCGATCGCCGTGGGTGTGGCGTCCCTGCTCGCCCCGTTGGCCGAACCGGTCACCGCGGTCGCGCCCTACGTGTTCGTGGTCGCGGCGGCGTTCGTCGCCTACTTCTCGCCGGGCCGCTGGGCCAGCCTCGTCGCGATCGTGCCGTTCGCGTTGCTCGTGGCCGCGCTCAACGGGCTGGCGTCCGACCAACTCGGTTCGTCGCTGTCGATCAGCTTCTTCCTCGGGATCGCGATCGGCCCGCTGGTGGTGGACCTGCTGCTGTCGTCGTCCCGGTCGGGGCGTGAGACGCTGCCGCGCAGTGGGGTTCGCACCGTGTGGCTCGCGCCGGACGTGGGAACCGGCAGCCGATGGTGGCCCAACCCCCTCCGGGTGCTGAACCGCCGCCAGGCCGCCACCACCGTCGTCGCCGCGGGCGCCACCTCGACGACGTTCATGCTCAGCCCCGTCGCGGCCACCGTGCTCACCGGTGAGGTCGTGGGCTCCCGCATCAGGCACCCGTACCAGCGACTGTCCACGTTGATGGCCGTGAAGAACGGCACGACCGAGTCGACCTACCTCGCCGAGACGCTGATCCCGCTGGTGGCGTTCGGCCTGCCGCTCAGCCCTGTGGCGGCGGGCCCCGCATCGCCCCTGTTCAACGCACCGCCGGTGTACACCGTCGACGGCGAGGGCGGCGGTGTGCACAACCTGCACACGCTGCTGGGTTCCTGGGAGTTCCTGGTGTTCGGCCTCCTCGGGGTCGTCCTCGCCGGGCTGATCGCCTACCCGTTCGCGATGCGCTACGCCAGGGCGGCCAGCGCGTGGGTCTCGCGCGCCATCAGCCACGAGGCGCTGATCGGGGCGTTCGTCGCGTTGATCGCCGTGGTGTCGTGGTACGAGGGCGGGCTGCTCGGTTTCGTCGTCAGCGTCACCGTCGGTGCCGTGGGTGGTCTGGCCAACAAGTTCCTCGGCATGACGTCCGGGGTGCAGTTCATGGCGTACTACGTGGCGGTGCTGTCCCTCCCGCTGGTGCTCGGCTAGCACGCCTGGTACACCGAAAGCCCTCGGCGTCCCGTCACGGTGGCGCCGAGGGCTTCTCGTCATGGCCCGGCCGGGCCGGGTGACACCGACGGCGGCGCTTTCAGAAAGGCTGGTCGACGGTGTAGTGCACGCCTTCGAACTGTTTGCGCCAGGCCGTGACCTCCGGTGCGATCCTCGCCGGGTCGCCGTCCGGGTCCAGGCCGGCGACGATCAAGCCGGCCAGGTGCGCCATGTCGGTGGACTTCATCCCCAGCCGCACCAGTTCGGGAGTCCCCATTCGCAGGCCGTTGACGTCACCGTCGACTTCCTCGTCGGGCAGGCCGATACCGCAGGCCAGCAGGTTCGCCCGACGCAGTCGCCGCGCGGCGTGCTGGCCCCCGCCCCAGCGCTGGGCGCGGAGCGCGAACTGGTGCGACCGCGTGGGCCCCTGCGCGCCGGTGAACACGGGTGCGCCCGCTTCGAGCAACTCGTCCGCGAGTCGCGCGGCGGCCTCGGTCATCGCCGTGGCGTAGGCGCGACCCGCGACCTTCCAGTCGAGCATCGTCACGGCCAGGGCGGCCACCCTGCCCGCGTCGAAGTTGGCCGTCAAGCCGGGGAAGGCGATTCTGTCGACGCGTTCGGCCAGTTCGGGATCGTTGGTCACCACCGCCCCGCCCGCAGGCCCGCCCAGGCTCTTGTAGGTACTGAACGTCATCAGGTGCGCCCTTCGTCCAGGGGATTCGGCCAGGCCCGTCCGGCGACGAGGCCGCACAGGTGCGCCGCGTCGAAGAGCACCTTCGCGCCGACCTCGTCGGCGATGTCGCGGATCTTCCCGACCGGATGCGGATACAGGTTGAGGCTGCTTCCGACGGTGATCAGTTTCGGCCGCACCTCGTGCGCCAGGTCCCGGAGTGCGTCGACGTCGACGGTGTAGCCGCCCGAGTCGGCGGGAGCGGCGACCGTTCTGATCCGGTACTGGCCTGCCGAACCACCCGCGTGGTGTGTCACGTGGCCACCGATGGCGGGTGGCGGCGCGATGATCGTGTCACCCGGCTCGCAGGTGGCGAGAAACGCGTACAGGTTCGCTATCGCACCGGAGGGCACGCGCACCTCGGCGTGGCGGGCCCCGAACACCTCGGCCACCAGTTCGGCGGCGATGACCTCGATCTGCTCGATGGCTTCCAGTCCCGTCTCGTACTTGTCACCGGGGTAACCGAGGGAGGCCCGCGAGCCGAGGTGCGCCGAGAGCATCGCCTCCGCCCGGGGATTCATGATGTTCGACGCCGGGTTGAGGTTGATCGATTCGACGTCGTGGATCCGGCGGTTCTGCGCCACCAGCCGGTCCAGCTCGACGAGCAGGCCGGCCGGCGTGGAGCCTGCGGCCGCCTCCGCCAGCGTGCGGACACGGGTCTCCGCCTGTTCGGGAACCCAGGGCCGGTGGCTGAGTGCGGGGGTCATCTCGGTGCTCCTCTCTGCGGGGCGAGGCGGACCACCTCGCCTGCCGGATGCTGACCTTCGAACGTAGCCAGCGGACGAGGTCGAGCGCACCGGTCGAAGGCCCGGAGTCGTGGCGCTTTCCGTACGGTTCGAAAACCGGTGTGCGACGCAGGAGGGTCTTCGAGTGCCGTTGCCGCCCGAACCCGGAACAGAGCGCGGGCACCTTTCGTCGCCGTTGTCGGTGACATCCGGGTGAGCGGTTTCGTTCGGTCGGAAACGACGTCGGGCACATACCATTCGGATGTGACGGAGGAGCGTCCAGCGGGCTCCGGCATGCCACTCACCCCTCGGCCCGCACTCGTCGATGCCCACCACCACCTCCTCAACCTGGAGGCGGTGGAGTATCCCTGGATCCGGCAGCGGAGCCCCGTGCTGGAGGCGCTGCTGGAGAACTACTACGACATCGCCTGCGACTACTCGGTCCCCGACTACCTCTCCGACGTGTCAGGGGAACGTCTCGTCAAGTCGGTCGCGTGTGAGTTCGGGGCGGCCGATGCCGTCGCCGAGGCCGAGTGGGTACAGCGAGAAGCGGACGACCACGGGTTCCCCCACGCCTTCATCGCCGGGGTCGACCTCACTTCCCCCACGCTCGCCGACGTGCTCGCGCGCTACCGGGACATGCCGGTCGTGCGTGCGGTGAGGCAGCCACTGTACTGGGCCGACGATCCGCTCAAGCGGCTCGGCCCCAGGCCGGACCTGGTGACAGACCCGGCCTGGCTGCGTGGTTTCGAACTCGTCGCGGCACACGGCTTCACCTGGGACCTGCTGCTCTACGACGAGCAGCTGCCCGCCGCCCACGAGCTGCTGCGGTCGTTCCCCGACACCCGCTTCGTGCTCGAGGCGGCGGGGTGGCCTCTCGACCTGAGCGAGGACGGCTTCCGGCGTTGGGAGGAACGCCTGCAGGCGGTGAGCGAGCACCCGAACGTGACGGTGAAGGCGCAGGGGCTCGCGCTGCTGTTCGGCCCCTCCGCCGAGCGGATCCGCCCGTGGGTGCGCTCGGTCGTTCGCATCTTCGGGCCGCGCCGGTGCATGTTCGCCGGACACTTTCCCGTCGACCGGCTGCTCTGGAGCTTCGGCGAGCTGGTGGACGCCCTGCTGGCGGTCCTCGACGAGCTGAGCGCCGACGCACGAGCGGACGTCTTCTCCGGGTGCGCGGTCGAACAGTACGGACTCGCCTAGGCGGTTTCGTTCGGACCACGTCCTGCCGCACGCCGAGTGTGTGGCAACAGTGGAGGTCCCGCGGCCCTGAGCCGATATGCCGGGCTGGCTAAAGTGGTCGCCATGAGCGAGCCTCCCGAAACCTTGACCGTATCGCCGGTGCTGCTCGGTGTGGGTGGCGGGGACTGGTTGCCTGTCACCACGGGCGAGTCGGGAGCAGCCGTCTTTCGCAGCGCGGACGCCACCCGGTACGCCAAGTGCGTGCCCGCCGCGGATGCGGCCAGCCTGAAGGCCGAACGCGACCGGATCACATGGCTGAACGGTCAGGATGTACCTGGTCCTCAGGTGCTCGACTGGCACTCCGGTGACGTGGGCGCCTGCCTGGTGACCAGTTCCGTCTCCGGCGTACCTGCTGATCAGGTGTCTGCTGAGGATCTGCGGGCCGCCTGGGAACGCATCGCGGACACGGTCCGCCGACTGCACGAGGTGCCCGTGTCGCAGTGCCCGTTCCGCCGGGACCTGGACGCCATGGTCGCCGTGGCGCGCGACGTCGTGGCCCGTGACGCCGTCAACCCGGATTTCCTTCCCGTCGAACAGCAGAACACGCCCACTGCGGAGCTGCTGGAGCACCTCACCCGGCAGGTCCCACGGCGACGAGAGCAGGAAGGCGCTGACACGGTCGTCTGCCACGGGGACCTGTGCCTGCCCAACATCATCCTCGATCCACAGACCCTGAACGTGTCAGGCTTCATCGACCTGGGCCGCCTCGGGCTGGCCGACCGCTACGCCGACCTGGCACTGCTGCTCACCAACGCGCGAGAGACATGGATGGACGAGGAGCGGGCGCGGGCTGCGGACCTGATCTTCGCCGAAAGGTACGGCATCGCCCTCGACCACGACCGCCTGCGCTTTTACCTCCATCTCGACCCGCTCACGTGGGGCTGATCGATTTCGGGAACCATCGAGCGGACCAGAGGGAGATACCGGCGAAGCCGGTGGCCCGCCACATACTGGTGAGCCGACGTCATGTCCTCGCCGTCGCCGACCGGGCTCACTGCTGACCGGCGAACCGGGCGGGCCGCAGGGCGGGCAGCTCGGCGGGGTCGACTCCCTCCCACCGCTGGGGCCGGAAGTCGGCCAGCAGCTCGCTGGGCTCACCACCGAGCACCTCCTGCGCCGCCAGCCTGCCGAGCAGCGGTCCGAGCGTGATGCCGCTGTGCGTGGCCATCGCGTAGACCCGGCTGCTCTCACCCAGGAATCCGCACACCGGATGCCCGTCGGCGGGCAGGGACCGCTGCCCCACTCGCAGCGACTCCAGCCGGGCTCCCTCGGTGCCGTCGACCAGGCCGGCGAGCCTGGCGAGCAGGGTGCGGGCGTGTTCGCCGTCCGGGGAGGGCCGCTTCGCGGGATCCGCGTCGACGTCGAGGTCCAGGCCCTGCACCACCAGGCGACCGCCGCCGTCGGGCCGGACGTTGAGCGTCGGGGTGGTCAGCACCCGGTCGACGCGGGCGGCCACGGGCGTGGTCCAGCCCAGGAAGCCGACCGTGGCGGACCCCGCGACGTCCGGGGAGGCCATGGGAATCCGGTGTCCGGCGAGCGCGCTCACCGACTCGCTCCACCGTCCGGCTGCGAGCACCACGGCGTCGGCCCGCACCTCGTCGCCGTCGGCCAACTCGACGCGGACACCGTCGCGGCTCTCCGTGAGGCCGACGACCTCCGCGGGGCAGCGCAGCACGGCTCCGGCGTCACGGGCCTCGCCCCACAACCTGGCGAGCAGCAACGAGGGCAGCACGTACCCCTCGGTCGGGTAGTACGCGACGTCCCGCACGCCCTCCGGGACGCGCAGATCCGGCACGAGTTCCCTGGCGGCACGCGGCGTGATCCAGTCCACCGGGTAGTCCCGGTCCCGGAGCCGCGCCACCGACCGGGCAAGGCGTTCGGCGCCCGCCTCGTCTCCGGCCCACTCCAGGTTTCCCGTCCGGTGGAACCACGCGGGCTGTCCGTTCCCGGACCGCGCCAGTACGGAGTGTTCCTCCATTCCGGCGACGTTGAGGTCGTGGTAGGAGCGCGGGTCCTTGCTGTGCGAGTTGACCCAGGCGAAGGTGGTGCCCGTGGTGCCCGCGAGCGGGCCGCTGCGTTCGAGCACGGTCACCGATGCGCCTGCGTGCGCCAGCGCCCGCGCTGCGGACGCGCCGAGCACGCCCAGTCCGACGACTGCGATTCTCATGACGTCACCTCCGTGACGGTGTGGTCGGTGGACGGCTGCCTCGCGCCGCCCGTGAGGTAGGTGAGCAGGACGAGCGCGACCGCCGACGCTCCGATGCCGTACACGGCGTACGGTACGGCGGTGTCGGCGAGGTGGGCGATGCCGCACCCGAGCACACCGGCGAGCATGCTGCCGATCGCGGCCGTCGGCGTGAGCCGCCGGCGCCGGTGCAGCAGGTAGCCGAGGAAGATCGGCGCGGCGAGCGCGGCGGCCGAGTAGGCGTAGGTGGCCACGAGCCAGTCGAGAGCTTTCGGGAACAGGATCGCCAGGACCGCGGCCAGCGCCGAGACGCCCACGGTGATCAGCCGGGACAGTGGCACCAGCTTCCGATCGCCCGCGTCACCGCCCACGATGTTCTGGTAGACGTCCCGCGTGAGGTTGGCGACCACCGACTGCAGTGCCGCGCCGGTCGTGGACACGATGGTGGAGACGAGGAAGGCGCCGAAGACGATGAGCAGTGCGGACGGCAGCTGAGCCAGCAGCCAGCCGGCTGCGTCCTCCTCGTTCTCCAGACCGGGGTTCATGGCGTGCACCGCCAGGCCGAGGCATCCGGCGTAGAGGCCGCCGATCAGAAGCGTCAGCCCGGACAACGCCAGCCCGCGCCGCGCGTCGGTGACCTTCTTCGTGGCGAACACCCGCTGGTAGTAGAGCTGGTTGGTCAGTGTCCCCGGAACGATCGCGGCGAGCCAGAGGAAGATCTGCTCCCAGCCCGCCGCGGTGAAGCCCTCCAGGCTCCACAGCCGTTCGGGCACGGTGGCGGTGATCTCCGACCAGCCGCCCGCGAGGTGGACGGCGTAGAACGCGGTACCGAGCGACATCACGATCATGAAGAGACCGAAGACGAAGTCCGTCCACGCCACCGACGTGAGGCCGCCGGGAAGCACGAACAGCAACGACGCCACCATGATCACCACAATCAGCACGGTGGGCGAGAGCCCGGTGAGCTGACCGAACAGCTGCGCGAAGGCCACGAACTGCGTCGCCAGCCAACCGAACGGCACCACGAGCGCGGCCAGCGCGGCGATCGCGGTGACGAGTTTGTGCTCGCCGAACAGTCGGGTCACGATGTCCGGAACGGTGGTGAACCGCTGTTCCCGCAGCCAGCGCGCGATCAGCGCCAGCACCAGGAAGCCCACGATCACGCAGACTTCGTAGACGAAGACCGACCATCCCGACCGGTAACCGATACCGACGTGCGCGATGAGCACGCCGCCACCGGTGGCGGTGGCGAACTGGGTGATGACGACGACGATCAGGGGAAGGGATTCGCGGGCCGTGAGCCAGTCGGCGGACGTCTTCGCTCTGCGTCCGAAGTAGACGGACATGGCGAGTCCGAACCCGATCACGGCGAGACTTGCGACGACGATTCCGACGATCTGACCGGTGGAACCAGTGGGCATGGCTCTGCCTCCAGGGCATGGGCAGGGAGAGAGCAGGCGTTACGGCCGCGTGGTCGACGCGGAGTGCGTGGGGTGTGGGGCTCAGGCGAAGCGAGCCGGGTCGAGCCTGTCGATGTCGTGCGAGGTCGTCCCGGTCAACACGAGTTCGGCGGCGAGTTCGCCGAACACGGGGGCGAGCTTGAAGCCGTGCCCGGAGAATCCGGTGAGGACGGTGGCGTTGGCGCAGCCGGGGACCGGACCGAGCAGGGCGTGGTCGTCGGGCGTGAAGCCCTCGACGTAGGTGCCGATCCGGACCGGGTGTGGTACCACGCCGGGCAGCAGACGTTCGGCGGCGGCCGAGGCCCTGCGGACGAACTCCACGTCGGCGGTGCGCGGCAGGTGGTCCGGATCGTCCAGCACAGGCCAGCCGAGATGGTGCGGAACGATCTTGATCGCCGCTCCGTCGAGTGCGGGGAAGCAGGAGAAACCGGCCTCCCGGTGTCGACGGATCGCGATCGGCAGCCGATTCGGCCGGTGCGCGGCCACGTCCCGCGCCGCGAACCAGCACGCGGTGATCAGGCGGGCCTCCACGGGCGACTCCCGCAATGGGGCCAACCGCCGGGCCCAGGGGCCAGGCGCGAACACCACGTGGTCCACGTCGTAGACGCGCTCGGCGCTCCGGATCCGCCATCCCCCGGCGGTCTCGGTGACGTCGTCGACCGGGTGGTACGGCAGTAGCCGGGCGCCCGCGGCCTCGGCCGCCCGCAGCGCGGCCTGCACCGCGGGCTCCGGCCGCAACACACCGGCGGCCGGATCGAGCACGGCGATCTCGTCGGTGTCCAGCCGGTGCTGCGGGAACCGAACACCGACCTCGGCGGCGTCGAGTACCTCGTGGTCGAGACCGCACTCCTCGGCGCACGCCCGCACGGCCGCGACGTCCGGGTCGTCGGCCGGGCCGATCGTGAGCCCACCGCACAGCGTGAGCAGGGCGCTGCCGGTGGCGGCTTCGAGTTCCCGCCACAACTGCCCGGAGCGCTGCAGCAGCGGAACGTACTCAGCGCCTTCCTTGTAGACGGTGCGGAAGATGCGGGACTCACCCGCGGAGGCACCCCGGTCGTGGCCGGGCGAGTAGGTGTCGAGGGCGAGGACCTCGGCGCCACGGCGGGCGAGGTGCCAGGCGGTCATGGCGCCGATCACGCCGGTACCGACGACGGCGACGCGCGGAGATGGGGACATGCTCACTCCTGGGGCGCGGGTGCCCGAAGGGACACGGGAAGCGTGCGGGGAATGTCAGGCGGGGTCGGTGACGGGGAGCACCGACTGCTCGATGAAGAACTCCACCAAATCCGGCCGGAACAAGTGCCACATCGCCTCGGCGAGGCGGCCGTCGACGAGCCAGGTCAGCCGACGCAGCCGGATCACCGGGCGGCCGGGTTCACAGGCGAGCTGCCGGGCTTCGGTGTCGCCCAGCAGCACGGGGTCGATGTAGACCCGGGACGTCGCCGCCGGGATGCCGTGGCGGGCGAAGTAGTCGTGGACGGTGAGGTGTGCGAGTTCCTCGTCGAGCAGTGCGGGCGCCAGCGCGAAGGGCACCGCGGACAGCTCGATGGCGATGGGGTTGTCGTCGGTGTCGAACTTCAGACGGCGCAGCTGGTTCACGGGTGTGTCGTCGTCGACACCCGGCAGGGCGACGTCCGCCTCACGGGCGGGAACCACCGCCGCCGTCTCCACTGCGTGCCGTCCCGGGATTTCCGGTCCGGACAGCGTCGGGTTGACCAGTCGCAGCAGGTTCTCCCGGCGAGCGGTCTGGGCGACGAAGGTTCCCCGTCGCCGATGGCGTTCGACCAGCCCGGCCTGGGCGAGTTCGTTGAGGACCCGCTGTGCCGTGGAGCGGCTGATCGAGTGGCGCCGTTGCAGCTCGGCCTCGGTGGGCAGCCGGCTGCCGGGTGGCAACTCCCCCGAACGGATCCGCTGTTCGAGCTCCGCTCGAATGCGCAGGTACGTCGGTGTCGCCATGCCGGAAAACTAGCCGACCTCAATTGACCGGTCAATAGCCTTTTTGAATGGTCGAATTCTGGACCGGTCACGGGCCCTCGCCGGCCCAAAGCGTTCTCTCGCCACGTTCCGCACGATGAGGCAGGATCCTTCCCCATGGAACGAGACTTCGAGGCCGTCATCGCCCGCGAACTGCGACTGCTCGATCCGACGGTCAGGGCGGATGACGACGCGGTGCGGGAACTACTGCACGACGACTTCCGCGAGTTCGGCTCCACGGGCAGGGTGTGGGACCGCCGGTCGATCGTGGAAGCGACGAGAGCGGACACGGCAGAGCGCATAACCGCCGAGGACCTCCGCCCGGTGCGGTTGGGACCGGACGCGATCCTGCTCACCTACACGGCCCGCCGCGGCGCGGCCGCCTCGCTGCGGACGTCGGTCTGGACCCGTTCCGCGGGGACGTGGCTGCTGCTGCACCACGCTGGAACAGCCGTGCGGACGGACGCGTAGTCACACTGTTCGGCTACCGTGACCGCTGCTCCGGCCGCCGTAGTACCTATCCCGTGGGTGTCACACGCTCCAGGCCCGCGGTCCCAGCGGCCGGTGTCCGCCGCTGCCTCGTACGTGCACTGCAGGAACTCGAGAAGCACGTCGTCGGGTTCGCGCGCGGCCCGCACAGCGGTGCGGGGAAGCACGAGCTCGCCCGGCCCCTCGTCGAACCGCACCGCCGAGAGGCCGGCTCGTCTCCTGCGACAGCCCCCGGGTTCCGGGCACGCGTAGGCCCAGAAGACGCCCTCTCCCTCACCGCCCGGCCAGTACCCGCTAGCTGCTCACCTCCTGCGAGTAGGCCTCGTGCATCACGTGGGGACCGCAGTTCGGCACCCCACCGGGACACGGTGGGGCGGACCTGCGGGAGCGAGAGGTCGTCAGTCCACGCCCGGCGAGGTAGAGCGGCGTGTTCCACCAGTGGTTGGTCAGCGGCGTGCGGGCGATGCGGATCTTGCCGATGACCTGCAGCCAGAGGTCAGGGCGTCCCGGGTCGGCTGCCGGTCCGCCACCGGAAGTGTGGGCCACGAGGCCTGCACACGCACCACCGTCCTCAGCTGTGCGACGGTGCGGGCGTTGCCGACGCGACGTCGAAGAGCCGCGCTTCGGGATAACACCACCAGTTCTCGCCCGGCTCGAACGACCGTACGATCGGGTGCTCGGGCTGGCTGTGCCCGTGAGCCGTGACGTGCCGGTTCGGCGAGCTGTCACAGCAACCGACGTGTCCGCACGACATCCAGATGCGCAGGTGCACCCACGCATCACCGGTACGAAGACGTTCCTCACAACCGTCGGCCTACGGCTCGACCTCGTTCACCAGGCCGACGTGCTCACAGGGGCCGTCCATGTGCCTCTCCTGAACCTGGTGTCACCTCGCTTCGGGACTACCCGGCAGAAACCCGGGTATGCGGGCGCGTGGAGTCACCAGGCGGGCCGTCGGCACGGACTCGCGTGCCGTGTCAGACACCCGAGCGGTTGCGGGACGCTTCGAGCGCCGCGGCCAACGTCTCCGTGTCGTGTGGACCCACGTGCCGCACCGCACCGACGAAGAAGGTCGGCGTGCCCCTCGCCCCGCTGGCTTCCGCGCTCGCCAGGTCCGCTCGCACCACGGCGGCCGTCTCGTCGGCCTCCAGATCCCGCAGGAACGTCTCGACGTCCAGCCCCAGCTCCGAGGCGTAACCGACGACGTCCTCGAAATCGAGCTCGTCCTGGTGGTCGAAGAGGATGTCGTGCATCTCCCAGAACCTGCCCTGCCGCTGCGCGGCCACCGCGGCACGCGCCGCGAACTCGGCATGGGGGTGCACGTCCGCCAGCGGCAGGTGCCGGAACACGTACCGCAGGTTCGGGCCGAATCTCGCCCGCAACTCGCGGGTCACTCCGGTGGCGCGGGAACAGAAAGGGCATTCGAAGTCGCCGTACTCGACGAGCGTGAGCGGAGCGTCGGGTGCGCCCCGGATGTTGTCCCTCGCCGCATCGACCGGTGGGTCGAGACGGCGAGGCAGGTCCGCGTCGGTCCGTCCCCCGAACCGCGCGGCTACCCGGAACGCCACCCAGCCCACGGCCGTCGCAAGCACCGCCGCGAGCAGCACACCGACGGTTGCCTGGTCACGCAAGGCCGGATCGTCGAACGCGAGCCAGGCGATGAGCAGCGACACCGTGAACCCGATGCCCGACAGCGCCGCGCCACCGAAGACGTGTCCGAGCCCGACACCCCGGGGCAGACGGCCAACGCCGAACCGAACACCGATCACCGTGCACACGCTGATCCCCACCAGCTTGCCGACCACCAACGCGACCACCACCGCCCACGTCACACGTGAGCGGAGTGCCTCGGTCAACATGCCGTGACGAAGGTCGACCCCTGCGTTGGCGAGAGCGAACAGGGGCACCACGACGTAACTCGCCCAGGGGTGCACGGCCGCTTGGAGCCGCTCGTTCACCGAGATCGCCCGCTCCAGCCCCGAGCGTGCCGTGCGACCGACGTCGACGCGCGGCGACTGCCGGAACGCGCGGAAGCGAAGCGCCGCCCGCTCGACCTCCTCCCGAACGGGGTTGTGGGCGCCCACCAGCAGCCCACCCAGCATTCCGGCGATCGCGGCGTGAAGCCCGGACTCCACCGTGGCGAGCCACAGCCCGACCACGACGACGACATACGGGGTCGCGCGCCACACGCCGACCCGGCCGAGCGCCCAGAGCACTCCACCGAACAGCAGCGCGACGAGCAGCGCGAGTAGATCGATCGACTCGGAATAGAAGATCCCGATCACGCTGACGGCCATGATGTCGTCGATCACCGTCAACGTGAGCAGGAAGACGCGGAGCTGGGTGGCGAACGCCGGTCCCACCACGGCGAGCGCGCCGAGCAGGAACGCCGTGTCGGTCCCGATGACCACCCCCCAGCCGTGCCCGGCCTCCCCTCGGGGCATCAGGAGGAGGTAGAGCACCGCGGGGACCACCATCCCCCCGAGTGCCGCGACCACCGCGATCGCGGCCCGTCGTCGGTCGGTGAGCTCCCCGACGGAGAACTCACGACGAACCTCCAGCCCGACCGCGAAGAAGAACAGCGCCATCAGGCCGTCGACGACCCAGTGCTTCAGGTCCATCGACAGATCCCAGCCCGCCAGTGAGAGGGACAACTCCGCGCCCCACACGGCTTCGTAGGTGTCGGACCACGGCGAGTTCGCCCAGAGCAACGCCACCACCGTCGCGGCGAGGAGCAACGACGCGCTGCCCGCCTCGGTGCGGAGGAACCGACGCGCCGGAGTGGGGACCTGTCCCGGCAGCGCCCGCCGTTTCACGCGGGTCTGCCTGCCTGCGAATCCGCGGGCCATTCAGTCCGTGACCCTGCTCGCCGGGAGCCGGTATTCCAGGTCGTGGTAGTCCGGGTGGTTCTCCAGCCACACGCGGACGAACGGGCAGAGCGCGAGAACCCGCAGTCGCCGGCTACGCGCCTGATCCAGCACGGCCCGGGTCAGCGCGCCTCCGATTCCCTGCCCTTCCAGCGCAGGGTCGACCTCCGTGTGGGTGAGGACGAGCACCTGGTTCATGTGTTCGTAGGCGGTGAAGCCGAGAACCGTTCCCTCGCGCACCGCCTCGTAGCGCTGCCGCTCTGGGGAGTCGATCACCTGCAGGGCCATCTCTCACCTTCCCTCGCGGTGGGTCAGCCTGCTCGCAAGCACCAGTGATCTTCGTCGAGGCGCCGGTTGCGTTTCTGACGAACGAGCCTACGCACGTCACGCAGTCCCGGCAGGGCGTCGGCCGCAGCCCTCCGACCGAGCAGTGGCAGGCATCGTCTTCGCGTCGGCACTGCCGATCGTGTTGGGATCGCCTCGGGCGACCACGCCACGCAGTCCGTCGGAACCGCTGCGCTCCCGCGACTACCCGAGAGTGCTGGTGCTTTCGGGCTCGTTCGATCTGCCCGGCGTAGAAGGGGCGTCCTCTGTGGACGGTTTCCGCGCCGAGGGTCCCCGACTTGACGAGCGGTTACCCGGGCACGTCGGACGGTCTGGTGTAGCTGCGGAGTTGGTCCGCGCTCAGGTAGGCGTCCGTATGCTCCAGTTCCCGCAGCGTCGCGGGCTGGTTGGCGAGGAAGCCCATGCGGACGTAGTCGTCCCCGGACGTGGCGTTGAGCACCCAGTTCGTCAGCACTCGCGCCCTGGCGACGGACGTGTGCAGGGCGACCATGTGGTAACCGCGCGTGACGGCCTGCGCGGGCAGGCCCGTCAGCGGCACGCCGAGCGGATTCGCCACCGCGTCCGTACCCCCCAGATCCACGACCAGCCCCATGTCCCGGTGCTGGTACGGCTCCATGGGCTGGCCACGGAGCGTGGCGGCGACGTTACGAGCGACCGCCCGTCCCTGCCGCTGCGCGTGCTGTGCGGTGGGTGGGCAGACGGCACCGTCGCCCTTGGAGATGTCGGGCACCGCGGCGGCGTCCCCGACCGCGAACACACCGGGACGTTCCGGGACGTCCATGTTCTCGGTGACCTTGAGCCGTCCGCGCACGGTCTCCGCGCCGAGCGTGTCGATCAGCGGGCTCGGCCGCACCCCCGCGGTCCAGATGAGGGTGTGGCACGGCAGCACTCGGCCATCGGTCAACCGCACGGTCTCCGCGTCGGCCTCGGCCACCGACACGCCGAGCGAGACGTCGATGCCGCGTTGTCGCAGCAGGTCGGTGGCTTTCTCACCCAGGTCGTCACCGAGTTCGGGCATCAGCTTGGGGGCGATGTCGACGAGGTGCCACTTGATCGCGTGCGGATCGAGCCCCGGGTACCGCCCTGCGGCCGCGGACGTGAGCCGGTGCAGCGCGGCCGCCGTCTCCGTGCCCGAGTAGCCGCCGCCCACCACGACGAACTGCAGGCGGGCCTCCTGCTCATCGCGCTCCGGTGCGGCCGCGGCGATGTCGAGCTGCGCGATCACGTGGTCACGCAGGTACGCCGCCTCGGCGAGGGTCTTCATGCCCCGGGCGTGCTCGGCCAACCCGGGGATGTCGAAAGTGCGTGTGACGCTGCCCGGTGCGAGTACGAGATACTCGTACGGCTCGACGCGAATCCGCCCCGACAGTCCCCGGACGACGCAGACCTTCGCGTCGAGGTCCACCCCGAGCGCCGCGCCGGGCGCGACCCGGGTGCGCCGCAACAGCCTGCGCAACGACACCGCGACCGACTGCGGTGTGAGCATGCCTGCCGCCACCTGAGGCAGCAGCGGCAGGTAGAGCTGGTAGTTACGCGCGGCCACCAACGTGATCGACGCTTCGTCCGGGGTGAGCAACCGTTCCAGTCGGCGCACGCACTCCACGCCGGCGAACCCTCCGCCGACCACCAGGATGCGCGGTGGTTCCATGGCTTCCTCCTGGGTTCCTCCGTGAAGGGCGACCGCACGGGGCGCCGGAATGCCTGGCTGATCGGCTACCACCGCCGCCACGCCGGGAAACCCGGCGACGCGGACGGCGGTCACAACCCAGTCCGCCACCGTGCCTGCGGCTTCAGCACTCTCCCCGGCGGTACAGGCCGACCTGCGGGGGTGGGCACTCGACAGAGAGGCCACGTCACTCGATCGGGTGGAGAGTCGATAACGAACAGGCCCGTCCGCGTCATGCGGTGCGCCTTCCTCCGTATACGGGCGGGTGCTTCCCACCCGCCAATCCGTTCACTTCTCTCAGGAAGGCCATGTTCGTGTCTGACACATCCCGGAACCTCGCGATCGGCGTGGGCGCCGTCGTCGTCCTCGCCGTCATCGGAACCGTCACCAACGGTGGCGAGGGCGAGGTGAAGACCACCACCGCCAGTGCCGACACCAACATCGCGGCCGACATCGGCAGTGGCTTCGAGGAAACCAGCGAGGCACCTTCCACGGCGGAGGTGCCCGACGTGGAGGGTGAGCTGTTGTCGACCGCCTACGGCGAGCTGGGCGACGCCGGTTTCCGCGACGTGGAGGTCGTGCCGGTGGACGGGCACGCTGTCGCGATCAACTACGCCAACTGGAAGGTCGTGGAGCAGACCCCTACCGGCAGGCGGGACACGGACACGGAGATCCGGCTGAAGGTCGTGAAGACCGACGAGGCCGAGTCGTCGTTCTGTTTCGACGGCGACTGCTGAGTCCGCCCTACCGGCTTTCGCTCCCGGCACCGGTGAGGAACCAGTTCACCGCTCCCGCGGCGGCGACGATCGCCGCCGCCAGGACGGGGAGCAGGAGGGCCGGGTGCGTTCCGGCGCGCTCGGCGACCTCACCGGTGACGGCGGCACCCAACGACTGACCGACGATGACCCCTGATCCCAGCATCGTCATCACGGTCGCCGTGCGCCCGGCGGGGCTGCGGGTGGCGCCGAAGCTGTACTGGGTGACCAGGGTCGGGCCGATACCGACGCCGATGAGCGCGAGGGCGCCGATCATCCCGGGAACGTCCTCCACGAGCAGGAGCAGCAGGCTGCCCGTGAAGAGGATCGCGGAGAACGTCGCCCAGCGGGCGCGCATCGAGAACCGCGCGGGCAGGAGCGCGACGCCGAGAGCGAACGCCGCGGAACCGATGCCCATCACCCCGTACATGAGTCCGGCCTGCTCGGAGAGGCCGCGGTCAGCCATGAACGAGGTCAGCGAGGTGAGCATCGTGCCGAAGAAGGTGCCGACACCGAAGATCCCGACCACGACGACGAGCAGGCGAACACGGAACAGTTCGCGTACCGGGGACGGCGCCCTCCCGTCCGCACCACGGGCGGCAGCGACGAGACGGCCACTCGGGTGCAGGGCGAACGCGCCGACGAACAACACGGTGAGCGCGGCGGCCCCGACCAGTGGCGCCCACGGCGCGACGGCGGAGGCGAGCAATCCGACGACGAACGGCCCGATGACGAACACGGTCTCGTCCGCTGCGGACTCGTACGCCATGGTCGACGAGAGGGTCCGCGCCCGGCGGGCGGGATCCATCCGCTCGGTGATCAGCGTGACCAGGCGTGAGCGTGACAGCGGCGCGACCTGGGGCGCCGTGGCACCGATTCCGAACGCGGCCACCAGGACGGCACCGTCCGGGGCGTCGCTGTAGGCGACCACCGCGAAGGCGAGCAGCATCGCGGCGTTCGCGGCGGCGAGCACGAGGAGCACTCGCCGCTGTCCGAAACGGTCGGCGGCCGCACCCAGGAGCGCGCCGAAACAGGCGGTGCCCGCGCCGACGGCGGCCGAGTTGAGCCCGCCGAGTGAGATCGACCCTCGGGCGGAGACGACGAGGGTGAGGACACCGACGACCATCATCGCGAACGGCAGACGCGCGACGAAGGCGATGAGGAAGTAGGGCAGTCCCGCCGTACGGAGCAGGGTCGGGGCCGACGAGGGCAGGGGCTTCTCGACCGTCTGGGTCACGGAACACCTCCACGGACGCGGTGGTTGAGTGCCGCCGCTGTCCGTCGGGGTCCCGACGGCCGGTAGATGCACAGCCAACTGGCCGCACCCCTGGTGCGGCCGCCGAAGACTCTACCGGTCGACACGGTGCGGGTTCCACGTGGTGAGCACCACCGGACACCGGCCCCACCGCGGAGGCACCGGCGGAGCGGCCGGGCTTCCCTGGGCCGGACGCATGTCGTGATTACTCACCGCACAATTCCGGGTGCTTTCTGTAAAGATGGTGTGCTCACTATTCGCCTCTCGGGACAGGAGGACGGGATGGCACGTCTTTCAGCACGCCGACGGCTCGGCAGAGCACTCGGTTCGGCAGCGGTGGTCACCGCGCTCGTCGCCGGGCTCACCGCCGCCACCACGGCGGTCGCGGCACCGCACCGGTCGGATGACCCCCGCTCGTGGGAGCGTGCACTCCGGGAGGAAGTGGACGCCGCCAGCGCCGCGCGGATGAGCGAGGCGATGTCCGTCCACCCCGGCCTCGTGGGCACCGAGGGTGCCGCGCGCAGGGCGGAGTACTCGGTGGACATGCTGACCTCGTGGGGGCTGGACGCGAAGCTGGAGAGCTACGACGTCTACGCCTCCGTGCCGAGGGACGTCTCCGTGACGATGACCGGTCCCGAGCGGCGGGCGTTGGAGGTCAAGGAGCCGCCTTTCCCGTGGCACGAGAACTTCGACGACGTCGTCGTCGGCTACAACGCCTACTCCCCCGCCGGTGACGTCACCGCCGAGGTGGTCTACGTCAACTACGGGCTGCCCGAGGACTACGCGAAGCTCGAAGAGCTGGGCGTCGACGTCGAGGGCAAGATCGTGCTGGCACGGTACGGGAACAGTTTCCGTGGAGTGAAGTCGAAGGTCGCGGAGGAACACGGCGCGGCGGGCGTGATCCTGTACTCCGACCCCGCCGACGACGGCTTCACGCGAGGCCCGGTCTACCCGGACGGTCCGTGGCGCAACGCCGACGGCATCCAGCGTGGCAGCGTGCAGTACATCTTCACCTACCCCGGCGACCCGCTCACCCCGGGCGAGCCGTCGATCCCCGGCACGCCGCGACTCGACCCGTCCGAGGCGGAGAACCTGCCCGGGGTTCCGACCACCCCCATCTCCTACGGACAGGCCCGGCACCTGCTGGCCGCGCTGGAAGGTCCGCGGGCCCCGGCGGGCTGGCAGGGTGGTCTGGACCTCGACTACCGGATCGGCCCGGGCCCCACCACCGTCGATCTCGACCTGGACATCGACTACGAGCGGATCCCGGTCAACGACGTCGTCGTCGAGATCCCCGGCTCGGTGCACCCGGAGCAGAAGGTCGTGCTCGGCGCCCACTACGACTCCTGGACCTACGGCACCAAGGACGACGTGTCGGGGTGGACGACCCTGATGGAGACCGCCAGGGCGATGTCGACACTGCTCGACCGGGGATGGCGGCCCGAGCGCACCATCGTGCTGGCCGGCTGGGACGGCGAGGAGTACGGCCTGCTGGGCGCCACCGAGTGGGCGGAGCAGCACCGGGCCGACCTGATCGAGAACGCGGTGGTCTACCTCAACATGGACGGCGCGGGCGGCGGGAGGAACTTCTCCGCCGGCTCCGTGCCCGCGCTCGACGAGGTACTCGTCGACATCGCGAAGACGGTCGAGGATCCCCACCACGGCACGGTGTACGCCAACTGGCAGCAGTCCTCGGGCAAGCAACGGCCCGTGCCGGACAGGCTGGGCAGCGGCTCGGACTACACCGCGTTCCTCGACCACCTCGGCATCGCGTCGGCCGACTTCGGGACGTCGACGCCCTCGGGGGAGTACCACAGCGCCTACGACGACCTGCACATGATGCGCAACTTCCTCGACCCCGGCTACACCTATCACGCGGTCGCCGCCGCCTACGCCGGGACGTTCGCGTTGCGCATGGCCGACTCCGACGTCCTGCCGATGACCTACTCCGACTACGCGGCCGAGGTGGTACGGCACCTGCGGGCGCTGGACGAGGCACAGGCCGACGCTGCCGTGGTCGACCTCCGTCCCGCCTACGACGCGGCCCGCGACTGGCGGGCGGCCACACGGCAACTGGAGAACGCGGCGGTCCGTGCCGAGGGCCACGGCCTCGACGCCGTCAACGACGCGCTGATCGCCCAGGAACGTGCCCTGATCCAGGAAGAGGGGCTGCCCGGCCGCGAGTGGTTCAAGCACATGGTCTACGCCCCCGGCCTCTACACCGGCTACGCGGTGCAGCCACTGTCCGCGATCGACGACGCCATCGCCGCGGGAGACGCCGCCACGGCGGCGAAGTACCGGGACCTGCTCGTCGAGTCGATGGAGCAGGCCGCCGACGTCGCCCGCCACGCCGCGATGCGGTGAGCGCTGCCGGAGCGCTTCCGGGGAGGAGGTGCTCCGGCGGCGCCCGCTCTGTCGGGCTACGAACCCCTCACCCGAAGGTCTCGTCGAGCGCGCAGGTCAGGTCGGCGATCAGGTCGTCCGGGTCCTCGATACCGACCGAGAACCGCAGATGGCCCCACTTGCGGAACTCCTCCGGGTAGTGCGCGACCCGTGGCCCCTCGGTGCCGACGTGCACGATGAGGGACTCGTCGTGGCCGAGCGACACCGCCGAGGTGATGACACGCAGGTTCGCGACGAACCGGTTCTGTGTCTCGGGATCGCCCGCGACGGCGAACGCCATCATCGCCCCGTAACCACGACCGCCGAACTGCCGTGTCGCGACGTCGTGCTGCGCGTGGTCGGGCAGTCCCGGATACGCCACGTAGGCGATGCGCGGGTCCTCCCGCAGCCGGGCCGCGATCCGCGCGGCGGAGGAGTTCTGCTGGCGCAGGCGCAGCGGCAGAGTCACGGAACCACGGGTGATCAGCCACGCGTTGAACGGCGAGATCACCCCGCCCACGTCCACCATCGCGTCGTTCTTGATCGGGGCGATCAGCTCGGCCGAGCCGATCACCGCGCCGCCCATCGCGTCACCGTGTCCGTTGATGTACTTCGTCAGCGAGTGCACGACCAGGTCCGCGCCGTCGGACAGCGGCCGGTACAGCGGCGGTGGGGTGAACGTGGAGTCGACGACCAGGATCGCTCCCGCGTCGTGCGCGATCGACGCCACCGCGGCGATGTCGGTGACCTTGGTGGTCGGGTTGGCGATGGTCTCGACGTGCACCATCCGCGTGTTGGGCCGGATCGCCGCCCGCACGGCGTCGAGATCGGTCATGTCGACGAAGGTGGCCTCGATACCGTAGCGAGCCGGCAGCAGCTCGGCGAACAACCGCCAGGTCGCCTCGTAGGTGACGTCGGCGACGACCACGTGGTCACCCGTGCGCAGGTGGGTGAAGAACACCGCGTGCAGCGCGGCGACTCCGGACGCCAGCACGACGGCGTCCTCGCCGCCTTCCAAGGCCACCAGCTTGTTCTGCAGCGCGAGCTGGTTGGCGCCCGAGTTACGGGTGTAGAGCGGGACGTCGGTCCCCGACCAGCTCAACTGGGCCGGGTCCTCGGGCAGCGCGTAGGAGTTGGCCATGACGATCGGGGTGCGGATCGCCCCCGAACCGGCATCGATCTCGTTACCCGCGTGAACGGCGTTCGTCGGGAACGACAGCGTGTCGGGCAGACGTTTGTCCGGTCGGGTTGTCATGCGCCCATTCTCGATCGGGAAGGCCGCCCTCGGAGGGGCGTACCACGCACTGGAACGGGGTGACCGATCGACCACGGACGGCGCCGAGGAGTCGACGCGTCGTCGGTGTTTCGACCCGTTCCTCGGTGGTAGGTGGCCGGTGTGGCCGACAGGCGGCCACTCACACGCGGAGGTGACGACCATGCGGCAGCTGCCGTCGGTATCGCTGGACGAAGCACGCGAGATCATCGCGGCAGGTGAACGCAGAGCGCGGGAAGTCGGGCAGCCGGCCAACATCGCGGTGGTCGACGCGGGCGGCAACCTGGTCGCACACGCGCGCATGGACGGCGCCTGGATCGGCAGCATCGACATCTCCATCAACAAGGCCTTCACCGCCCGCGCCTTCGACATCCAGACCGGAGACCTCGCCGACAACGCGCAACCCGGATCGCAGTTCTTCGGGATCCACGTCTCCAACAGGGGTCGGGTGATGGTCTTCGCGGGCGGGATCCCGCTCCAGCAGGACGGCCAGGTCGTCGGCGCCGTGGGCGTCAGCGGCGGGACCGGCGAACAGGACCAAGCCATCGCCGAAGCCGCGGTGGCGGCGTTCCGGCCCGCGGGGTGACGCTTTGAGGGCTTCGCGTCCGGCGACCGCCCGTGCTCATCCGGCACCGCGCACCGGTTTCCCGGGACACGTCCGTGGTCCGGTCGGCTATGGGATCGCCGCGGGACGGCGGAGGCGGCCGTCGTGCATCTCGGCGACCTGGTCGACCGCGGTGAGGTGAGTGCGGTCATGGGTGACCAGGACGGTCGCCGTGGCCTGTTGGTGGGTGAGGCGGGTGATCACGTCCATGACGGCGGCGCCGCGTTCGTGGTCGAGTGCGCTGGTGGGTTCGTCGACCAGGAGAACGGTGGGGTCGTTCACGAGAGCCCTGGCGATGTTGACACGCTGACGCTGACCGCCGGAGAGCTGATGCGGCCGTCGGTTCGCCTGGTCGGCAAGGCCGACGGCGTCGAGAATTTCGAGGGCCCGCTTCCGGACACCGCGCGGTTTGCGGCCGTCGAGCTGTGCCATGACCTGGAGCTGTTCGGCAGCGGTGAGGGAAGGCAACAAGTTGGGCTGCTGGAAGACGATCCCGACCTTACGGCGACGCAGGCCGGTCAGTTCTCCCCGGCTCAGGCCCGCGGTGTCGGTGCCGTCGATGACGACGGTGCCGGTATCCGGGGTGATGAGGGTGGCGGCGACCGCGAGGAGGCTGGACTTGCCGGAGCCGGAGGGGCCGACGACCGCCGTCAGGCTACCTCCGGGCACGTCCAGGCTGACGTCGTCGAGGGCGGTCAGGCGGGAGTCACCGTCGCGGTAGGTGAGTGTGATACCGGTCAGACGCAGACTCATCGGGCACTCCCCAGAGCGGTCAGCGGGTCGACGGAGGTGATGCGGCGGACGGACACGGCGGCTCCGAGCACGCCGAGCGCGATCAGCACGAGCGCGGGGACGAGGATGGTGGCGGGCGTGAGGACGAACGGCACGGCCGATCCGGAGACGACGGCTCCGAGGCCTGCCGCGATGCCACTGCCGACGAGCGTGCCACCGACCAGCAGGACGGCGGCCTGCCCGAGCGCGTCCCTCAGCAGACCAGCTGTGGAGGCGCCCAGTGCCTTGAGCACGGCGACGTCGGCGCTGCGCTGGATGGTCCACACGGTGAAGAAGGCACCGATGACGAGTGCGGAGATCACGAACAGGAAACCGCGCATGAGTTGCAGCGAGCCGTTCTCCGCCGCGTAGGAGCCGATCGCCGACAACGAGTCGTCCCTGGCGACCGTTTTCGTGCCCGCTGCCAGGTCGGCGGCGGCCAGATCGGTGCCGGGGGCGGCGTTCAGCGCGATGACAGTGGCGGTCGGCTCGCCGGTCGTGGCCGGGCGGGGCGCGACCGCCTGCCAGGTGGTGAGACTGGACCAGACGACGGGAGTGTGGCTGAAGGAGGCGTCACCGCTCACCGCAGCGACGGTGACCGGCTGCCCGGCGAGGGTCACGGTGTCGCCCACCACCACGCCGAGGTCCTCGGCGGCGGTGGTGGACAGCACCGCCGCCTGGTCGTCGATCCGGCCACTGTCGGGCGCGAGCGGCGAGCCGGGCCGGACGCCGAAGGCGGACACGGTGACGCTCCTGTCGCCGGCAACGGCCTTCGTGGTGCCGATACCCAGCGGTTCGGCGTCGGTCACGCCGGGCGTCGTGGCCCACTGCCGCCACTGTTTCTCGGTCACGGTGGAGTTCGCGTACGACAGCCCCTGCCTCGCATCGGGCGCCCCGAAGGCGATCCTGTCGGCGGGCAGTGACGTGATCGCTGAGACGTTCCGCTGGCCCAGCCCCTCGGTCAGCCCGGACAGCAGTCCGACCAGCAGGGTGATCAGCACGATGACAGCGCCCACCAGAGCGAAGCGCCCCTTGGCGTACCTGAGATCTCTCCAGGCGACGAACACGATCGGTTGCCCTTCCTAAACGAAGCGGGATGTCATTCCACGGTGGCCGCCGCTCCCTCCGGACGGCATCCGACGCGGGTCGGCAATCGGCACGACGAAAAGCGGCAGGCCGGTTCTTACTTTCGACGGAGGCCCGCTCGCGGGTTTCTCCCTAGGCTGGAAGGACTGTGAACACCACCGCGCCGGCCCTGACCCCCACCACTCGTGCTCTGGCCTGGTGCTTGCACCTGCTGGTGCTCGGGCTCCTCGTCCTGGCCGCCGGACGGGCCGTGGCCGCGGGTGACCCACGCGCCGGAGCGGTCGTGGCGGCGGCCACGGCATGCGGTCTGGTGTACGCGGTGGGCCCCGTACTGCCACACGTCAGGCGTTCCCGGCGGGCCGCCGCGCTTTGGCTGACCGCCGTGGGGGCCGCCTGGCTGGTGTTGCTGGCCCTGTCCGCCGACGGTGTCTGGGTGGCGTTCCCGCTGTACTTCCTCCAGCTCCACCTGCTGCCGCGCCGCGCCGGGCTGGTCGCCGTGGTGCTCACCGCGGCGGCGGCCGTCGCGGGCTTCGCGGCGCACCAGGGTTCCTTCGGCGCGGCGATGGCGATCGGGCCCGCTCTCGGTGCCGCCGTGGCGGTGGCGGTGGTCAGGGGATACCAGGCCCTGTACCGGGAGAGTGAACAGCGCAGGCGCCTGATCGAGGAGCTCACCGACACCCGCGCCGATCTGGCCGCCGCGCAGCACACCGCCGGTGTGCTGGCCGAGCGCGAACGGCTGGCCCGCGAGATCCACGACACCCTCGCGCAGGGACTGTCCAGCATCCAACTGCTGCTGCGCGCCGCCGAACGAGCGCTGCCCGGCACGCCGGAGACCGCCGCCGGCTACGTGGACCAGGCACGGCAGGCCGCCGTGGACAACCTCGCCGAGGCCCGCCGGTTCGTCGCCGCCCTCGCCCCGCCCGCCCTGGAGGACACCACCCTCGCCGGTGCGCTGGAACGCCTGTGCGCCACCACCAGCACCCGCCACCCGATCACCGCGCGGTTCCGGCTCTCGGGCGAGGCCGTACCGTTGCCGACCGCCCACGAGGTCGCGCTGCTGCGCATCGTCCAGTCCGCCATCGCGAACACCGTCCGCCACGCCCACGCCACCAGCGCCGAAGTCACCCTCCGCTACCTCGGTGACCGCGTCGAGGTGGACGTCGTCGACGACGGACGCGGCTTCGTGCCCGGCCGCCTGCCCTCGGCCGGCCCGCAGACCGGTGGGTTCGGGCTCGCCGCGATGCGAGCCCGTGTCCAGTCCCTCGGCGGGACCTTCACCGTCGACTCCGCACCCGGGCGGGGCACCGCCCTCACCGCCCGGCTTCCCGTCGGGCACCCCACCACAGCCGCATCCGAGGACCACCTGTGACCGACACCGACACCGTCATCCGCCTGCTCCTCGCCGACGACCATCCCGTCGTCCGTGCCGGGCTGCGCGCCGTGCTCCAGACCGAACCCGGCATGGCGGTGGTGGCCGAGGCCGCCACCGCCGAGGAGGCCGTCGCCCGCGCGGCCGGAGGCGACATCGACGTCGTCCTCATGGACCTGCAGTTCGGGGGTGGGATGAGTGGCGCCGAGGCCACCGCGGCGATCACCGCGCGTCCCGACGCTCCCCGCGTGGTGATCGTGACCACCTACGACACCGACGCCGACACCCTGCCCGCCATCGAGGCCGGTGCGACCGGCTACCTCCTCAAGGACGCGCCGCCGGAGGACCTGGCCGCCGCCGTCCGCACCGCCGCCGCGGGCCGCACCACGCTCGCACCGGCCGTCGCGGACCGGCTGCTGCACCGGCTGCGCTCCCCCGGCACCTCCCTGACCCGGCGCGAGACCGAGGTCCTGACGCTGGTCGCCGCGGGTCTGTCCAACCACGCCATCGCCACCCGGCTCCACCTCACCGAGGGCACCGTCAAATCGCACCTGGCTCGCGTCTACACCAAGCTCGGCGTCGACTCCCGCACCGCCGCCGTCGCCACCGCTACCGAACTCGGCCTCATCCGCCGCTAGCTTGAGTTTCGACCTTCCGGCTTCTCGCGCCAGAGGCGCTTGAATCTCGCTGCCCGTACGCGCAGTGATCGTCCTGCCGCGCCTGTGTTGATCTTTTGCCGGTCAACCTCATCGGCTTCCCCTGTACCTCGGACGGAGGAAGGCTGGACGCACTCAAGTTAAGGGGATCGAGGCCTCGCCAACCGCCACGAGCAACTCGATGGGAAACTCCGGGTCACCCTGTCCGACGGCGAGTCCGATCCACCTGTCGACTTCCGGCCGCCACCAGACGAGCATCTCGCCGCTGAGCTGGCAGAGCTGGTTCATCGGCTCCGGAGCTAGGCTCTGACTCCAGAGATACCGTTCCAGATCGATCGGCTTGGGCCCGCCCCAACGCGCCGTCAACGCAGTCACCAGCGTTTGGAAAGTGGCCTCGACTTCCTCCCTGGCCGCCTCGACGGTTTCTTCGCTGCGGTCGTCCCAGAAGTCCTGGCTGGCCTGGAGAACGCACACGTGGTAGCCAGGCCCGCCGGAGCGATCCTTCTCTTGCGTGTGCGTCCCGGGAAAGGGCAGGGCGAGCAGGCTCTCGACCATGGCGAGCCGATCTTCCTTACCCATGTCTTGAGGTTAGCGAGCCGGCGAAGGTCCACGGACATCGCACTAGCGATCTTCGAAGACGGATCCCGGCGTTCCGGTGCCGTGCCGGGCGCCACGGACGGCGAGGGCCCGGCCGCCCCATCGGGACGGCCGGGCCCTCGTTGTTCACCCGCTGCGGGAAGGGGCTCACTTCTTCTCGTAGTACGCCTTCTCGATGCGCTCACCGATGGTGGCGTCGATGTTGCGCCAGTACTGGAAGGCCCGCGACAGCACGGGCTCCTCGACACCGTCGGCCAGGCTGCCGGACACCGTGTCGACGAGGCGGTCACGCTGCGCGTCGTCGAACACCTCGCGCACGAGGGTGCCCGCCTGGGAGAAGTCGTCGTCCTCCGGGTGCAGCGAGTAGGCGCTGCGCACCATCTCGCCGTCGGACTCCCAGCCGTCCTCCACCGGGCCGGTCTCGTCGGCCCACGGACGACCGTAGGAGTTCGGCACGTAGACCGGGGCCCTGCCGGAGTGCTCGAACGCCATGTTGCCGTCGAAGGTGTAGGAGTTGGTCTTCACCTTCGGCCGGTTCACCGGCAGCTGGAAGTAGTTCGTGCCGATCCGGGCGCGCTGGGCGTCGGCGTAGGCGAAGGTGCGGCCGAGCAGCATCTTGTCCGGCGACACACCGATGCCCGGCACGAGGTTCGACGGCGCGAACGCGGCCTGCTCGATCTCGGCGAAGAAGTTCTCCGGGTTCCGGTTCAGCGTCATGGTGCCGACCTTGATGAGCGGGTAGTCCGCGTGCGACCACACCTTGGTCAGGTCGAACGGGTTGAACCGGTAGGTCTTCGCGTCGGCGTACGGCATCACCTGCACGTACAGCGTCCAGCTCGGGTACTCGCCACGCTCGATGGCATCGGAGAGGTCACGCCGGTGGTACTCGGCGTCCTTGCCCGCGAGGCGCTCGGCCTCCTCGTTGGACATGCACTCGACGCCCTGGTCGGACTTGAAGTGGTACTTCACCCAGAACTTCTCGCCCTCGGCGTTGACCCACATGTAGGTGTGGGAGCCGTAGCCGTTCATGTGACGCCAGGTGCGCGGCAGGCCGCGGTCGCCCATCACGTACGTGACCTGGTGCGCCGACTCCGGGTTCAGCGTCCAGAAGTCCCACTGCATGTTGTTGTCACGCAGACCGGTGCCCGGCATGCGCTTCTGGGAGCGGATGAAGTGCGGGAACTTCATCGGGTCACGCAGGAAGAACACCGGCGTGTTGTTGCCGACGAGGTCGTAGTTGCCCTCGCTGGTGTAGAACTTCAGCGAGAAACCACGCACGTCGCGCCACGTGTCGGGCGAGCCCTGCTCACCGGCCACGGTGGAGAACCGGGCCAGCATCTCGGTCCTGGCGCCCTTCTGGAACAGCGCGGCCTTCGTGTACCGGGAGACGTCCTCCGTGGTCTCGAAGACGCCGAACGCCCCCGCGCCCTTGGCGTGCGGGTTGCGCTCCGGCACGCGCTCCCGGTTGAAGTGCGCGAGCGTCTCGACCAGCCGGACGTCGTGCAGCAGCAGCGGTCCGTTGCTGCCCACGCTCAGCGAGTTGCGGTCGCTGACGGCGGGTGCGCCGTTCTCGCGCGTCGACGGCGTCTCGTGGTACGGGGTGCCCGTGGTGTCGGACATGCGTTCTCCTTTTAGGAAGCGGAGTTGGACAGGCAGGAGGGGCAGTAGCCCCAGTAGATGACCTCGGCCGAGTCGATGAGGAAACCGCGGTCGTCGCTCGCGTGCAGGCACGGCGTCTCACCGACGGCGCAGGGCACGTCGACGACGTCACCGCAACCCCGGCACACGAGGTGATGGTGGTTGTCGCCGGTGGCGATCTCGTACCGGCTGGGTGAGCCCGCGGGCTCGGTGCGCCGGAGGATTCCCGCATCGGTGAGGGTGTGCAGGATGTCGTAGACCGCCTGTGTCGACACGGCTCCCAGCCGGTCGACCACCCGGCTGCGGACGGTGTCCGCGTCGGCGTGGGGACTGGCTTCGACCACCTCCAACACCGCCAGTCGCGGAGCGGTGACCCGCAGCCCGACGTGGCGGAGCAGGTCGTGGTGGGAGGGTCGCATGTCTCCAGGTAAGCACCTTTTCTGGAATCATTCAAGAAAATGACCGAGTCCAGAACGGTGAACCCGAACACACGTTCCCATCCGTGGCCAGTCCGGTACTCGGTGCGTGCTCACGTCGCCTGCACCAGGGCGGCGTACAGGGTCAGACCAGGCCCGAACGCCATCGCGACCCCGTAGCGTCCCGCTCGGGGACGGCCACCGCACCGCAACGCCTCCAGCACGAGGAACACCGTCGCCGACGAGCAGTTGCCGTGTTCGGCCAGCACGTGCCGGGACTGCGCGAGGGCGGCGTCGGGCAGTGCCAGTCCGTCGCCCACCGCCTCCAGGATGCGAGGCCCTCCGGGGTGTACGGCCCAGGCGTCGACGTCCGCCGGGGTGAGGCCGTGCCGGGCGAGCAGCCCGGTGATCATCGGGCCGACGTGGCGGGACAGCACGTCCGGGACGCGGGGGGACAGGCCCATGCGGAACCCGAGGTTGGTGACGTTCCAGGTCATGTGGTCGGCGCCCGCCGGGTCGGTCAGCGCCGCGATGTCCACGATCGCGAGCGCTCCCCGCGTGGGTTCCGGCCGCACGACCACCGCGGCCGCCGCGTCGCTGAACAGCGAGTGCGCCACGGCCTGGTCCAGGCTTCCGGTGGCCGGTTGCAGGTGCAGTGAGGTGAGTTCCAGACACAGCAGCACCGCCGCCTTCCGCCGGGCCACCACGAAATCCGCGACCGCGCCGAGACCGGGGATCGCCGCGTAGCAGCCCATGTGGCCGATCAACAGCCGCTGGACGTCGGGCGGCATCCCGAGGTCGGTGGTGACCCGGATGTCCAGCCCGGGTGTGGTGTAGCCGGTGCAGGAGGCCACCGCGAACAGCCCGACGTCCTCGGCGGCCAGACCACTGTCGGCCAGGGCGGCGGCCACCGCGCTCGCTCCCAGCGGGGGCGCCTCCCGCGCGTAACGCCGCATCCGCGCCTCGGTCGACCACGTCGACACGTCCTCGACGAGAGGGTTCACCGCTGCGTGACGTCGACGCACCGTGGAGGACCGGAACACCCGTCCCGCCGCCCGAGCACCGGAGAAGTGCCGGGCGAAGAAGTCCTCCCACAGCGTCTCCTGGTCGACGCGAGCGGGCGTCGCGATCCCGAAACCGGTGAGGTGGGCGGTCGTGCTCACCATCGAGGAGTCGCCGTATCCCGTTCGGGGTCACCGCCCAGCGCCGCGACTCCGAGCCAGTCGGCGCAGACGTCGGAGGTCGGTGGTTGCAGCGCGCCGCATCGGGCGTCCCGGAAGATGCGTTCGAGGGGGTGACCACGGCGGGTGGCCGACGTGCCCGCCGCCTCGAGCATGCTGGTGGCGACCTGCGCGGCCGTGTCACCGGCGAGCAGTTTCGCCCGCCAGGCCGCACGACGTGTCTCCTCCGCTCCGGGGTCGGCGTCGACCCGCCGTGCGGCCTCGGTGACGGCGAGGCGGGCCGCGGCCACCGCCGTGTCCGCCCGCCCGATCCGTGCCCGCGCGGCGGGCAGGTCGTTCAGTCCTCGTTCGGTCAGGTGCGCCGAGGCGGCGTCGACCGCGGACTGGGCCACCCCGACGTAGACCGCCGCGTAGGAGGCGACCAGCCAGTGCGGCATGACCTGCGCCAGCAGGAGGGTGAGCCCTTCCACCCCACCGAGCAGCGCGTCGGCGGGGACGGTGACGTCCAGGTGCAGGTCGTGGCTTCCGGTGGCCCGCATGCCCAGCGAGTTCCACGTCGGTTCGACGGTCACTCCGGCGCAGGCCGGCACGAGGAAGTACGACACGACCGGCCGGTCGTCCGGGCCCGGTTCCGGGGCCCGGGCCGCCACCAGGTAGGCGTCGGCGTGTCCGGCCCCGGACACGAACGCCTTGGAGCCGGTGATGTGGAACCCTCCGGCGGTCCGCTCGTAACACGTCGTCAGCCGGGACAGTCGGGAGCCGACGCCGCGCTCGCTCATGGCCACGGCGTAGAGGGCACCGGCGGCCGCGTCGGCGAGGATCCGGTCGCGCGCGGCGAAGTAACCCGGCGGTGCCCCCATCGACCGGGCCACGTCGTCGGGTGTGTGCGCCAGCGCACCCGTCACCGACGCGTGCATGTTGAAGATCAGGGCTGTCGCACCCGATCCGGCGGCGAGTTCACTCGCGACGGCGGTGTAGTCGGCGAAGCGGGCACCGGACCCACCGAGCCGGGTGGGCACCATCAGTCCCAGCAGCCCGGCCGCGCGCAGGTCGTCGAAGTCGGCCTGAGGAAAGGAGGCCAGCTCGTCGTACTCCGCGGCGCGGCGCGCCAGCCCCGGAGCCAGTTCCCGCGCCGCCGCGGCCGGACTCGTTCGCTTCGTGCTCGTCATCCGCGCCGCCCCACAGCCTGGAAGAGCACCGCCGTGGACCGCGTCGGCCGCATCCGGACGTGGTCGGTGCGTCCGGCCAGCCACCGCACGGAATCGGTGAGACAGGGTCTGAGACCACGCAGCCGCAGCCTCACCCCGTGAGCCGCGCATTCCCGCACGAGCGCGGCACGGTCGACGAACAGCACAGGATCATGGATTCCTCGTGGCGGGCCGCCGGGAACCCGCTCGGCCACCGTCACCGCGAGGAAGCGCGCCGCCGCCGTCGCGGCCAGAGTGTCGATCACCAGCAGCCCTCCGGTGCGGAGAAGCCGACAGGCTTCGCCGACGGCCCTCGCCAGGTCGGTGACGTGTTCGAGAATCTCCCCGGCGGTGACCACGTCCGCGCAGCCGTCGGCCAGGGGAACGCGCAGCACGTCACCGCGGACGGCGGTCACGCCGTGGCGGGCGGCCTGCGTCAGCGCGGAGGCGCCGAGGTCCACCCCGATGTGGTGGTAACCCTTGCCCGCGAGGTGTGGAGCCAGCAGCCCCGCGCCACAGCCGAGGTCGACCAGCACCGCGCCGGGGCGGTCGGCCGGCGGCACCAGGTCCGCCCGGGCGGCGGCCAGCCAGTGCAACGCCGCGAACGCCCCGCGAGGCCGCCACCACTCCCCCGCGAGATCGTCGTACTGTGCCGGATCGTTGCGGCCTCGGAACAGCTCCGGGTGAGAACGCCGCCGCGTCCGGACCTCCGGTAAGGCAAGCACTCCTGCAGTGTCACCGATCCCGCCGCTGCCGGCTGGCCACGGAAACCGTCATGGTGAGCCACTCACCCCACGATCGTGTGACCGGCCGTGAGCAGCAGGGCGAGGTCGAGCAACGCCACGGCCAGCACCGCACGAAACGGTGCGCGCGACCCTCCCCGGCGGCCCAGCAGGAAACCCGTCACCAGCACCGCCGTGGCCAGTACCGGGACGACGACCGCCACGAACGGCTCCACCGACGCCGCCACCGCGAGGACGAGCGAGGCGGTCAACAGCAGGGCCGCTGCCGCGACCCGGCTCCCGGCGGCACCGATCCGGTGTGGCAGCCCCCGAACGCCGGTCACCGCGTCGGCGGCGAGGTCGGGCAGCACGTTGGTGAAATGCGCTCCCGCACCGAGCAGCGCGCCTACGGCGGGCAACCACCAGGGTGGTGCCGGCGCGCCGGGAAGCCCGAGCACCACGAAAGTGGGAAGCAGCCCGAACGAGAGTGCGTAGGGCAGCACCGACAGCGGCGTCGACTTCACGCCGAGGTTGTAGCCCCACGCCGATGCCACGGCCAGCAGGTGGACCACACCCGCCACCGGGCCCGACGCGAGTGACGCGGGCACGCACACGACGGCGGCGGCAAGCGTCGCCAGCGCCAGAGCGCGCCGCGAGACCGCGCGGGTGACCACGGGCTTGTCCCGCCGCCCGGCCAGCCGGTCACGGTCGGCGTCGAGGAAGTCGTTGAGCCACCCCACCGAGAGCTGTCCCGACAGCACCGCCACCGCCACCGCGACCACCCCGGCACCGTCCCGTCCGGTGCTCAGCGCCAGCCCCACGGCGACGGCCGTGACGACCACGGTCGGTTCCGGATGGCTGGCGCGCACCAGAGCCACGGCGTGTGCTGCGAGACCTCGCACGAAACGCAGTCTGACACGGCGGGCCCGCGCCGACCGGCGGGCGAGCAGTCCCCTTCGGACGCGAACACCCGTGTCGCTGCGAACCTCCGCCCAGGCGGCACCACGGTTCACCCCACAGTGGCGACCCGTCCGGACGAGACCGGGCGGAGCGGCACCGGATGGCACACGGAAACGGTGAGCGGTCACGAGTGCACCATCCGGTCCACCGTGTCGAGGATGTCGTCTTCCTGATTCGAGAGCCACGAAAGTGTGGCGTTGGCGAACTGCAGTGCGCCGACACCCGCGTGCTCCCGGAACACCCGGCGCAGGGCCGCTGCGCGCTCGTCGGAGGGAGGATGGTCGGTGACCACCAGGGCCTCGGGGATGTCCTGGACCTCGTTCCGCACCCGGGTCACGAGGTGGTCGATGGCGAAGAAGAGAAACGGCCCGGCGAGCGCCAAGTTGGCCCAGAGCCGGTCACGGGATTCGAGACCACGCAGTACCAGCAGCGCACCGATCTCGTCGGCCTCGAACTCCTGGGACCGCGTTTTCCGGATCAGCTCGCCGGACTCGGTGCGGGTCCGCGACACGTCCAGGTGGCCGGCCAGGAGGTGTCCCAGCTCGTGACTGATGACGAACCACTCGGTCGCCCGGGTCAGGTGGAATCCGCTCGCGCTACGGGAGTCGAGCGGAATACGTCCGCCGAGCCGGGAATCCCCCTGAAAGATGTACGCGACGACGGCCCGTGCGATGACCGCGCGTGCTTCCTCCCTGCGGCGGGTCAGCTCGGCGGTGGGATCCTCGAACGAAAACTCCCCGGCGATGGCTCGGCTGCGCGAACTCGCTCGATGTCAGAGATTCATGTCACCCACAAGTATCTCGAATAGGTTGCCGCGGACGCGGAACGACACGACCTCTCGCGATGAGCAGGTTGGCCCTCATAGTCGTGTGTCGCTCGCGGACGGCACGCGACAGGCACGGACCCTTCCGTCGGCAGACCTGCCAGTGTATCCACGAAATCTCCGTTGTGTAGCAGAAAGTGCGGCTGTCCGCATCAGCGCGTCGGTCACTCACCGGTTCCACGGACGCGTCCTCCGCCAGCCCCGAGCCACCCTCGAGGCCCGGGTCCGGCACCCGGGCCAACCGACCCCACGGGACAGTTGGATCACCACCTTCCGGTGCCTCCACATCCTCGGCTGGCCGCAGTTCCCATCCCTCCGGCCAGGTGTGCGCACCGTTGAGGGGTGCTATCGCGCCGTCGAACGAGATGCGCTTGCCGAACGTCACGCCTTCGAACGAGGCGATGCCGAAGCCGCTCGGGACATCTCCGAGTTTGCCGACGCCGAGGCCGAAGATGGCTTCGTCAAAAGAGGTCTCGCCGAGGAATTTGGCACCTTCGAACCAAGGGACGCAGAACCCAGCATCCTCAAAGGAGGTGCGTCCGAAAAACCGGGCTCGTCTGAAGCCTGTCGTCTCATGGAGGAGGCAATGGGTGAGGTTGAGGTCGTACAAGTCTGCCCCGGCCAGATTCACAGACAAGACGTTGTCCCAGTACTGCGCTGACACGGGCCTACCTCTCCACGGGCTGGAGTGGACGTGCTCGCGCAGCAGCTCCTGCACAGTCAGCCGCACTTCCAGCTCTTGGCGCAGCTCGGCGGCTTCCTCTTCACGCACGTTGGCCGCCTCAGGATCGCGGAAGGGCATGCGCAGGTAGGCGCACCACACGTTGACGATCGCCTGCCGCTGCTCGGGATAAGTACGGCCCAGCCTCTGCAACGCATACAAAGCACCGAGCCGCACCGCGGCACTGTCGTGGCCGAGCTGTTCGACCGCAACGGTGTAAAGCTCGGTCATCCGCTGCTGTTGCGAATCCTCCTCCGTCGTACGCTGCCGCCGCACCGCCAACAGCAACGTGCACACCGCGCCCACACCGCCTGCGGCCGCCAACCCGGTCCGGATAGCGTCGGTCCGGGCCTTGGTCTCCTCGGCCACCGCCGAGATCCTGTCCTTCGCCTCGGTCGGTGTCGGGAACTCGGGCGGCCACGACCACCACATCACACCCGCCCCGATACTCACCGCTGTGACGGCGCAGAAGCCTACCCACCACCACGACAACCGCCGATGCTTCCGGGTCGCAGCCTCCTTCCGAAGACGACGACGCCACAACCATCCCCGCCACCAGAACCCTAACCGCGATTGGGCCGCTCGGACTCTCCACTTCACGACAGCACTATGCCGCGCGCGTGATCACGTGTGGCGCGAACGCCTGATCCTCACCGAAGCGGGCCATTCTGCGCGGCCTCCGCGCGGAGCAAGATGTGCTGCGCAGTGCCTCTTCACCGCCCGGCCCGCGGAGCAAGATACCGAAGAACTGTCAGATCGCGGCCGACGACGTCGTCGGCCGCTGGCAGCATGAGGGCACGTCGCCGGAGGAGGGGGCCTCGGGCCGGCGGGCCGGAGTCGAAGGGGCGGCGATGGCGGTGAGGGGATCGAGCACGCGGGGTCAGGCGGCGGCTGGGCAGGGGCGGCGGCGGTCACGGACCTCGGTGTGGTTGACCGAGCGGGAGTGGGCTGCGGTGTGCGCGGCCGCGGCGGTGGCGGGGAGGAAGCCGGGAGCGTGGATCTCGGCGACCGCGGTGCAGGCCGCGTCCCGCCGCAACGCCGGGCGTGACAGAACCGAGCGGGCGGTGGTGGAGCGGTTGATCGAGCAGCTGTGGCAGCAGCGTCGGGGTGCTGGCCAACATCGGCGGCAACCTCAACGACGTCGCCAGAGCGGCGAACTCGACCGCCCTGCACAGGCGATGTCGATCATCGCTTTCCAGATGGCCGCGATGTACCTCGGCTCCGCCGTCGGCGCAGCACTCGGGGCGCGCTGCTCACCGCCGGAATCGGGGCGGCCGACCTCGCCGCATGGGCGCTGGCCCCCGCCGTGCTCGCGCCGGCGCTCACCGGGTGGATCGCGACGCGGGCTGCGGCGGACAAGGCACCTCACGCCGCACAGTTGGAGGCATGCAAGAGCGTCGCATGATCGATTATCCGATGGTGCTACGACCGTCGACACGAGAACCCGTGGCCGCGAAGGCCGCGGGTTCTCGATGGTGCAGAACCTTGCGATCACGAGCGCCGACACGCTGCTCGTGCACGGAGCTGCGGGGAATGTCGGGTCCGCGACCGTGCGGATTGCTCTCGACCGGGGTCCCCGCGTCATCGGCACGGCCTCTGCCCACAACCACTCGTACCTGCGTTCCCATAGGGGACGATCCCCGTCCCCTATGGGAACGGACTCGTCGCCGCGACCCGGGCCGTGCTCGTTGAGGGTGGCCGTGCGGTGACGGCGTAGGGCGACGAGCACTCCCGCGCCGCCAGCATTCCGTGGGTGCGGCACCCCGACGATGAACTGGAGCAGACCGTCGCGATCGCCGCGCGAGGCGGGCTCACTGTCAAGATCGGCGAGACATCCCCCCTGGCGCGAGCAGCCGACGCCCTGCGGCTGAGTCTCACCGGTCGCCCAGCAGGGAAGATCCTCCTCACACCTTGATCTCTGTGGGTCATCGACAACCCGTTCGGCACCGCGACGCATGGACCGTAGGCACGGCACCGGACTGACGATCTCGCCGGCCTCAGACACGCAGGCCCCGCTTCGGCCCGGGCCCGACGAGGCCGACCAGCAGCGAGGCCAGCGCCACGGCGGCGGCCGTCCACAGCAGCGGCACGATGCCCGCCCCTTCGACCACGAGACCGCCGGCGAACGCACCGAGGGCGATGGAGCCCGTGAACACGCCGACGTAGAGGCCGGTGACGTGCTCGACCCTGTCCGGGGCGGCGGTGGTCATCCACAGCTGCGCACCCACCGAGAGCCCGCCATAGGCTACGCCCCACACAGCGATCGCGAGCCCCGCGACCAGGGCGCTGGTGCCGAAGACGGCGAGGATCGCCAGGGCGAGGCTGATTCCTGCCGCGAGCAGCAGCACCGTCAGGCGCGGCTTGCGGCCAGCGGCGGCTCCGGCGGCGAAGTTGCCGATCAGCCCGAAGACCCCGTAGAGCAGAAGCAGCAGTGCGATCGCGTTCGCCGACATCCGCGGCAGCTCCTCGAGCGCGGGCCGCACGTAGGTGTACGCGGCGAAGTGGGCGGTGACCAGCAGCACGACGACGGTCAGTCCGGTGATGACCGCTGGCCGCGCCAGCGAGGCCCGCTGCCCGGTCTCCACGCGATTGTCCGTCGCCTCGGGACGGCGCAGGACCGGCAGCGCGAGCAGCAGGGCTGCCGCGGCGACCAGCGCGATGGCCGCGAGGGAGCCGAAGGCGGCCCGCCAGCCGAAGGCGTTGCCGACGAAGGTGCCCAGCGGCACACCGAGCACCGAGGCCGACGCCACCCCGCTGACGGCGAACGACACCGCCAGGGCGATGCTGCGGGGCGCGACGAGCCGGGTCGCGACCGCCGAGGCCATCCCCCACACGACTCCCATGCCGACGCCGAGGATGACACGCGAGACCACGAGCATGCCGAAGCCGCCGGCGATCATCGTGAGCCCGTTGCCGATCGCGAGCACCACCATCGCGACAGCGAGCACGACGCGGCGGTCGAGGTTCCCGAGCAGGCGGGGCACCACGGGGGCGGTGACTGCCGAGACCAGGCCGGTGATCGTCAGGCTCGTCCCGGTCGCCCCCGCGGAGATGCCGAGCCCCTCAGCCATCGGGGTGAGCACACCGACCGGCAGCATCTCGGAGGTCACGACCAGGAACGTCGCCAGCGTGAGCACGCCGACGGCGACCCACTGGTGCAGGGAGGTCCGCTCGCCACGGATCGCATCGGGGGAAGTCACAGAACAGCTCATGCCCTCCACTCCATCGTCTGCAAGGGGCGGGAACAACGCCGATCTCCTCATCGATCGATGAGCTTGGCTCATCGATCGGCTGGTAGGCTCATGGGTCATGAGCGCAGGGCTGACCACGATGCACCAAGCGCATCTGCAGCAGATCGAGTGCCTGATCACCCTGGCCGAAGAGCTGCACTTCGGGCGCACCGCCGAGCGGCTCGGACTCTCGCAGTCACGGGTCAGCCAGCTCATCGCCACCCTCGAATCACGGGTCGGGGCCCGGCTCGTCGCCCGCACCAGCCGCAGAGTCTCCCTGACCCGGGTCGGCGCGCAGTTCGTCAAGGAGGTCCGCCCCGCCTACCGGGGTCTGCTGCGCACCTTCGACCGCGCCCGGGAACGGGCGATGCGCGGAGCCCTGGAAGAGCTGCGGATCGGGTTCACCGGCATGGTCTACGAGGAGATCACCGCCACCTTCCGCGCCCTGCACGACCAGCACGGCGTGGCCGTGCACACCCACGACCTGCCGCTCGGCTCGCCCTTCGCCGCCGTGCTGGGCGGCGAGGTCGACGCCGTGATCGTCGAGCTTCCCGTCCACGAACCCGAACTGACGGTCGGGTTCCGGTTTCCCGCCCAGGACCAGTTCGTCATGCTCAGCGCCGAGCACCCGCTGGCCAACCGGGACGCCCTCGACGTCGAGGACCTCGCCGAACTCGATCTGCTGCACCGCACCGGCGACGCCCCCGACTACTGGAAGGCCGCCCGCACCCCGCCCGTCACGCCCGGCGGAGTCCCGATCCTGTCCACCGCGGGCATCACCACCATCCAGCAGGGCATCACCCTGGCCGCCTCCGGCCGGTACGCCATGCTCGCCTGCCGCCCTCTGGCCGAACACCACGAACGCAGCGATCTGCGCTACCTCCCTGTCCGCGGCCTTGAGGCCACCAGCCAGCTCGGGCTCGTCTGGCGCACCGACCACTCAAGTCCGGCGCTCTTCGCCCTCGCCGAGCTCCTCGAACGCGCGAGCCTGGCGACGAGCGGGTAGGAACTGTCATCGCTACGCAGGAGCGAGCTTGAGCGTCGGGTCGCCGTCCACATCGCCCTCTTCGCCAGCCAGGTGTTCGCCCTGCGCCGTCTACGGCTCGCTGGATGAGCTCTGTGCACTTGGGTGAGCCGGACTCGGTGAGAGGATCATGTCTGCTCCGAGACGACGCACGCGGTCTCGGCGGGGAGAACGAAGCCATGACGACGAGGCAACGCGTCCCACTCACTCCAGGCCGGGTGTGGGAGATCACGACCGTGCATGGCACCCGGCACCTCGTCGACCTGCGCGATCCCGACGGCTGTGTGCGGCGGATGCGGATTTCCGGTGATGGCCGACCGGAGCACAACGTCGACGGCCAGTGGCAGGGACGGGTCGGGACCGTGCACTATCCCGGAGCGCCCGAACCTGAGCCGACAGACCTCGACGGCGCAGCAGCGGATCGCGCGACGCCACGAGGTCGTCATCAGCGAGCCCTGCGTCTTCCTCGGACCAGGTTTCGGCGACTACTACCCGACCGCGAACATCCTCGCTGTGCGGGCGCTCGACGATGGCGAGATCCCGCCCCTGGGCAAGGTTGCGTACGAACCTGTCGATGACCCGGACGACGCTGTCGACTAGTAATTCAATACCCGTTCACGCCGAACGGTGGCGCGACACGGACACGTGCCAGACGCGAGTCGAACCCGCCTGCCGCGCCGGAGAATGGAGCCATGGAACGGCAGATCGACTTCTCGCGTGACCGGCACATGCTGTGCGGGGGCTGCGCTCAACGATTCCTCGTCGGTCTGGACTGGACCGACCGATGGGAGCCGACCCAGCCGTCGGGCTGACCGCCGAGACCCGGTTGCGGATGGGTGGAGACCAACGGGTCGCCGCTTGGACCGAGCGTCAGCGAGCGAAAGCTCTCCACGCCGGCACGTACGAGGCTGCGATCCACAACATGCTGTGGCGCATCGATGGTCAGGCCGATCACAACAGGCAGTTCTACCTGTACCGCGTTCGCCTCAAGCCGACGGTCGCCGTGAGAGAGGGCTGGGTCGTCGAACCCGGCGACTTCGTCGGCGCTATGTCGCTGTAGGAGGTCCGCCCTTCAGAGATCGATATCGTCCTGCCGGGCTCGCTGTGATATCCGCGGTAGTCGATGAGCCGGCCGCTACGGCAACGTTTTCGGTGGCGCGGTCTCAGGGATTGTCGTCGCGGGAGCGTCGGTACGCCATGGTTCCCGCGGTGGTGATGTGGACGGATCACAAGCTCAACCCCGCGTCGGGAAACAACGTCCCCGGACATCACACCTAACCGAAACTGTCACCTATTCGTTCAGCAGACCCCTGCTCACGATCGTCTTCGTGGCTTCCTCGCCGTTGGCCCGACTGGGCCGCCTGCCCGACGCAGGGTTACGCTCAAGCCAGCTCGTACGCGCGCTCGGTCTTAGACGAGGTCGTAGGTGATGCGGACGAGGCCCTCGTCCGTCACGTGCGATCCGCGCACGCGCAGCGAGCGTTCTGGTGTGCCCTCCCCGAAGAGGGGCAGGCCGTCACCAAGGATCACCGGCGCGATCGACACCGTCAGCTCGTCGATCAGCCCCTGACGCAGGAAGGACCGGATGGTCACACCCCCGTCGACATAGACCTCGCTCGCACCCCGAGCGGACAGCCGGTTGGTCGCCTCGTCGACGGTCCGGACCAGCTCGATGTTGCCGTCGTCGGTGTCGAGGGCACTGCTGAGCACCAGCGTCGTCAGGCCGGGGAAGGGCCAGTCGCCGAAGGTCAAGACCTTCTCGTACGTACCTCGCCCCATCACAAGAGTGTCGATGTCGGGGAAGAACGTCTCCCACACAAGCGCGGGGTTCGCTGCGCTCGTCGTGACGTGGCCTCTGTCCGTCGGCAGACTCTCGAGCCACCTCACATCCCCATCCGGTCGGGCAATGAATCCGTCCAGGCTCATGGCCAGGAAGGAACGACCACGCCAGGTGCGGTTGTGTGTCATCGGCTCTCCTCGGAGGTTGTGGATGTGCCGACGGTAGCAAGCGCGGCCGTGATCTCCTCCTGGGGCGGAAGCGAATCCGGGTCCAGGAGCGCCTGCATCGCGAGGCCGACGACGAGCGCGTGGACAACGCTGCCCACCGCTTCCCCTCGTTCCCCCGCCGCCTTCGGGCCGGCCCCGTCCAGCACGAGTCCGGCCAGCTCCCGTCGAGCCTCGGCCGTCGCGTACGCCAGCGATTCGCGGATATCCTCCGCGAAGGCGGCGTGTGCGAAAGCCTGGACGCTCGCGACGAGCAGCTCCCGGCGCTCAGGCATCGACGACAGCAGTGCGCGGAGGGCGATGGCGAGCCGCTCCGACGAGCTGGCTGCCTGCGCGTTCTGCACGGCATCCGTAATGAGGTCGCCCCATTCGCTCTGAGCCTCGATCGCCGCGAGGTTCATCAGTGCGTCCTTTGATCCGAAGTGGTACCCGATCGACGCGAGGTGCGACCCGGCCGCCGTCGCGATGTCGCGCGCGGTGGTGCGGTGGTATCCCTTCTCGACGATGCAGTGCTTCGCGGCTTTTAGCAGGTCCTCACGTTGGCTCACGACGCCATGCTATCGTACGTACGTCAAATTGAATGGACATACGAACGAAAAGTGAGAACGTGTCCTCCACATCCCCGCCCCATGCACCTGCCACCGCGAGGACGTGGGTGGGTCTCGTGCTGCTACTTCTGCCCGCCCTGTTGGTCTCCATGGACATCTCGATCCTGTTCGTGGCCGCACCGGAGATATCCGTCGCACTGGAGCCCACTGCTTCGCAGATGGTGTGGGCGATGGACATCTACGGCTTTGTGATCGCGGGTCTGCTGCTGCCGATGGGAGGCCTCGGCGATCGGATCGGGCGACGGCGGCTGCTCATCATCGGCGCGGTCCTGTTCGGCATCGCTTCCGCATTCCTGGCCTTCGCGCCGACGGCGGAGATCCTCATCGTCGCAAGAGCGGTCCTCGCCGTCGGCGGAGCCACGCTCGCCCCCTCGACGTTGGCGTTGATCCGAGACATGTTCACGGCAGAGCGACAGCGAGGCATCGCGGTGTCTGCGTGGACGGTGGCGTTCGCCGGCGGGTCGGTGCTGGGACCCATCGTGGGCGGGGTACTGCTGGAACACTTCTGGTGGGGATCGGTCTTCCTGGTGAACGTGCCCGTGATGCTGGTGCTGGTCTTGGCAGCGCCGTGGTTGCTCCTGGAGTCTCGCAGCGCCACGCCGCATCCGTACGATCTGCCAGGAGCCGCGCTCGTGACGGTGAGCATCGTCGCGGCGGCGTTCGCCGTGAAGCACACCGTCTCTGCGGGGCCCGGCGCCGCATCCGCGGCCGCCGCCGTGATCGCTGCGATCGGGGTCACCGCCTACGTCCTGCGCCATCGCCGCATCGCCTACCCGCTGCTCGACGCATCGCTGTTCCGCAACAGGCGCTTCAGCTCCGCGGTGGCAGCCAACGCGGCGATCGCATTGGCCCTCACCGGTCTCGGCTCCCTCGCGTTCACTTTCGTGCAGACGACCCACTCGTTCAGTGCGCTGCAGGCCGCGATGTGGGCCCTCCCCGCGTTCGCCGGCACGCTCCTCGGTGCCGGTATGGCCGCAGCGATTCCGCTCCGCTTCCCCCGTGCCGCGATCCTGGTTGCCGGCGTGGTGATCGCCGGAGTCGGGTTCTGCGTCGTGGCCTGGTGGGGGGTGCCGGGTACACTTTGGACGTTCCTCTTCGGCTACCTCGTGATCACGACCGGCGCCGGTCTCGCCACCCCGACGGCAAGCACCCTCATCCTCTCGGAGGCCCCGCAGGCCCGCACGGGCAGTGCGTCCGGCCTGGCTGAGAGCAGCACCGAACTCGGTGGCGCGATGGGAATCGCGATTCTCGGGACGGCGGCGGCGACGGTGTACACCCGCGTCATGCAGGAACTCGCGCCGTCGGAGCCCCGCGCGTTCGAGACGGTCGCCGGCGGCATGGAGGTCTTTCGGGGCGACGCAGAGATGCTGCAGGCGGTGATCGCGGCCTACGGGGACGGCGTCGTCACCGCCTCGCTGATCGGTGCCGGTGTGTGCCTGCTCGCGGGCGTCCTGCTGGCCTTCGCACTTCGGCGACGTTCAATCGGGTCCCGCGGATGACCCGAAGTCGCCTCCTACCCATGTGATACAGAGCACGAGCGGGTGCGAACGAGCGAAGGAGAGAGAAGATGACCGACGACACATTCCTGAACGGCGTCGCGGACGCTCTTGCGGCTCTGCCGGCTGTCGAGGGCGTCGCGCTCGGCGGCTCGCGCGCTCAGGGTACCGCCGGAGCCGACAGCGACTGGGATCTCGCGATCTACTACCGAGGCGCGTTCGATCCCGACCACCTGCGCGCCATCGGATGGGAAGGCGAGGTGTCCGCCATCGGCGGGTGGGGCGGAGGCGTGTTCAACGGGGGAGCCTGGCTCACCATCGAGGGACGCAGGGTCGACGTGCACTACCGCGACCTCGATGTGGCCGAAGCGGAGATCGCGCGGGCCCAGCGTGGCGAGTTCGATGTCGAGCCCCTGATGTTCCACCTCGCGGGCATCCCGACCTACCTGATCGTCGCGGAGCTCGCCCTGGGGCGGACGCTGCGCGGGGAGGTGCCGGCCGTCGACGACTACCCCGCCGCGCTGCGTCGTTCCGCGGCGGCGCGGTGGTCGCAGATGGCGGAGCTCACCCTCGGCTACGCCGCGGCGAATCACGCCCCCCGCGGCATGGTTACCCAGTGCGTCGGATCGATCGCGATCGCCGCATGCCAGTTTGCCCATGCTGTCCTCGCCGCGGAGGGCACATGGACGACGAACGACAAGAGGCTCCTGCATGCGGCCGGCCTGCAGGAGATCGACGCGGTGATCGCGGCGGCAGGCGACGACGCGCTGGCGGAGGCCGTCGCGCGCGCCGGCGCCCTTGCCCGCGCCCGCCTGGAGAGCGCGACCGCTCGGATAGCCGGCGGGACGGACGCGGCATGACCGCCAGCCGCGAGCGGGGATCCGCGGCCGAGTGGCCCGGTCAGGAGCCGCGCGATGCCGACGCCGCGTGCCTGGCCGCGCTCGTCGCCCAGCCGGCCGTGCGTCGATTCGATCCGCAGCGGACCGTCTCCTCAGCGACGGTGGCTCGCCTCGTCGACATCGCCCGTCGGACCGGATCCGCGCGCAACCGGCAGCCGTGGCGCTTCGTCGAGGTACGAGACCGGGGCACGCTGGAGCACCTGTCGCGCCTTGGTGCATACGCCCAGTTCCTCGCGCGGGCGCCCGTGGCTCTCGCGATCGCGTCTGAGGACAACGGGTTCGCCGACACGGAGTTCGATGTCGGTCGCGTGACGCAGACGATCGTGCTCGCTGCGGCCGCGCACGGTCTCGGGTCCTGTCCCGCAACGCTCTACCCCTCGAGCAACCTCGATGAGGCGAGGAAGGCCCTGGGCCTGTCCCGGGCTTGGCTGCCCCGACACGTGCTCGCGCTGGGGTACCGGCACGAGGGTGCTCCGCCGCGGGGCGTGAGCACGGTGCCGCGTGGGCGGCTCCCTCTCGACGCGCTGCTCAGCCGGCGCCCGTAGCCGCTTCCGGAGGCACGGCTCGGCTCGCGCGGCCACCTGCCTCAGGCGAACGCGTCGGGCGCGGTGGCCAGCAGAGCCAGCAGCCAGCCTGCCTGACCGGACGCATGCCGGCCGGGCGCGCCGCCGACGTCAGGCCGCCAGGTAGGCGAGCAGGTGGCGCACGAGGGTCTCGGGCTTCTCCTCTGCGATGAAATGACCGCAGCCCGGGATCGCCTCCCCGAAGGCTCGTGGGGCGAATGGCTTCCAGGCGGCGACGACATCTCCGCGCGGAAGCCCATGCTCCCCCCAGAGCACCTGAACCGGCAGATCCAGGATGCGACCGGCCTCGGCATCCGCGAGATCGTCGGCGAGATCGCCGTCGGTGGCGCGGTAGTCATCGAACCCGGCTCGCAGTGCTCCGGGTCGGGAGAACGCCTCCACGTAGTGCGGGATGGCGTCGTCGAGCGCAGCGCGCTCGACCGCCCAGCGCTCGAAGAAGTACCCCAGGTAACCGGCGACATCGGCGCCCGCGAGGCGCTCGGGAAGGTCCGGCTGCTCGTGGAAGAGCCAGTGCCAGTAGCCCTTGGCCGCGCGGGGACCGCCCTGGTGCATGGTGTGCAGGGTCGGAGCAATGTCCAGCAGCGTGAGGTGGGAGACCATCGCCCCATGGTCGAGCGCCAGGCGATGCGCCACCCGCGCGCCGCGGTCGTGGCCCACTAGGCGCATGGTGTCGTGGCCGAGCGCGTGAACCAGCTCGACGACATCCTGCGCCATGCGTCGCTTGCGGTAATCGCCGACGACCTTGTCGGTGTGTCCGTACCCCCGCAGATCGGGAGCCACGACGTCGTAGTGCTCGGCGAGCGCGGGGAGAAGCTTGCGCCAGCAGGCCGAGGTCTGGGGCCAGCCGTGCAGCAGGACGAGCAACGGACCCTTCCCTCGCCGCTCGTAGTGCATGGTCAGTTCTGACAGGGCGATGGAAGGCACGCTCTGTTTCTAGCCATCTGACGGGGTTAGGTCAAGCGCGCGTCGGCGTACGCTAGCTGGATGGGCCGTCGCGACTGGCTTTTCACGGGTGGGGCGCTCAGCATCGACTTCGTCAACACCCTGCGCGAGCGCTGGTCCACACGTCCTCGCGACACGATCGCCGATGATCAGGAGCTGGCGGAGTGGATGCGCTCCGCCGGCCTGCCGCTCTCCTCCGCTGAGGACGGAGCGGGGGCACCGAGAGGCCTTCCGCCTCCGCGATGCGCTGGAGGCGCTCTTCGAGCGCAGGGCCGAGCCTGAGCACCTGGATCGCATCAACTCCGCGGGTTCTCGCTCACAACGAGTGGTTCAACTCTCCCACGCTCTACGACTCCATCGCCGCGTTCGTGCAACCCAACACCTCCTCCGTCGGTCGGGTGCTACGCAGCGCCCGTGAGTTGCTCGAACGAGAAACGGGTTCCAGCTCGATCCAGGGCTACCAGGCCGGCCCGGAACGAGCCGCGCTCATCGGCGGAGCGGTGTACGAGGCCTTGCGGCAACACCGCATCAGCTACGTCAGCACCCAGGCGTCCTTCGAACGCACAGGCCAGAAGGTACGTACGACCTCCGCCGTACTACGCGAGCAACTGGGCAACTGTCTGGACCTGTCCGTCACGTACGCGGCGTGCCTGGAAGCGGCAGGCTTGCATCCCCTCGTCTTCATCGTCTCGGGCCATGCCTTCGCCGGATTCTTCCTCGACGAGGAACGGCTTCCTGAGACCGTCTCGCTCGACGCCAACCATATGACCAACCTTGTCGAGGCGCGCCGCGCGATCGCGGTCGAGCTGACCGGGGTGGGGCCGGGTCGGGATTCGATGTCGTTCGCCGACGCCGTGGCGGCCGCGGACGCGCATTTCCGTGCCGACGACCACACTCTGCTCGGCATGGTCGACATCGCTCTGGCACACCGCAACGGCGTCAAGGCCCTGCCGTCGCAGGACCGACTGCGCGCGGACGAACCCGACATCGAACAGCCCCCGGCCAGGACCACGCTGGCGCTACCGGCCGAGCTTCTGCGGTCGGGTGCACTGCGCGGCGAGGAGAACCTCGCCGTGCGCGGTGGTGACGACGGTGCGCCCGAGCGGATCAAGCAGTGGCGCAAGGCGTTGCTCGATCTCAGCCTGCGCAACCCGCTACTGAAACTCCCCCGTACCGGCAAGGGTGTGGACCTGCACGTGCCCGTCAGCGCGCTGCCCGTACTCGACGACCTCGTACACGCCGGAAAGCCGGTGCGGCTGGTACCGGAAGACCACATCGGTGGCGTGGACCGGATGCGCCGCGTCTCCCGGGCGCAGGAACTTCCCGATGACGTCCTCGCCGAGGAACTGCGGCGTGACCACCGCATTCACGTGGCGGTGTCCGACCACCGCTATGTGACGAAGATGCGAGCTCTGCAACGCGAAGCGCGCACTCTGCAGCAGGAAACCGGCAGCAACTACCTCTATCTGACGCTGGGAACGCTCGTGCATCCCGGGCCCTCCGGCGAGGCACACGCACCGCTGTTCCTGCTTCCCGTCCGCATCGACGGAGGCACGGGCCACAAGCCGTACACGATCGTGATCGACGGTGACGAGATCGCCACGCCGAACTACTGCCTCATCGAATGGCTACGTGTCCGACACGGCGTGCGCATTCCCGAACTGGAAAACCCGATCCTCGACGAGGACGGTATCGACATCGACCGTTCTCTCGAAGCGATCCGCACCAGCCTGGTCGAGAACAACCTGCACTACCGCATCGACGAGCGCGCGAGTCTACGCCTGTTGCAGTTCTCGACGTTCCAGATGTGGCGAGACCTCACCGACCACTGGCAGCGGTTCCTGGACAATCCCGTCGTCCGGCATCTGGTGGAGAAGCCCGGCCACGCCTTCGTCGATCCTGTCGCCGGGGAGGACTCGTTCGACGAAGGCCGGTTGCACCTGCCCATCGCCGCCGACGGATCACAGCAACGGGCGATCGTCATGGCTGCGCAGGGGCGGTCGTTCGTTCTCGAAGGACCCCCCGGCACCGGCAAGTCGCAGACGATCACCAACCTGATCGCCCATGCCATGGCACAGGGCAGGACGGTGCTGTTCGTCGCGGAGAAACAAGCCGCGCTCGACGTGGTCAAACGCAGGCTCGCCGCGAACGGACTCGGCGACTTCTGTCTCGACCTGCACGGCCGGAAACAGTCGTTGGCCAGTATCAAGGCACAGTTGCGCACAGCGCGGGCTCGCACCGCCCGGTTCGACGAGCACGGCTGGAACGCGACGGAAGCGGCGTTCCGACGCAGCTTCACCAGGTTGCGGGGCTACCCGGCCAAGCTGCACTCCCCCAACGCGGCCGGGATGTCCGTATGGTCTGCCTACGCGGCATCCACCGTGCACAGTGAGGGCCCGGTTGCCGACGTACCTACCGCGTTCTTCGCCCTCGACGATGAGCGGCGTTCCCAAACCGAGACCGCCGCTCGGGCTCTGCCCACAGCCGCCGAGTCCGCCCGGTTGCGGTCTCACCATCCATGGGCGATCAGCGGCCTGCGGGACGTTTCCGGGGTGAGCGTGGCCGAGCTTGTGCAGGCCGCTGAAGACCTGGCCGCAGCTCAGCAGCGATTCCACGAGTTGCCGCCACAGCTACGGGACCGCCTCGCCGCACTGCCCCGGCCCCAGTACGCCGGTGCCGCGCTTCCCACCGCCCGGCTGTCCGCGTCGGGAAGGCTGCCCGGCCCGCAGGACACAGCGGCAGCCGCCGTGCCGGGATGGGACGACATGGTGGCCACGCTGCTCAGCGACATCGACAGGTTCCGGCTCGACCACGCCCGGGTTCTCGCCACGTTCCGACCCGAGTTGTTCGTCCACGCCGACCTGCCCACACTGGCAGCGGAAGCGGCCGACGCCGACAAGGGTTTGTTCGGTAGGAAGAAGAGGAAGCAGGCTCTCACCGAACGGCTGAGCCCCTACCTCGTCGCCGGCGCCGAACTCGACCCGGATCGGGTTGTTCCTGTGATGGCCGAGGTGATGGCGGCCCGCGAGGCGGCGGCTTGGCTGTACCAGCGAGCCCACAGTGTCGCGGGCCTGTCCCTGCCACTCGACTGGACACCGGTGCTGCCCAACGCCGTCACCGCGGTTCACGAGCGGCGTGACGCCCTCATCACCGCGCGCACCCTGCGCGCCGACATGCCGGGGCTGTGGCAGGCCCTCGGTAGTCTCGGCACGGCCACGCCCGTGGAGGTGCTCGAACGGTTCGTGTCGGCGTGGGGCCGATGGTTGTTGCTGCTCAACGTGAGCGATGAGGAGTTCGCTCTGTGGAGCGAAGGCCGGGGTTGGGCACATGCATGGGAGACCGACGGCGCCGTCTGGCTCGGTGAGTTGCGGCAACAAGGTCTGCTTCCGTTGCAGCGGTGGGGCACTCTGCTCGCCCACACCGACGTGCTCGCCCGGTGCGGTCTCCACGAATTCCGCGAGCGGGTTCTGCGTGGTACGTTGCCTGCCGCGGAACTCGAACTCGCGTATCTGCGGGGAGTGGCACGATCAGCGCTCCAGGAACGTCTCGACGGGAACGGGCTGCGCTTCTTCGACGGCGAGGATCACGAACACCACGTCCGCGAATACCTCCGGCTCGGTGGCGAGCTGAGGACGTTGCTGCCCGAACGCATGGCGACCGAGATCGTCAGCAGGCGGCCTCGGCTGGAGGAGAACGCCCGAGACCGGGGAGGTGAGTTCCTGCGTCACCTGAAGCCGTCTCGCCGTGGTGGTCGTAACCATCTTTCCTTCCGGCAGTTGCTCGCGAAGTACCCGGACACGGTGACCGCGCTGACCCCGTGCTTCCTGATGAGTCCGGCGTCGGTGGCCACGTTCCTCGAACCGGGAGCGATCGAGTTCGACCTGGTGGTCTTCGACGAGGCTTCCCAGATCCGGGTGGCGCAGGCGATCGGGGCGATGGGCAGGGCCCGGTCGGTGGTCGTGGTCGGCGACTCCAAGCAGATGCCGCCCACGAGCGTCATGGAAGCCGGTCACGGCGATCTGGACGACGACGCACCGACCGACGACGACACCACGGCCGCGCTCGCCGACCTGGAGAGCATTCTCGAGGAGTGCGTGGAATCCGGGCTGCCACAGGAGTGGCTGACCTGGCACTATCGCAGTACCGACGAAACACTCATCACGTTCTCGAACCACCACTACTACGAGGGCAAGCTGCACAGTCTGCCCGCTCCCGGCGGACCGGAGGACGCGGCGGTGACGTGGCGGCGCGTCGACGGTGTGTTCGACCGCGGCAAGCGTGGCACCCGTACCAACCGGATCGAGGCGGAAGCGGTCGTCGACCAGATCGGCCATCTGCTCGCCGGGCAGAACACGGGCAAGAAGAAGCAGTCCATCGGGGTCGTGACATTCAACGTCCAGCAACGGGACCTGATCCTGAACCTGCTGGAGGAGAGCTCCGATCCCCGCGTCCAGGCGGCACTGGCACGAGAGGACGAGCCCCTGTTCGTGAAGAACCTGGAGAACGTGCAGGGCGACGAACGGGATGTCGTGCTGTTCTCGCTGGCGTTCTCCCTGGACGACAACGGCAAACTACCGCTCAACTTCGGGCCGTTGACCAGGGCGGGTGGGGAACGCAGGCTGAATGTCGCCGTGACACGCGCTCGGCAACGGGTGATCTTGTTCAGCTCCTTCGATCCGAAGGACATCGACCTGTCGCGGACGAACGCGACCGGAACCCGGCATCTGCGGGCGTACCTGGACCTGGCCGCCCACGGTTTCGACCAGCTCGGCCAACCACAATCCCACGACACCCCTGGTGGCGAACGCGTTCTGGACGAGGTGGCGCAGACACTTCGATCCCGCGGTTACAGGGTGGCCACACACTTCGGGCTGTCCCAGTTCACCGTCGACCTCGCTGTCCGGGAACCGGGCAGTGACCGCTGGCAGGTCGCGGCGCTGCTGGACGGACCGGCGTGGGCGTCGAAACCGACGGTGGCCGACCGGGACGCGGCTCCACAACTGCTTGGAAAGCTCATGCGCTGGCCCGCGACCGTGCGGATCTGGCTGCCCGAATGGATCAGGAACCAGGACGCGGTCCTGGACAAGATCGAACGCGCGATCAAGGAGGCATCGGCTGCTCAGGCACGGACCGACACAGCCGACACGGGTGCCGAGACGCCCAGGGAGACCGAACAACCGACGCGCATCCTGGCACCGATTCACCGGGACGCCGAGAAAGCCTCGCCCGGACCACAGCAGCACGAGGCAGAGGTGATCGAGGAGGCCGACGAAACGGAGGCTGTGAAGGGCATCGTGGCGCTCCCCGAAGCCGACGCGGGGACGGGGTTCATCGCGAACCAGGCAACCACGGTGCGACCACGACCACTTTCGCCATCGACCGGGAGTGATCCCCGGTCACGCGACGACGAGTCGATGCGTGAGGCCGCCGCACCCGTGGACGGCCCTGCCCCGTTCGTGCCGTTCAAACCGGAGATCGTCGGATCGAAGGAGGACTTCGAGGCTCTGCCGCACGACAAGCGGGTGCGACGACTGGTGGCCGACCTGTTCATCGAGATCACCCGGTTCGAAGGCCCGGTCGAGATCGGTCGACTGGCGAACGCGGTCGTCAGGTCCTTCGATTTCAGCCGGGTGCGACAGAACCGCGAACAGGAGGCGCTGGTCTGTCTGCCGAGGAGTCTCCGCAAGCGGAAAAGCGGTCTCGGCGTGTTCGTCTGGCCACCGCACCTTGACCCGGACACCTGGTGCGGCTATCGCGTGACGCAGAGGCCCGGCGACCGCAAGGTCGGCGAGATCGCACCGGAGGAGATCACCAACGCCATGCGAGAGGTGCTGACCTCCGAGCAGCCGACGACGGAGGAGAAGCTCTTCCGTGCGACGCTGGAATTGCTGGGCCACCGGAGCCTGACACAGCAGGCCCATGACGTTCTGAGCAAGGCGTTGAAGTTCGGTGTGAGGGAGGGTCGCCTGCCTACCGAGTGACCGGAAGGCGAAGCGGACCATCCGGCTTCGTGGGGCCCGCACGGGCGCGGGCCCCACGAAGCTCACGCGTTGCGGAAGAACCGGTCCAGCACGCGTGTGCCGAACTTCAGCGCGTCCACGGGAACGCGCTCGTCGACGCCGTGGAACAGCGCCGAGAAGTCGAGGTCGTCCGGCAGCTTCAGCGGCGCGAACCCGAAGTTGCGGATCCCGAGCTTCTGGAACGCCTTCGCGTCGGTGCCTCCCGACAGCATGTACGGCAGCGTGCGCGCACCGGGGTCCTCGGCGAGCACGGCGGCGCTCATCGCGTCGACCAGCGCACCGTCGAAGGTCGTCTCGACCGGCGGCAGCTCCAGCCACTCCTTCTCGATGTCCGGGCCGAGGATCTCGTCGAGCTCGCGGTTGAAGGCCTCGACCCGACCGGGCAGGATGCGGCAGTCGACGGTGGCCTCGGCCGTGGACGGGATGACGTTGGCCTTGTACCCGGCGTTGAGCATGGTCGGGTTGGCCGTGTCACGCAGCGTCGCGCCGATCATGCGCGAGATGTTGCCGAGCTTGGCCACCGCGCCCTCGATGTCGTCCTCGGGGAAGTCCCAGCCGGTGATCTCGGTGACGCCCGCGAGGAACTCGCGCACCGAGTCGGTCAAAACGAGCGGGAACCGGTGGTTGCCGAGCCGTGCCACGGCCTCCGACAGCTTCGTGACGGCGTTGTCGTGGTGCAGCATCGAGCCGTGGCCCGCCGTGCCACGCACCCGCAGCGTCATCCAGCGGATGCCCTTCTCGGCGGTCTCGATGAGGTAGGCACGCACGTTGTCACGCAGCGTGATCGAGAAACCGCCGACCTCGCTGATGGCCTCGGTCGCGCCCTCGAACAACTCCGGTCGGTGCTCGACCAGCCACTGCGCGCCGTACTGGCTGCCCGCCTCCTCGTCGGCGAGGAACGCGAAGATGATGTCACGCGGCGGCACGATGCCGTGGCGCTTGTAGTGCCGCGCCAGGGCCAGGGACATGCCGACCATGTCCTTCATGTCCACCGCCCCGCGGCCCCACACGTAGCCGTCCTGGACGGCTCCGGAGAACGGGTGAACCGACCACTCGGAGGGGTCGGCGGGTACGACGTCCAGATGGCCGTGCACGAGCAGCGCACCCCGGCTCGGGTCGGCGCCCGCCAGGCGCGCGATCACGTTGTGCCGGCTCTTCGCGCCGGACTCCACGTAGGTGATCTCGTAGCCGACCTCGGTGAGCTTCTCGGCCACGTATTCGGCGGCCTCGCGCTCGCCGGCCAGCGTCGCCGGATCGCCCGTGTTGGTGGTGTCGATGCGGATCAGCTCGCTCGTCAGCGTGACGGCTTCGTCGGCGGCCTCGTCGATCAGATTGGGTTCGGTCACCGCACCTTCCTATCATTCGCGCAGGTGAGCTCGCTGTGGGCGCGAAAGGGCACCCCCCGTGCACGAGCTGTTCGGGCGTCCGCTACTCTATTCCCCAGCAAGTCCGAGTGGCGGAATGGCAGACGCGCTAGCTTGAGGTGCTAGTGCCCGTAAAGGGCGTGGGGGTTCAAGTCCCCCCTCGGACACTCTGAGTGCCAGGTGATGAACCGGTCGTCGCAGGCGGCCGGTTCTTTTGTTTCTTAGTGCGCTTCCAGGCGCGGCGCCGCACGACGACGGCATGGACACACGAAGCACGCCGAGCCGAGTCTGGTACCGCGTAGGGTCACCCGCGTGGAGGGACGGCAGCGCAGGGGCGAGGAGAAGTGGGCGGACAACCCCCGGCTGAACCTATGGACCGCCGCACAGGCTGCCGCCTTCGAAACACGCTCCCCGCTCGACAGTGGCGGATGGGATTTCAGCATCGAGTCCCTTGACCGGCTCGAGGACCTGCTGCGCCGCCGCTTCGCTTCCTACGAGGACATCATGGCGGCCCATGACACCGAGCTCGTCAGCGTCGCCGCTTGGTACCTCGGAGAGGTCCACGTCCGCCACTACGGGGCGCAGTGGCGGTGCCGGCCCGAACCCGATCCCCAGGGTCTCGGAAACGATCAACCCTATGTCACCATCCCCGTCAGCCGCGCCGACGAGTATCCCCCGGCCGACGACGACCCCGACGGGGACGGCCGCCCCCTCACCGTCCCCGTCAACGAACTGGACGCCCTGTTCCTGCGCGGCCCCGGTCACCATCTCCGCGACACCCTCACCCGCTACCGGCCCCGGACCTGGTGACCACCCGCCGCGCTCCGGCCCGCCGTCGTGTCGACCGACGGCACGTAAGGCGAAGGACCCGTCCTACGGTGACAGAGACATCGAGTAGCACATGCTCGTTCGCGACGCGGCGTGCGGTGGGCTCGGCCTGTGCCAGTTCACCGCGCGGGCATTCCCCTTGCCGCTCACTGATGTTGACTTCCGGGTGTAACGGAACCCGTGAGCCCGCGTCAGTCCGTGTATGCCGCGGCCGCTGTCACCGGTTCTTCCCCCAGATCGACACGTGCTTGGTGCTGTCAGCCGTGAACTCCGAACGATCCCAGTCGGCCCAGCGGTGCTTCAGGCTCATCCCGGCTATGCGCGCCATGAGGTCCAACTCGGACGGCCAGGCATACCGGAAGGGAATGCGGCGGAACGACCCCTTCCCGTCCGGCGACACGGTGACGTGGTTCGAGGTGAACTGCTGCGTCACGACGTCGTACTGGTCGAACCCGACATAGCCACCACTGTCGGCGGCGGGCGCCACCTCGAACGGGACCGTGTCCTGCCCGGGCGGCAGGCGACGCAGGTCCGGCAGACTCACCTCGACGAGGAACAGCCCGCCCGACCGCAGGTGCGCGGCCGCATTGCGGAAGACGTCGACCTGCCCGTCCTGTGTGGTCACGTTACTGATCGTGTTGAACACCAGGTAGACCAGCGAGAACCGACCGGCCACCCGCGTCGTCGTCATGTCGCCGATCGTGACCTCGACCGCGTCACCGCCCGGCTTGCTCGCGATGCGCGCTGCCATCGCCCGGCTGAGCTCGATGCCACTCACCGGCACCCCGCGAGCGGCCAACGGCGCGGCGATGCGCCCAGTCCCGACAGCGAACTCGAGTACGACTCCATCAGCAAGATCCTCGAGGACATCGACCACGGGAGTCACCACCTCGGGCGCGTTCGCGCCGCCCGGAGCGTCGTACCCTGCGGCCACGCTCTCGGGAAACCAGCCGTCCGCCGGATCGTCTCCCGCATTCCGGTATTTCGTCACGGTCGCCAACGCTACGCCCGCAACGGCCCCCGCCCACCCCGATTTCGACGCCAGTAAGAGCGGGCTCGGCAATTGCCGAAGATCTGCTGGAGGTGTGACCAGCCGTGATCCCGCCAACGCGGCGCGGTCACCGACCGTGTCGGACTCACGCCGTACGCTACGCGGCGATGGCTACACGAGGCATAGAAGGCGCGTACCAGGGTGCGCTCCGGGCGTTCCAGAACCCGATGCTCGCCCTGCTTCACCAGACGCACGCGCCGTTCGTGGTGACGGTGCTGGCGATGGTCTTCACCGCGGAGCGGCCGAGCGTGGCGGTGGCGGACGCGCACGCGGAGATCAACGACGCCCTCGACCAGTTGCGGGCCGCGGGCTACGGGGACGAGGACAACCAGCCGTTGCCGGCTGGGAACGCGCGGGACCTCTGCAGGCAGTGGGTGCAGGCGGGCTGGTTGGTGCGGCAGGTGTCCGACGACGACGTCGAGGTGTACCGCCTGTCCGCGTACGGCGTCGGTGCGCTCGAGGTCGCGGGCCGGGTCGGCGGAGTGCGAACCAGGGTGTCGGAGTCGCGGGTCAGGACACTGCTGGAAGCGATCGAGCGGCTCGCGCAGGACGCCGATCCGGACGTGATGGCCCGGATCGCGCGTCTCCACGAAGAGATCCAGCAACGTCAGAAGGAGCTCACCCGGCTCGAACGGGGCGGCACAGTCGAGACGGTCGCCGACGAGCAGCTGCTTGAGGCGGCCGAGAACGTGCTGCACCTGGCGCGGGAACTGCCGGCGGACTTCGCCCGCGTGGCCGAGTCGATCAAAGCCGTCCAGCGCGACGTCGTCGCCGAGCTGCGGCACGACGTGCGGCCGACCGGTGAGGTCCTCCGGGAGTACCTGGATCGCGGCAAGCGAATCCTGGACGCGACCCCGGAGGGCCGTGCGTTCGCGGGGGCGTTGCGGCTGATCGGTGATCCGGCGCAGATCCATAACCTGTGGAGTCAGCTGCGAACAGTGCTACGGCACAGGTTCACCGATCTGCTGCCGGAGCAGCAGCGGCGGGAGCTCACCGAGATCTCGCGCCGGGTCGAGCAGGGCGTCAGTGAGGTGCTGACCGCGCAGCGGCAGGCATCCCATGTGATCACCACCCAGGTACGCAACCACGATCCGATGCGGGACCGCCAGGTCGACGAGCTGCTGAGGAACGTGATGGCCGGTCTCCACGAGTGGGTCCCCGGTTCACGCCGCGGCGAGGCCGTCGAGCCGCTCCGTCGTCTACCGGTGGCCGACGTCGGGCACCTGCGGCAGCGGATGAGTGACCTACGGCCGCCGCAGCCGCCCGCGCCGTTGCGTGAGTGGGATGAGACCGAGGACGTGACGACCGCGGACACCCGGGCATGGGGTGGCCCCCGGTACGCCGCACTGCAGGCGCACTTGGTGACGTTCGCGGGCGACGCGGAGAACGTGGATGTCGCGGCGGCCTTCCGCGCGGCGGACGAGGATCTCCAGCGGCCGGTCGACCTGCTCGGTTTGCTGGAGATCGCACACGACTCCGGGATGACCGAGACAGCCGAGGTCGCCATGGTCGACACGGTCCGACCCGACGGGACCAGGCGACGGTTCGCCCTCGGTGGTGTGGTGGCGGCGAACCCGGCGAGCGCTGACGAAAGCGGTGACCGATGAGTGAGCTCGATCCCGGCGACGGCTGGTCGGCCGGCTCGACCGCCGGGTTCATCGACCCGGTTCCGATGGAGGACGATCCGACCGAGTTGTTCCCCGGGGACGCGGGCACGCTCGACGCGGACGTGCGGCGGGTGTTGGTCCAGTTGTTGCGTCGCAAGTTCCTGTTGGCCGAGAAGAACCCGGCGCAGTGGCGCACGTTGCTGGAGAACCAGCAGATCATCGAGTCACGGATGCACGACCTGTTCGTCCGTCTTGTGGTCGATCACGACCGGGGCATCGCGTACAAGCAGCAGGTGCGTTCGACGGAGCTGGACGTGCCGATCCTGCTCAGGGACGAGCCCTACAACCGGGCCGAGACGTTGGTGCTGGTGCACCTGCGGACCGTCTTCCAACGGGAACGCGGCACGGGAGAGACGTCCGCACGCGTGGACATCGAGGAGCTGGAACAGACCGTGCTGACCTACTTCGATCCCAACGACCACAACCTGGCCCGCACCCAACAGGAGGTTCGCAGTGCGGTGCAGCGGCTGGTCACCGAAGGCCTGCTCGTCGAGGAGTCCGCGGGCCGGTATCGGATCACCCCGCTGGTGGAGGTCGTGCTGAGTACCGCGAAGCTCGCCGAGTTGGAACAGTGGTTGCGCGAACGAAACGAGGCCACGGCGTGAGCATGATCGACACGCTGTTCGGGTTGATCCCGGCGGCATCGCGGGGCCAGCAGTGGGTGGCACGGGACCTGCAACTGGTGAACTGGGGCGGCTACGACGGGTATCACACCGTGCGTTTCGCGCCTGGCGCGACCCTGCTCAGTGGCGGTTCGGGCTCAGGTAAGTCGACGCTGATGGACTCCTACATCGCGTTGCTCATGCCGCATACGACTCCTTTCAACGGGGCGTCCAACGGCGGGGTGGTCGGCAGACCCCGGGGCAAGGATCAGCGCAACATCCTCTCCTATGCGCGCGGCAAGCTCGACGAGTCCCGAGCTGACGGTGAGACGAAGGTGCGGGTGCTGCGCGGAGACGGCCGCGATACCTGGTCGGCCATCGCGATGACCTGGGTCGATCACACCGGTGCCGAGTTCACGGCGCTCCGCGCCTGGTACGTTCCGTCGTCTGCCCGCACCCTCGACGACGTCGTGGCGGTGCGCGCCACCTGCGACCACCACTACTCACTGCGGGCGTTGGAAGGCCCGGCGGGCAAGCGGCTCGCCCGCACCGAGGTCGAGGCGACCGGATTGACCTGCTTCGAAACCGACCGGGACTTCACCGCACGGCTCCACACCACGCTCGGCATCGGCGCCGCGGGCGACGGACACAAGGCGGTCGCGCTGCTCGGTCGGATCCAGGCCGGCCAGCAGATCACCACCGTCGACGCCCTGTACAAGACGATGGTCCTCGAAGAACCGTCCACTTTGGCCACTGCGGACGCGGTGGTCCAGCAGTTCGACGAGCTGTCCGAAATCCGGAAGCGGATGATCGTCGCTCGCCAGCAGGTGAAGGCGTTGACTCCGATCCGCGAGCATCGCCGCGCCATCGACGAAGCGGAGGAACAGCTGCGACTGATCGACGCGGTCGGCTCGTTCAGCGAGGCGTCGTCCCCTGCCGCGTTGTGGCGTCATGAACGTCGGCTCGATCTCCTCCGCGCGGCCGAGAGGGACCTGGCCCGACGGCACCGCCGGGCCAAGGAGGAATTGAGGGAGACCAACGCCCTCGTCGAAGCGACCGAAGCGCAGTGCGAAGGGGCGGCCGACACGCTTCGCGCCTCCGGTGGTGACCGCCTGGACACCGCGCTCCGGGAGTTGCGTGGCGTCGAGCAACGGTTGCTCGACGTCGAACGAGCACGGAAGCAGCTGGACCGGGCACTCGACACCCTCGGCACTACGGTGTCGACCGGCGAGGACTTCGCCGCACTGGTCGAGACGGCCCATCGGTCCCTGGCCGACACGGAAGCCAGGCGAACCGCCCAGACCCGGTTCGCCGAGGCGATGGCGGAGAAGAAGCAAACCGAAGCCGAACTGGCCGAGTTGCGCGCCGAGCACAAGGCGGTCAAGTCGCGGAGGGGGAACATCCCGACCGAGCTGCACGCGGCTCGCGCGGCGTGGGCCGAGGCCGCCGGCCTGACGCCGGACGACCTGCCGTTCGTCGGCGAGCTGATCGAGGTCAGCACCGAGTTCGAGCCGTGGCGCGAGGCGTTCAACCTGGCACTCGGCGGGTTCGCCACGCGGATGCTCATCGACATCGGACGGTTGAACGCGTTCCGAGAGGCCATCAACAAGGTCAGGACAGCTCGACGAGTGCAGTTCGAGGGCGTGCGCACGGGGTTGCGCGACGAGGTCGGACTCAACGCGAAGACGCTCCCCGGCAGGCTCGACTACCGGCCGTCGCCGTTCACCGCCTGGCTCAAGAGCGAGCTCGCCCGCCGGTTCGACTTCGTCTGTGTCGAGACACCCCGGCTGCTCGCGCAGTACCCCAAGGCGCTCACGATCGACGGGCAGATGTCGCAAGGCAGTCGGGGCGCGCACGGCGGCCACGGCCGCGCCAACGTGCTCGGCTTCACCAACAGCAGGCTGCTCGCCGACCTGGACCATCGGATCGGCCTCGCGCGCCACCGCCTCGACGAGGCCGTCGCTTGGGTGTCGCGGGCGGAGGACGAGCTCAACTCGTTCGAGGCCAGGCGTGCGGCCTACCGGACCCTGACCGAGTTGTCGTGGGACCAGGTGGACGTCGAGTCGGTCCAGGCGGAACGGGACCGGTGGAACCGTGTCGTCGACGAGGTCCGCGCAGGCAATCCGAAGATCGACCAGCTGCAGCGACAGGTGGATGAGCTCAAGGAGCGGGTCAGGGACCTCACCGAGCGCGCAGGTCAACAGAAGAAGACCGTGGAGGTGCTCGGCGAGAGCTGGGAGGCGACCGTCGACGAGGTGGACCGCGCCCAGTCGGCGCTCGACGCGGCCGCGGAGACAGGCACGGTCGTCCTTCCGGAACACCAGGAGTACCTGGAGGCGTTGTTCGACAGCGTCCCGGACAGCGCCACCCCGGCGACGGAGCTCGCGGAGTTCGACGCGGCGGTGAAACTGGCCACCGACAGACTCGTCGCCGACCGACGCTCGGCGACGGAGACGATCGGCCGGTCGAGGAAGGCGTTGGAGGACACGTTCTCGACGTTCCTCGAACGCTGGCCGAACCCGAACCTCGGTACCGACCCGGACGCCTCGTACCGCGACTTCGACCGCGTACTCACCGACCTGGAGACCAGCGGTCTGCACGAGCTGGAGGCCGAGTGGAGGGACAGTCTGCTCAAACTGTCCGGCAACGACCTCACCGGCCTGGACAGCGAGCTGGCCGCCGCGGTTCGGGAGATCCGTGACCGGATCGACCCGGTCAACCGCATCCTCGCCGAACTGCCGTTCGCCGACGACAACCACCGACTGCGCATCGACCCGCAGGAGAGCCATTCCACGGTGCGCGCCCGGTTCCGCAAGGAGCTGCGCGACGTTCGCGCCTTCATCGACCGGGCGGAAACGGACGCCGACCGGGAACGCGCCTATCACCGGATGGCCAAGGTGATCGACCGGATCCGCCGCACCGCCCCCGACTTCGCCGACCTCGTCGACGTCCGCAACCACGTCCGAATCAGCGCCGAGAAACGGGACCTCGACGGCAGGCACGTCGCCGTGTACGACCACATCGGCGAGAAGTCCGGGGGCGAGTCGCAGGAACTGGTGGCGTTCATCGTCGGTGCCGCGTTGCGGTACCAGCTGGGTGACGCGGGCGCCGAGCGTCCCCGCTACGCCCCCATCTTCCTCGACGAAGCGCTGATCAAGGCGGACGCGCGCCTCACCGGCCGGGCCATCGGCGCGTGGCGCGGACTCGGTTTCCAGCTGATCATCGGCGCTCCCAACGACAAGCACAGCGCGATCGAGCCACACGTGGACGCGGAGTACCTGATTCTCAAGAACTCCGAGGGCCGATCGTGGGCGAAGCCTCTGGTCGGGGTTGGTGACGAATGAGCGCACTCGTCAACCCGGAGGACGCCCTGACGGCGGTCCGCCGCAAGCTCGGCCAGAAGTGGGCGGAAGCCGTGTGCGCGGGCTTCGGCGTCGGCGACCGGGTCATCTTCTCCGTTCCGCTTCGCCCCGGCGTGTCGACGGGCAAGGCCGTCGAGCAGCTCGGGCACGCCGCATGGCACGAGTGGCACAGGCGTTGGCGTGAGTTCGCGAGCCGGCTTCCCGCCGGTGTCGAAATCGTTCGCAAAGCGGTGACCATCCGTGGAGTCGCCGGTGGTTTCCCCGCGACGCTCAAGGCGGATCTGGACGGTGCCGTCACGCTCCTCGCCGACACCCGCACCGGTGCTGAACCACCCACAGTGGACATCCGCCGTGCCCGTGAGCTCGCGTCGGCGCTGCGAGCCGCCGGCGCGACTCTCACCCCGGCCACGCTCCGGGCTGCCTACCGTCTTCGGGCCATCGACGTGGAGGTGCTGCTGGGCGCCGTGACCTGGTTACGGCAACACCCCGATGCCGGCACCTGGACCCTGCGGCAACTCCCGATCCCAGGTATGCACACCAAATGGCTGGACTCCCACGGCGCACTGCTGCGCGATGTCGCTGGACGTGACGTCCGGGAAGAGGTCCGGCCCCGGCTGACCGTCACGCACCTGACCTATGTCGACCCTGACCACGCTGCATCGGGCCGCCGCAGGCACGACGCCTGGACAACCGGTGACGTGCACGACATCGCCTACCGGCCGCGCGTCGTCCTCGTCGTGGAGAACCGAGACTCCCGCCTCTGGTTCCCGCCGGTCAGGGACACGATCGTGGTCGAGGGCGGTGGGAAAGCCGCAGCCGCCCTCCTGGGAGGAGTGCCCTGGATCCGTGCCGCGGAGCACATCGTCTACTGGGGCGACATCGATGCGGACGGGTACGCGATCCTCGACCGGTTTCGCGGCACTCTGGCCGCACCCGCACCGGACGGGGCTCCGGCGAAGCCGGTCACCTCCATCCTCATGGACGCCACCGACCTGCATCACTACGCCGAGTACGGCGTTGACCACGACAAGAACGGTCGTCCTATCAAGCCGTCACCGGAGCTCTTGCCACACCTGACCGAAGCCGAAAGAACCGCGTACGACACCATCGCGACCGCGGGCCCCACCCCGTTCCGCCGGATCGAGCAGGAAGCCATCCCCCTCGCCCACGCCGTGACCCGGCTGCTGCAGGTCGTGGACGGCCAGGGGTGAGCGGGCGAGGACACGAGTACACCGCTGTCCAGGTCCCTCGGCGAGCACCTGCCGCATCGGCACGGGCTCACGCTGGTACTTCGACGCGGTCGCGGGGTTCCAGCGTGAGTCGACAGCTGTGCCTGCACCACTGGTCGCTGTCGCCCCGGCGCCGACGCCGTCCTTGTAACACATCGGCAGAGGCTGACCCACCCGCCCTCTCGCGACCACACCACACTCCGGCAGCGACCACGGCGTTGATCTGCCGGTCTGCCGGTCTGCCGGTCCCCTGTCATCACTGGTACACCCGAGGGAACAGCGCGCAGCGGCCGCGCCCCGAGCCTCCCCGCTCTCGGCAGCAGAATTGTCGGTGGTGGCCGATAGTCTCCTGTGGAGCCTCGCCGGGGAGCACGGTGAGCGGTGTGAGCCAAGGGAGATAGTGCGTTGTCCGTTTGGGAGAGATCCAGCACGGCGCGGGTGTTACTGCCCGCTCGCCCACGCAAGCTGGCCAAGGTCCCGTTCGTCGAGTTGACCGACGGGCGTGTGCAGGGTGTGGTGTCGAGCGGATCGGATCTCGGGCGGGTCTACGTCTCCTCAGTGGAGGCGAGCAGTTACGCCTTTTCCTGCAGTACCAACAACAATCGGCCCTGTGGTGGTGCGCGGGGTACGTTCTGCAACCACATTCCGGCCCTGCTCAACGAGGCGGTGCTGCAGTACGGCGGCGAGCGGGTTGCCCGTTATCTGCGGGTCGACGTCGCTGACGAGGTGACCGGACAGCTGATCGCCCTGGAGATGAGTAACACCCAGCCCACACCGGCAGACAGCAGCGCCGCCGCGACCGTTTTCAGCAGGTTTCTACGTCACCTCGCCTACCTGGAGCTCACTCCGACCACCGCGCCATTGCCTGAGATGCAGTGGTTCCCGCCGACCAGGGCGGTGGTGTGATGCGGGCCGACCTGCTCGCCGGGGATATCGCCGGACTCGGCGAGGCGTTGGCGGTGGTCGATGCCTGTGATCGGACACTCGTCGACGGGCTGCTGCGTCCGCAGCCCGACCAGGTCGCGGCACTGACCGAGTTGGCGGACGGTGTCGCAGGCACACCGCTCGCCGGCCCGGTCGCCGAAGCCGTGGAGAAGGTGGCGGTGGGCGCTGCGAGCGAGGATCACCTCGTCGTGATCGCCGCCGCCCGCACCGCACTGCTCGGCTCGGTCCACGACGCGTTGGTGGCACGGATCGACGAGGCCACAGGCCGTCCGCGTGGCGAGGAGATCGCGAGCGAGCCCGGGCAGCGGCAGATGCCGAACCTCCTTGGGGCGGCACGGTCCTGGCTGTCCGATGTGGCTCGCACCGGGTGGCGGGGCATCGATCATGACCTGGTGTCCGGATCGGCTCAGGTCGTCTCCGCGATGTTGCCCGATCCGGAGCTACGCCGTCTCGCTGTGCTGCTCGACGGCTTCGCCGCGGAACTCGCCGCTTCCTGTCCCGACACAATGCTCGACCGCGTCCCGGTTCGCCGCTGGGGTGATCTGTGGTCTCGCGCAATGGTGTTGACACTGCCCGGCGCGGCCGACGTGCCCGCGATCGAAACGGTCACCGGACGACTCCTGCCACTGGGTGTGGACATGCACGAGCACGCCACAGCCGCGCAGGCACAGGTGCACGCCGTCTTCGAACCCGAGGACGGCGGCACACCCCGGCTCGTGCGTGCCAGTGTGTCGGCGCCGAAACCCGACTCCGTCGTCAGCGCCGGCATCTGGCAGCTGCTGCGCCCGCACCTGTCACTTCTGACCGCCGTCAGTGAGGGCCGGTCGATGGACGTCGACGGCATGCCACTCACCTCCGAAGGCGATCTGCTCTGGAGCGATGAGCACGCCCGCCCCGGGGAACCCGCCGAGCCGTTCACCACCGCACGCGTGGTGTTGCCCACCGCGACCACCTCGGCGACCGCTCCGCTGAACCGACACCCTGCCCACATCGCCGTGCCGGTCTTCCTGGAGGGCTACACCGCTGACGAAGACGACGACGTGCTGACGTTCACTGTCGCCGGGCATCGGTTGTCCGTGGAGACCGACCGTCTCCCGGTCGCTGGGCCGCTCACCCCTGACGGAGTCGCCGCGTCGACCGCGTGTATCGGACTGCTCCGCTGGGATGACGGCACGTTCGTCGTCCAGCCGCTCGCTGTGGAAACCACGGTCAAGCGGAAGAAGGGTGTTGCGGTCCAGGCTGGAGCGTGGGCCGGGGGTACCACCGACAAGAACGGCATCAAGGCCGAGAAGGCCGCTACCACCGCCGTCACGGTGCTGCGGGAGCGGGCGGGAAGGTTGTTGCGCAAGTGACGTCCCACGACAACCGGCGCCAGGTCCTGTACTGGCGGCTCCTGGCGCGGCTCTTCGATCCTGAGGAGCGGGCGTCCCTGGAGGCGGCAAGTGTCGCCGTCGTCGACGACATCGGCCTGCCGAGCGCGCTGCTGGACCCTCACGTGTCCGTCGACGCGGTGGTGCAGCGTCACCCCGAACTGGCCGCGGAGTTCGATCACCTGATGGTACGGGACCCCGATGCGGAACGCGACGGCGCCGCCGAGGTGTCGCGCGCGGCACTCGTCTCGAAGGTGCTGCTCAACGTGTTCGCCAACCGCTCCGGCACGGTGACCGCCGAACAGCTGTCGCAATGGCAGGCCGACACCGGCTGGCTCGAACGAGCGCTGGGGTGTGCACCGGGGAGCCTGCGCGGCGGCCGTTCGGGGCAGAGGACCAGCGGTGGTGGGACGAGCTCCGACCTCGACACGCTGCTCCCGGACATCGGCCCTGAGTTGGCGAATCTCGAGGCCGACCTCATCAAGCGCATGCACCTGCGCGAGGTCCTCGCTGATCCCGCACTGGCCGCACACCTGACCCCGAGTATGTCGCTGATCGAGCAGCTGCTGCGTGACAAGAACAACCTCTCCGGGATGGCGCTCGCCAACGCCAAGGCACTGATCCGCCGGTTCGTCGACGAGGTCGCCGAGGTCCTGCGCACCGAGGTGGCGAAGGCGTCCGTCGGCACAGCGGATCGTTCGGTTCCGCCGAAACGGGTGTTCCGCAACCTCGACGTCGACCGCACGATCTGGAAGAACCTGGTCAACTGGAGCCCCGACGAGGAACGGCTCCATGTCGATCGGCTCTACTATCGCCATACCGCACGTAAGACGACGCCGCAGCGGTTGATCGCGGTCGTCGACCAGTCAGGGTCGATGGTCGACTCGATGGTCAACTGCGCGATCCTCGCGTCCATCTTCGCGGGGCTACCGAAGGTGGACGTACACCTTCTCGCCTACGACACACAAGCTCTCGATCTCACGCCCTGGGTCCATGACCCGTTCGAAACGCTGTTGCGGACCAACCTCGGCGGCGGAACCGACGGCATGGTGGCCATGGAGCTGCTCCGACCGAAGATCCCCGAACCGCGTAACACCGTCGTCGTGTGGATCTCGGACTTCTACGAATCGCGAGTCGAGCAGCTGTTCGACTCCATGACCGCGATTCATCGGTCCGGCTCGAAGTTCATTCCCGTCGGTTCGGTGAGCAGCACCGGCCGTGGTGCTGTCAACCCCTGGTTCCGGGAACGTTTCAAGGATCTCGGCACGCCGGTGATCTCCGGCCATGTCAGCAGACTCGTGCACGAACTCAAAGCTTTCCTCACCGCCTGACACAGAAAGGTCTTGTGCATGTCGGACTTGTTGCGCGCTCCCGCCGAGGTCAAGTATGCGGAGGAGTTGGACTGGCTGGAGTCGATCGACGACAGCCCTAAACCGTTCGCCTGGCGACTGTCTCCGAAGATGGTCCGCCTGTTCATTCTGGGCTCCGAGCGGGCCGACGGTCTGGACAGGGAGATCTCGCAGAAGTGGTTCGGCGACCGCAGTTTCGTCGAGCGGGCCATCGTCACGCTGGCGTCCGACCGCGGCCTCCTGCTGATCGGTGACCCGGGCACCGGCAAGAGCTGGTTGGCCGAACTGCTGGCCGCCGCGATCTCGCGGAACTCGACGCTCGTGGTGCAGGGCACGGCCGGCACCACCGAGGACCAGATCAAGTACTCGTGGAACGTGTCGATGGTCATCGCGAAGGGCCAGTCGCGGGAGTCGATGATCCCGTCACCGATCATGACCGCGATGGAACAGGGTGCCATCGGCCGCTTCGAGGAACTGACCCGTTCCACGAGCGACGTGCAGGACGCACTGATCTCGATTCTGTCGGAGAAGTACATCTCGGTGCCCGAGCTGGACAGCGACAACATCGTGTTCGCCAAGCCCGGCTTCTCCATCATCGCGACCGCCAACAGTCGGGACCGCGGTGTCAACGATCTGTCCTCGGCGTTGAAGCGTCGGTTCAACTTCGTGCGCATTCCGGTGGTGACGAACAAGAAGAGCGAGGCGGAGATCGTCCGTTTCCGCACCGAAGAGCTGCTGCGTCGCCACCAGATCGAGCTGGACGTGCCGCCGACGCTGCTGGACGTGCTGCTGCGCAGCTTCGCCGACCTGCGCGCTTCGGCTGCCTCTGCGGGCAGCGACGACGAGAAGCTGGAGTCCGCGTTGTCCACCGCCGAACAGATCGGTGTGTTGGAGGACGCGATCCTGCACAGCAACTTCTTCGGCGAGCGCGCGCTGACCGCCCGCACCCTCGCCTCCTCCCTCGTCGGCTCGCTGGCGCGGCGTGAACCCGAGGACCTCGCCATCCTGAACAAGTACCTGCACGGTGTCGTCGAGCCGCGCAGCAAAGACGAAGGTGGAGACTGGCCGGACTTCCTGGAGGGCGGCCGCGACGCGATCGCCACCCTGTCATGACCGAGTTCGATGCGCTGCGCACGCAGCTACGGGAGGCCGCCGCCGCGTTCGCGGACGGGCCGGACGCCCTGGAGGGACTCCTGCTCGGCATCGTCGACGACGTCGACCGCGCGATCCGGGAACGGTTGGAGATCTTCCCGGTTTGTCATCACTCGCCCGCGTCGGCCACCGCGATGGCCCGCCGGCTGCGGGAGAAGCAGCCGAAGGTGGTCTACCTGGAGCTGTGCGAGGACATGGCACCGCTGTTGACCGAACTCCGCAACTGCCGGCTTCCGGTCGCGGTGCAGGCGTTCGCGAGCGAGGTCGACGGGTTTCCGCCCGAGTGGGCTCCGCTGTCGGTGGTCGCGCCGATCACCGAGGCCTCGGCGGAGTACCAGGCGATCGCGTACGCGTTGGACACGCCTGGCGTCGAGCTGGTCCTGGTCGACCGGTCGTCCGATCACGTCTTTCAGTGGGAACGGAGACGGACGCCGCCGGACACGAGGCCCGCCGACCCGGATACGGCGCCACGCGAGGAGGAGGCGCTGCACGGCGACGCGATCGGCGTCGAACTCGGTGATCTGCGGCCGCGGTTCGCCGAGCTGGAGGAGCACCTGCTGCACCACGGTAGGGTGCGGCACTGGTCGGAGTGGTGGCACCAGTACGTCGAACTGCCGCTCGGGGACAGTGACCACGACACCTACCGGCAGGTGATGTTCCTGATCGGCAGTCTGTTCCGGCGTCTCGCACCCGGGGACTCGCACCGGATCCGGGTGGACGAGGACCGCGAACGGTACATGTGGACACGCATACGGGAGCACCTCGCGACGACCGGTGGTGCGCCGGAGGACGGCCTTTACGTGTGTGGCGCGTTCCACGCCGCCAGCCGGGTCGCGGAGTTCGGCGTCGACGGCACCGACACCTTCGGCATCAGCCCCAGAAGCGCGAGCACGTGGCAGTACGGGCTGATCCCATCCAGCCATGCGGCCATCGAGGCACAGTTCGGTTTGGCTCCCGGCTCGGTGTCGATCGCTGCGACGGAGTGGGCGAAGAACGTCAAGCGCTCTCGAGTGAAGCCGTTCCGGCTGGCGGGGCAACTCGGCGGTGGCAAGCGGAAGAAGACCAAGGCGCTTCCTGACCCCGCGCCGGCCCTCACGCCGTCGGACAACCTGACCGGCTTCCTGCAACGGCCACCTGTGCTCGACCGCTTGGACGAAGCCGAACTGCTGGACTGGTCCGTGGAGGTCGTACGGGCCGCGCGCCGCAACGGTTACCTCGCCGCGACCGCCGACGCCATTGCCGTGTTCGAGACGTCGATCCTCCTCGCGGGGATGCGCGACCGGATCAAGCCCACCCCGTACGACTTCCAGGACGCGGCGATCACGTGTCTCGAGAAGGACGCCGTGCCGGGACGCCGGGACGTGCGCCGCATCGTCGAAATCATGATGGGCGGCGACCGGCTGGGCCAGGTCGGCTACGACGCGCTGCCACCCCTGGCCCGCGACGTTCACGACCGGCTCGCGCCGTTGAAGCTCTCCCTGCAGCGACGCGGCGTGCAACGGGCGTTGCTCGACATCGCGTCGAACCCGGAACTGGAACCGTGCTCGGACCTGCTGTGGATGTTGCGGTATCTGTTGCCGCACGGCGCGGCACGGCCGATCATGGGGCAACGGCGGCTGGGTGAACGCCCGATCCAGGAGTCGTGGGACCTCGCGCTGGGCACGCACCAGCGAGCACTCATCGAGCTGGGTTACGAGGGCGTCAGCGTCGAGCAGGTGATGGAGCAACGCCTGCGACGGAGCGCCTACGACTCGCGGTCGACCGCGGCGACCGTGCTGGCGGCCGTCGAGGACGCGACCCTGTACCTGCGCGGTTCCCGACTCGCCGACGAGCTGGGAACCCGAGCGCTGCAGGTCCTGGCGACCGAACGCAGCGTTGACGGTGCACCGGAGGTGCTGCGGCGGGTGCGGCGGCTGTTGGCGTTCTACCGAACCAGCGAACCGGTGTTGCCCCCGTGGATCGAGTCCTTCGTCAAAGCCGGTTACGCGCACTACTGCACCCTGCTGCCGACCGCGTTCACCGACGAGCACACGAGTGTCGATCAGGTAGCCGCGATGCTGGGCTTCCTGTTCAGCATGGAAGGCCTGGCGCTGTCGCTGGGCTGCGACCGGGCACAGCTGGAACTGGCGGTGTCACAGTCTCACCCGGAGGAACCGGCGAAGGTGGCGTTGTTGTGGTCGGCGCAGGTGCAGCTCGGAAAACTCACCCGGGCTGAGTTGCGCGCGACATGCGACGAGCTGCTGGACAACCCGCTGGTGCTGCCCGCGTATCCGCGGTACCTCAGCGGGTTCGTGCACGCCCTGGAACCCGTGCCGGGTCTGGTGGACTTCGTGGTGGAGGTGGTGTCGAACGCGTTCGCCCGGCTGCCGGATCACGTTCTGCTGCCGTGGCTGCCGATCCTGATCACCACGTTGAGGGCCGGAGGCACCGAGCTGGCTCCGCTGCTGATTCGCGAGTCCGATCGAATCTTCCCCAGCAGGCTCGCGGAACTCGACGAGTGGGTGCCGCCGTGGCTGGCGGAAGATGTCATCCCGGCCGCACCGCGTGCGCAACGCAGCCGTGGTGTCTCACTGTTGGCTGCCTACCCGGCAACCTGTGACGCGGTCGCGAATCTCCTCTGTTGTGACGCCACCTGGGAGGGCAGTAGTGGCACGAGCGGCGTCAGCCTGGTCGGTCGGTATCCGGACACGGCGAAGACACTCGGGGAACTGTTGAGTCGCTGACCCGGTCGTTCACCTAGCGATCGCACAATGGTCGACATCGAGGACACACGGGCTCGCCCGGGAGCTACTGGATCAGCATCAGCGGCCGTCCGTGGAACTGGCCTCGAGGCGATCGGGGCCGGTTCCGGTCACCGCGCGTAGAGGACGGTTGGGAACCGCTGACCACGCTGTGGTTGTGACGGGTTCTTGACCCCACACACGTGGCCCCATCGGCACGGAGTCACCGGGCTTCGGACGGACGGGTGGTCATTCACGGATCGTTTCATGTCATGCCGTTTTCGGAAACGGCGTGCTGAGTGGTCTCGTGCCGATGCGCGCATCGGTTCTCGACCAATGCCATCTGCCGAAAACCTGCGGGACCGGGATTCCGAGCTTTTGACACGTTGGCGTTCGATCAGGGAGCGGTGGTCAGGCGGTCCCCTACCGGGTGCGGTGAGCCTGCTCGGAGAGGGGACCCGGATCGAAGGCGAAAGGAGCGTCCGCGGAACCAAGCGAACGCGAGTGAGAGGTTCGTGTCAACGGTTCGCCGCAGACCGGCCCGTTCCGACGACCACCTCACCTGCGAGCAGGCTGCGCGTCGTTCGGCGTCACTGGTCCGGAGCAGCCGTCAACGAGTCGCTCCTTGCTACTCCTTTCGGGTGTGGCAACCCGGTTTCCCCGAGGTTCCCAGCCAGCTGACCAAGAATCTCGTTACACCGACGAGAGGAGGACGATGGCCGAACAAAGATGGGTGACGCTACCGGATGGAAGAAGAGTTCCAGTCAACAGAACGAAAGGGCGGGGCGCACCGGTCGCGCTGGCGGTCGGCACCGCGGTGGCGCTCGGTGCGTCGGGCGGGATTGGCGGCTTTTCCACGGTGGGTGGATCGTCGGGTGGCTCCGCCACCTTGTCCGCGGCCGAGTCCGCCGTGGTCCGCAACATCGAGTCCCACCTCCCCAGGGCGAAACGGATGGCGAGGCAGGGCAATTCCCAGAGCGCCTGGAAACAGCTCCGGATGCGCAAAGGTCCGGAGCGACATGAGAACGCCGTCGAGTGCGTCTCTTTCACCTTCGGGCAAGTGCAGCGATTCTTCCTCACCACGCCCTGCCGAAGCCTCGAACGTTGGCAGTACCCGGTCACCGATGAGGCAGGCAACACGATGCTGGTGGCCGTTTCCAAGGTGACCATGCGGCGAACGTCACAGGCTCGGCGATTCCGTCGCCTCATCGACGAACACGGCACCGGCGACATCCACCCGATCGCACCACTCGTGCCGTTCACCGGTCACCACTACGACTCGAAGACCAGGGGGCGGTCAGTGGTCCTCGCCGAGACCGAACCACTCACCGGAAATCCCTCCGCAGCGGTCCTCCAGGCCACCGCCGAAGCAGCCACCGCTATCACCCCGTAGCCACGAACACCGCAGACCCCGTCAGCGGAGAACCTCCGCATGAGCGCGTGGTGACCTCGCCCTCACGTCGACGACGTCACCCGATCCCCTGGGGTTGGTGGTCACCGACACACGGACTCGCGGGATCGCGGGCGCTCAGCGACCTCGGCTCGCGAGCCACCTCTGCCCGAGAACGGCCACGAGCCGTGCCGGATGCGCTCGGTGCAGGACGGTTCGCACGTTCCCGGACCGCTCTGCCGACGTGGCTGTTTCGCACGGTTACTCGCACGACGGGTCTGGGAGGTCCGTGTTCCCGCGCCAACTCTGCCGGACAGGACCCGCGTTGTCGGCTACCGACATCGTTCCCGTCTCTGGGCCGCCATCCGGATTCCTCACGGGGTCCCGTGGCACGCGTGAGCTACTGACGCCCCCTCCGGTGCGGTTCCGTCCGCACGATCCGCATGCCTCGCCGGGCCCCCTGACGGTCGGTCATGGTCACGTTGCGCCAGCTCGCGAGTACGGCACCGGCGAGCAGGCGACGGCGCAGCCGGGCCGCGTTGCGAGCGTGCCGCGCGAACGACCAGCCGAGGAGAACCCGGCCACGGTGGTGCTGCCCTGCCAGAGCCTCGTTCACCGTGCAGTCGATCCAGAGCAGGTGCCTGCTGCGCCCGGTGAGAGCACCGAGTACGACGAACGCCGCCCTGGCGATGGCGCCGGTGGCCGGATCGTGCACCACCACCGGCCCAGGGGCACGGATCGCGGCCGACACGAGTCGCAGGATGTGCAACACGTGCACGAGCGGCCGGTAGTAGGAGTAGGCGGTGCCCGCAGGGAAGAACGCGGCCAACCTCGCGCGCACGTGGTCGGTGTCGAGCAGAGTGACCTCCGGGTCGACGGCGGCGTCTCGCAGAAGGGTGCTCTTGCCTGCCCCGGGCAGACCGGCGACCACGAGCAGTGCGCGGTTTTCAAGGGGCAGGACCAGCCGGTCGGATGTCACAATCTCCACGAAAAGCCCAACGTGCGAAGGGACCGTGACGTTCCCCCGCCCGGATCGCATGAGCTCACGGGTCACGGAAGCCCACGCACCACCCGTGGAACGGTGGTCGCGCGGCACGTCCGCGACCACGCGACCAGCGGGGACGCCTTCACCGTGACCACCTACGGCCAGTCCACGATGCGGGGTCGCTGAGCGCGTTCCCGGCGCCGGGTGCTTGCTACGGCCCTCAAGGGCCACCGCCGAGCACCCGTTTTTCGCTATCGTGATCGCACGGCGCGGATCTTCAGTGGGGGTTCACATGGGCATTTTCGACGGGATGCTGGGCAATGCTTCGCGTACCGATCCCCGTGCGGCGACGCGGGAGTTCGGGCGGCTGCTGGCGCAGGGAGAGCAGATCCATGCCGCCTACCAACTGATCCGGGACTCGTTCCTCTTCACCGACCGGCGCCTGATCCTCGTCGACAAGCAGGGTGTGACCGGCCGAAAGGTCGAGTACCACTCGATTCCGTATCGCGGCATCACCCACTTCTCCGTCGAGACCGCCGGTACCTTCGACCTCGACGCCGAGCTGAAGATCTGGCTTTCCGGAAACTCGGAGCCGATCACGAAGCAGTTCGGCAAGGGAGTCGACGTCTACGAGGTCCAAGCTCTCCTGAGCACCTACGTGACACGCTGATCGAGTACGCGACGCCCGAGCGGGATCTTCCGAGTTGTGTCGATCACGCCAGGTACAGCTCACCGTTGCCGAGGTCGACCTCGCCAGTGGAGCCGGTGGAGCCCATCCGGAACTCGATGTCGCCGGGCCCGAATATGGTGGTGGGTGCGGTCGGTGACCACACCTGGGCAACGGGACGAGCCCGGCCGATCCACGAGATCAGCCGGGCTCGCCCGTGCACAGCGGAATCAGGACAGGTCGAACCGGTCCAGTTCCATGACCTTCGTCCAGGCCGCGACGAAGTCGTTGACGAACTTCTCGCGCGCGTCGTCGCCGGCGTAGACCTCCGCGAGGGCCCGCAGCTGCGAGTTCGAGCCGAAGATGAGGTCGACCGGGGTGGCCGTCCACTTCAGCTCGTCGGTCGCCAGGTCACGGATCTCGTAGACGTTCTCCTCCGACTCCGACGCCTTCCACTTGGTGCCCGGCGCGAGCAGGTTGATGAAGAAGTCGTTGGTGAGCACGCCCGGCCGCTCGGTGAGCACACCGTGCCGGGTGCCACCGTAGTTGGCACCCAGCGAGCGAAGGCCGCCGACGAGGACGGTCATCTCCGGCGCGGTCAGGTTCAGCATGTAGGCGCGGTCGACCAGCAGCACCTCCGGCTGGAGCTTCTCCCCGGAACGCAGGTAGTTGCGGAACCCGTCGGCGCGCGGCTCGAGCACCTTGAACGACTCGACGTCGGTCTGCTCCTGGGTGGCGTCGGTGCGACCCGGGTGGAACGGCACGGTCACCTCGACGCCCCCGTCGCGCGCGGCCTTCTCGACGGCGGCCGAACCGGCCAGCACGATCAGGTCGGCCAGCGAGATCTTCGCGCCGCCGGCCTCGTTGAACTCGCGCTGGATGGTCTCGAGCTTCTCCAGCACCGGCGCGAGCTGCTCGGGCTGGTTGACCTCCCAGTTGCGCTGCGGCTCCAGGCGGATCCGGGCGCCGTTGGCGCCGCCGCGCTTGTCGGTGGACCGGAAGCTCGCCGCCGACGCCCACGCGGTGGTGACCAGCTCGGCGGTGGACAGGCCTGACTCCAGGACCTTCGCCTTCAGGGCGGCGATGTCGGCCTCACCCACGAGCTCGTGGTCGACGGGCGGAACCGGGTCCTGCCACAGCTGCGGCTCGGCGACCCACGGGCCCAGGTAGCGCGTGACCGGACCCATGTCGCGGTGCAGCAGCTTGTACCAGGCCTTGGCGAACGCCAGCGCGAACTCGTCGGGGTTCTCCAGGAACCGGCGGGAGATCGGCTCGTAGATCGGGTCGAAGCGCAGCGCCAGGTCCGTGGTGAGCATGGTCGGCTTGTGCTTCTTGTTCGGGTCGTACGGGTCCGGGATGATTTCCGGCGCGTCCTTGGCGACGTACTGCTTGCCGCCGCCCGGGCTCGTCGTGAGCTCCCACTCGTAGCCGAAGAGGATCTCGAAGAAGCGGTTGCTCCACTCGGTCGGCCGGTCGGTCCACGTCACCTCGAGGCCACTGGTGATCGTGTCCGGGCCCTTGCCGCTGCCGTGGGTGCTCATCCAGCCGAGGCCCTGCGCCTCCAGCGGGGCGGCCTCGGGCTCGGGGCCCACGTGGTCGTCGGCGACACCGGCGCCGTGGGTCTTGCCGAAGGTGTGGCCACCGGCGATCAGAGCGACGGTCTCCTCGTCGTTCATCGCCATGCGGGCGAACGTCTCGCGGATGAAGTGGGCCGCCGCCCGGAAGTCCCCGCTGCCGCGGGGGCCCTCGGGGTTGACGTAGATGAGGCCCATCTCGGTCGCGCCCAGCTCGGGCACCATCTCGGTGTCGCTGACGTAGCGCTCGTCGCCCAGCCAGTCGTCCTCCGGACCCCAGAAGATCTCCTCGGGCTCCCAGACGTCCTCCCGGCCGAAGCCGAAGCCGAAGGTCTTGAAGCCCATGGACTCCAGCGCGACGTTGCCGGCGAACACGAGCAGGTCGGCCCACGAGATCTTCTGGCCGTACTTCTGCTTGACCGGCCACAGCAGTCGGCGCGCCTTGTCCAGGTTGGCGTTGTCGGGCCAGCTGTTGAGCGGGGCGAACCGCTGAGCGCCGTCACCGGCGCCGCCGCGGCCGTCGTGGATGCGGTAGGTGCCCGCGGCGTGCCAGCTCATCCGGATCATCAGGCCGCCGTAGTGACCGAAGTCGGCGGGCCACCAGTCCTGCGAGGTGGTGAGCACCTCCACGATGTCGCGCTTGAGGGCCTCGACGTCGAGCTTGGCGAACTCCTTGGCGTAGTTGAAGTCCTTGCCCAACGGGTTGCTCTTGGAGTCGTGCGCGCGCAGCACCGACAGGTCGAGCTGGTTAGGCCACCAGTCGCGATTGGTGCGCGGACGGCCACTCGACTTCGGCGTCGGCGAGTCGATGGCCGGGTTCTCGCTCTCGCTGCCATGCGAGGTCACCGAGTCGTGCGCGACCGGGCATCCGGCCGCCGCCTTCTTGTCCACCCCCTGTGCACTCGAGGGGGTGCTGGCCTGGGTATCGCTCATCTACTTGCCTTCCGAGCTGGCGATTTCGCGGGAACTGCAGCGGCCGAGCAGTCGGGGCAGATGCCCCAAAAGACGACCTCCGCCTGGTCGATCACAAAGCCGTGATCGTCCGAGGCGGTGAGACAGGGGGCGTGCCCGACGGTGCAATCGACGTCGGCGATCGCACCGCAGGAGCGGCAGACGACGTGGTGGTGATTGTCGCCCACCCGTGACTCGTAGCGGGCGTTCGTGCCGGCCGGCTGGATGCGGCGCACCAGCCCGGCTTCGGTGAGGGCCCGCAGCACGTCGTAGACAGCCTGGTGGGACACCGTCGGGTGATCGGCGCGCACCAGTTCGATCACCGTTTCGGTGTCGACGTGCGGGTGGTCGCGCAGCGCGGCCAGCACCGCCAGGCGGGGGCGGGTCACACGCAACGAGACCGCCCGCAGCTGGGCCTCGAAGTCCGACGTCACGCGGCAAACCCTAGAGCACCACTCTGGAACGGATCAAGTTAGAGGGATGGGCGTGTCTGGGTCGCGACCTCATGAAGTTCCGGGCCTCGCCCCGCACTGCGGGGCCGTGCCCCGGACCTGTCCTGCGGCAGGAGTCGGCTTGTGGCTGCCACAGCTTCTCGCCACCCTACTGCCGCACGTTGACGGCCTTCGGCGGCTGTCCGCTGCCCGTCAGCTCTCATGTCGGACAGTCCTCGGCGCACACCTGTGGGTGCCGGCGCCGGGTTGTTCCCCGACATCTCCCCGGCGAGAACAGAGAGCCGCTTCAGGGGACCGGCCTCACAGCTCACTGGGAGCTCCACCGCGTGGACCGATCATTCGTGATGAGACGTGGTTCGGCGGCCGGATCACGGCAGGTACAGGTCGCACGGTCCGGCGTCGATGACGTCGATCGCGGTGCCGGAATGCTCGGCCAGCCACGCCTCGAACCCGGCTACGTCGGCTTCGGTGACGGCGACGGTGAACGTGACGTCCGGACCGTAGTCCACTCCCCGCAGACGGTAGGGCGAGTTGCGCAGGTGATTCTCCAAGCGTCCGGCGCGGTCGTGTGGGACCGCCAGCAGCAACTCCCGATGGCGGACCCGGCGGAGCTCGCCGACAGTGTCCAGCGTCGCGGCGAGTACACCCGAGTAGGCACGGACCAGGCCACCGGCGCCGAGCTTGACACCACCGAACCAGCGCGACACGACGGCCACGACGTCGGTCAGGCCACGCTGGGTCAGCACCTCCAACATCGGCACACCCGCCGTGCCCGAGGGCTCGCCGTCGTCGTTGCTGCGAGCCGTGAGCCCACCGGTTTGGGGGTCACCGATCCGCATGGCCACGCAGTGGTGGTTGGCGTTCGGCCCGGCTCGCCGGACACGGGCGATCACCGCGGCGGCCTCGGCGACGTCGGTGACCCGGGCGACGGTGCACAGGAACCGGGACCGCTGGATCTCGACCTCGTACTCCCCGTCGCGGGCGATCACTCGCATTACCCACCTCGAACACCGCCCCGATGTCTCCGCTCAACCGCCGCCTCGATCCTACGCCGCGCTGACCGCGAGGACGTCACCCGGAGACCCGGAGTCGGTCGGCCACGACGCGGACCGTTCCGGCCGAGGCCACGCTCCGCACCAGCGGCACGACAGGCGTCAACGGGAGTAGACCTCCAGCTCCATGATGCGGGAGTAGGCATGGTCGTTGGAGTCGTGCACCACGACGCGCACGGCATCGGCGATGACGGGATCGAACGTCGAGGTCACCTTGCCCGCGATGTTGCCGCGGACCCGGTCCACGGTCTGCCATGCGCCACCCGTGCGCACCTGCACGTCGAAGTCTCGGATACCGAAGCGGCCCGCCGGGTAGCGTGCCGAATCGAGGGTGTACGTCTCGATCCGGCCGATCGACACGGACCGGCCGAGTGCCACCGAGTAGTCGTCGGGAAACACGCTTCGGGTGCCGTCGTTCCAACCCGTGCTGATCGACCAGTTGTCCGGGTTCCGGTCTCCGTCGACCGCGCCGCACAGCCGGAAATTGCCGTGTGTGGACGACGCAGCCGCCTGCTCGCCCAGCGCGAGATTGTCGCCTTCCTTCTTGCCGGGCAACGGGAGCACCCGCACCGGCACGGTGAGCCGCGTACGATCGGCCCGCACGGTCACCGTGTAGTCGCCGGGAACCGCGGTCCGCGGCGCCGTCACGCCGACCCGGGCGGTCACCGTGTGATCCGGATCCCACGCCGGTAGCCACGACGAGACGACGCCGCGCTCGAGCCCGACCGGGCCGCTCGCGTTCAATTCCGCGTCGACGTAGACGCCGTGGCCGCCCGTGTTGGTCATCCCGAGCGTCAGGGAACTCGGCAGGCACGGCAACCCGACCACCTCGACCGGCTGCGGGCTCGCGGTGAGTTCGATCGTCGGGCGGCCGCCCGACGCGCTCTGTGCGGGGCTCACGACAGTGAGACCCAGAACCGCGGCAGTGGCCGCGACGGCGAAGACGGAACGTCGCATGTGATGACTCCTCGGTTCAGACGGTGTGGACGGTGGGGTCGCGGTCCTCCACGGCGAACCTCGCCCGGCTCGTCACGGTGCCGCCGGGCACGGTCACCCGGTCGACGACCCGGAAGTCCGACACCCACCGGGCCCGGTCGACCTCGCACCGCACGTAGCCGCGCTGGAAGTTGCCGAACTTGACGTGTGGATTCTCGGCGAGGATCGTGCGCCCGCCCTCGTCCAGATCCTCACCGTCCCCGGCGGAGCTGATCGAGGTGCCCACGAACTCCGTGCCCACGACCGGTGAGGCGTCGTCGGCGTAGTCGGGACGCAATTCGGAGACCACGCTGCGGTGCAGGTCGCCCGCGATGCTGACCAGATTGCGCACACCCCGTTCCGCCGCCCCGCCGAGGATCCGCTTGCGTGAGGCCACGTAGCCGTCCCAGGTGTCCATCGGCACGAGGACCTCCGGCCCGGCCTTGGTGTCGAGTTGCGCGATGGCGGTCTGGTGCGCCAGCACCTCCCAGCGGGCCGAGCGCTGCGCCATACCGTCGAGCAGCCAACGCTCCTGTTCCTTGCCCGTGATCGTCCGATTCGGATCCAGCGAGCCCGGATTCGGGGCCTTGGTGCCGTCACCAGCCGCCTGGTCGTCGCGGTACTGACGGGTGTCGAGCAGGTTGAACCGGGCGAGCGTGCCGTACTGGAACCGGCGGTAGAGCCGGATGTCCGGCCCGGACGGCGACTGCGCGGCCCGCACCGGCATGTGCTCCCACCACGCGCGGAAGGCGTTGGCCCTGCGGACGAGGAACTCGTCTCGAGGTGCGTCGTCCTGTGAGATCGGGCCCGCCCAGTTGTTCTCCACCTCGTGGTCGTCCATCGTGACGATCCACGCTGCCGAGGCATGGGCGGCCTGCAAGTCCGGATCGCTCTTGTACAGCGCGTACCGCCCGCGGTACTCGTCGAGGGTGACGGTCTCGCGCGCGAACTCGTCCGGAACGGGTTGCCGCCGGACACCGGCGTCGGTGCCGACCCCGATCTCGTAGAGGTAGTCGCCGAGGTGGAAGACGACGTCGTGGTCGTGCGCGGCCAGGTCGCGGTAGGCGGTGTAGAAGCCGTCCCAGTACGCCTGGCAGGAGGCGAACGCGAACGCCAGGCTCGCAGGCGACTGCCACGGGGCGGGTGCCGTGCGCATACGGCCCACCGGGCTGACCTGTCCGCCGACCAGGAACCGGTAGTAGTAGTGCCGCCACGGGCGCAGACCACGCACATCGACGTGCACGCTGTGGGAGGCTTCCCGGCGCGCCACGGCGACACCGGACCGGACGATCGTGCGGAACCGCTCGTCCTCGGCGACCTGCCAGCGCACGGCGACCGGACGCGCGGCCATACCGCCGAAGGGCGCCAGCGGATCGAGCGCCAGACGAGTCCAGATCACGACCGCGTCCGGCAGCGGGTCGCCCGCTGCGACGCCCAGGGTGAACGGGTACCCGCGCAGATCCTCCTTCTCGACACCGGAGGCGGTCGAAGCCGTGATACCAGGCAGGGTGCCCGCGATGGCCAGTCCCGCGGCCGCGCCGGTGAGAGACAGGAATCTGCGCCGCGGCGAGGATCCGAGATCAAGTGTCACGAGCAGGAAGACTATGGCGCAGGCGGGACCGGGTCACCAGCGCCGAAGTGAAGGGCGGATGAACCGATGGAGTGCTAGCCGTTTCCGGGCACAGCGGACTCTGCGCCCGGAAAGTTCTCGCGACCCCGGGCACCGGGGCTTCCCTGCCGTTCCGGTCCCTCTCACGAGTTCTCGTGCGGCGCCGGTACCAGGCCGAGCCGTGGCCCTGCGCGATACCGGCACCGCACGGAGCGGTCCGCGACGGACCGCCCTACTCGGTCACCTCGAAGACGAGGGTGTCGGTGTAGGACCGACCGTGGACGTCGGTCGCGGTCACCTCGGCGGTGTGCTCGCCGACGGCGAGGTCGGCGGGCAGCTCGAGCCGCCACAAGTGCATGGAACGATCGGCCAGGCCACCGCCGTGGACGAACTGCTCCTGGATCGCCGCCGGGTCGGACCATTCCGCCCCGACGCGCGGGGTCTCGCCCCGCATCCGCTGGGTGCGGACGGCTTCGAAGGGTTCCCCACCGTCGATCTCGACCTCGACGGTGGAGCCGGTGGAGCCCATCCAGAAGTTGGTGGTCAACCAGGTGGTGCCCGCGAGATCGTCCCTCGAGACGGTGAGCGGGTTCCCGAGAGCCGGGGCCGAACCACGGGGCTTGCCGACGTTCTCGGCGTACCAGGCGCGGTAGCGCGGGGTGTTCAGCCCCAGGGCCAACTGCCAGGACTCGTCAGCGCCGCGGACGGTGTAGCGTTCCGTGATCCTGTCGTTCTCGATGTCCAGGGTCAGCACACCGGGAGGAGTGCCGTCACGCTGGATCGCAGTCGGATAGCCTTCCTCCAGGACCCTTCCCGCGTACCAATGTCCCGACACCGCACCGACGGTGAGATGGGTGAACGGCAGCCCCTCGTCTCCGACGAGGTCCTTCCATCCGGCCATCAGGTCACCCTCACGCAGGTTCTCCGACATGTGGGTGTGCCCGGCGACAGCCACGACCTCACGGCCCTCGAGGATCTCGTAGATCTCCTCAAGCTGCTTCGTCCGGTGGGAGTCGCTGTAGTAGAACTCGAGTAGCGGGCTGTGGGAGGCGAGCACGATCACGCGGTCCTTCGGCACCTGTGCGATGTCCCTGCGCAGCCACTCGAGCTGCCGCTCACCGAGACCGTACGTGTAGTCGCTCTTACGGGCCGGTCGTTTGGTGGGGTACTCGATCGAGTTCAGTGCGACGATGTGCGCCTTGCCCGAGTCGTACGAGTAGTACGCCGGTCCGAGCTTGGCGCGGAACGTGTCGAAGTTGTGTTCGCTCTCCGGAGCGTCGAAGTCCAGGTCGTGGTTGCCGGGCAGGAAGCGGGCCGGGCCGTTGAGCATCCCGGTCAGCTCGCGGGTCCGCGAGTAGAGCGAGAGATCGTCACCCACGACGTCGCCGATGAACAGGGCGCCGCAACCGGCGTAGTCGGTGCGTTGGGCGAGGTCGGCGAAGACGCCGTTGCGAGCGTACTCGACCTCTTCCAGGTTGTAGGTCTGCACGTCGGCGCCGATGGCGCAGTGCTGCTCGGGGGACCGGGTGAGCGCGCTCTTGGCCAGCGGGAAGTTCACCTCGTCCGGAAGCGGACCGGTCGGGGCGATGCCACCGTACTTCAGTTCCGGAGAGCCCTCGGGCAGGTGGTGGTAGAAGAACTGGGCGACGTTGTCCTCGTCGACCGGCACCTGGTAGCCGCGGGGCTGAGTGACGAAGACGGTCATGTTGTCGTAGACCGGAAGCTCGTACCGGCCGTGGCTGTCGGTGGTGGTGACGTCGCGTCCGTTGGACACGGTCACTCCGCCCAGGCCCTGCTCGTTGGTGTCCCGAACCGAGTCCCGGTCCTTGTCGACGAAGACCACGCCGTCGAGGACCTGCTGGTTCTCGTCGGGGCCTTCGACGACGTCGACGCCACCGCGGTAGGCGGTCTCCGCCCAGGGCTCGTCACCGGGGGCGGCAGTGGCGGCGGGCACCAGCAACGTGCCGCAGGCAGCGACGGCGAGAGCGGTCGCGGCAAGGCGGGGTGATCGGAGAAGCAGAGCTTCGGGCGGTCTGGAATTCATGGTCACGTGGCTCCTGTCGGACTTCCGGCCGACCCTCCGGTCGGCCGCCGGGCGTGACGTTCCCAACCGTTGGTGAACAGAGATCGGCAGTTGATCAACGCGGGCGAGGAGCATGCCCGACGATTGGTCGAAGTCGCTCGGGAACCGCGCGTCCGGATCACGAGCGGCGCCGTACATCCACCCCGGCCTCTGCCGCGGCACGACGTGAGCCACCCCCAACACCTTGCCCGGCGAGCGGTCGTCGTCCCACCGACGGTGTCGAGCTTCGCGTTGCCAGGGCCGCTCCCCTCCGGCTCCACGTCCACACGCATGGCACGGGCATCCGGGGCCACCGAGCGCGAAACCGGCGTGACGGACCGGGAGCGCCAGAGCGTCGCTCGGCAAACTAGGTGATCGTCGGTCCCGGACCCGGCGACCCCGAACTCGTCACCGCCCAAGCAGCGCGTGTCCTGGGCGAGGTCGACTATTGCCGGGTTGAGCAGCATCCAACTCCTCGCCGCCCGCCACGGACTCGTCCTCAACACCGTCGGCGGCCCGATCACCATCACCACGGGCCGCCTCCTCACCGACGCCGACCACGGCGACAACCTCCTCGTCCTCGACGGCGCACTCACCTGCCGCCGGCTACCGGACCCGGATGTCTGGCATCTGTGGCGGGCGCCAACCTCGGCTCTTCGGACGAGGGGCTCGTGGCCGGAAGGCTCGGTGACGTCATCGACGACGCTGACACGCCACTCGTCAGGGGCCGTCCGACGGGGCCTGACGAAGCCGGCACCGAGGTCGTGCGAGCGTCTTGGCGACACCCCGACCGAACACGGAAAGTGTCCAGGAAAACACCCGTTAGGAGAGATCAATCCGAGCACTGTGTGTGATACACCTCTGTGCCTGATGCTCACGAGACGTGCGCGCCCCAGGAAGGAGGCGTTACCGGATGCCGAACGGGTGATCTGAGGCGCGCCCACCTCCCACGGCATCACCCGACGACGACGTTCGGGAACACGGGCGACTGACGGGCCGGCCGCACTCAACGCGGCACGCGACGGACGTTCTCGTCCGATCGAACACACACGCGCAGGAGCACACATGGCAACGGTCGGACATCCACCGGTCGAGGCGAGCGACAAGACGAAGTGGACACCGGGCAGGATCGCGCTCTGGGTGGCGATCTCCCTGCTCGGTGGTGTCGCCTGGACCATTCTCGCGTTGGCCAGAGACGAGCACGTGAACGCGATCTGGTTCATCTTCGCGGCACTGTGCTCGTACGCGATCGCCTACCGGTTCTACGCGAGGTTCATCCTCACGAAGGTCCTCAAGGCCGACGACAAGCGCGCCACTCCGGCGGAACGGCTGGAGAACGGCGTCGACTACAACCGCACCGACCGCCGGGTGCTCTACGGGCACCACTTCGCGGCCATCGCGGGCGCCGGACCTCTGGTCGGCCCGGTGCTCGCCGCGCAGATGGGCTACCTGCCCGGCACGATCTGGATCATCGTCGGTGTCGTCTTCGCGGGTGCCGTGCAGGACATGGTGGTGCTGTTCTTCTCGATGCGCCGCAACGGCCGGTCCCTCGGGCAGATGGCACGCGACGAGATCGGCCCCGTCGGCGGTGTCGCGGCTCTCGTCGCCGTCCTGGCCATCATGATCATCCTGTTGGCGGTGCTCGCGCTGGTGGTGGTGAACGCGCTCGCCGAGTCGCCGTGGGGCGTGTTCTCGCTCGCGATGACCATCCCGATCGCGTTCTTCATGGGCTTCTACCTGCGATACCTGCGACCGGGCCGGGTCACGGAGGTCAGCCTCATCGGCTGCGCCCTGCTGCTGTTCGCCATCGTCGCGGGCGGCTGGGTCGCCGAGTCGTCCCTGGCGCCGGTGTTCACGCTGGACAAGGTCACGCTGGTCTGGTGCCTCATCATCTACGGTTTCCTCGCCTCGGTGCTGCCCGTGTGGATGCTGCTGGCGCCCCGGGACTACCTGTCGACCTTCATGAAGGTCGGAACCATCGGCCTGCTCGCGGTCGGCGTCCTCATCGCGATGCCGACCACCACGATGCCCGCGTTCACCGAGTTCGCGTTCAACGGTGAAGGCCCGGCGTTCGCGGGGTCACTCTTCCCGTTCGTGTTCATCACCATCGCCTGCGGCGCGTTGTCGGGCTTCCACGCCCTGGTCTCCTCGGGAACCACGCCGAAGATGGTGGCCAAGGAACGGCAGGTCAAGCTCATCGGCTACGGCGGGATGCTCACCGAGTCGTTCGTGGCGATCATGGCGCTGGTCGCGGCGTGCGTGATCGACCAGGGCCTGTTCTTCGCCATGAACTCGGCGTCGGGAGCCACGGGCGGCACGGCCCAGGGCGCGGCGCAGGCCGTCAACGGGCTCGGCCTGCCCGGTGTGTCCATCACGCCGGAGGAGCTCGATCAGGCGGCGGCCGCCGTGCAGGAGGAGTCGCTGGTGTCGCGCACCGGCGGCGCACCGACGCTCGCGGTCGGAATCTCGGAGATCCTCGGCGGAGTCTTCGGCGGCGCGGCGGCGAAGGCGTTCTGGTACCACTTCGCGATCATGTTCGAGGCTCTGTTCATCCTCACCACGGTGGACGCCGGGACGCGCGTGGGCCGGTTCATGCTGCAGGACACCCTCGGCAACGTGGTGCCGAAGTTCAAGGACACGTCGTGGCGGCCGGGGGCGATCCTGGCCAGCGCGGTGATCGTGGCCGCGTGGGGTTCGATCCTGTTGATGGGCGTCACCGACCCACTCGGCGGCATCAACACGCTGTTCCCGCTGTTCGGCATCGCCAACCAGTTGCTGGCCGCCGTGGCGCTCGCCGTGTGCGTGACGATCCTGTGCAAGACCGGCCGGGTCCGCTACGCCTGGGTACCCGGCATTCCCCTGGTGTGGGACGTCGTCGTGACGCTCACGGCGAGCTGGCAGAAGATCTTCAGCAGTGACCCGAGCATCGGCTACTGGAGCCAGCACAACGCCTACAAGGACGCGCTCGCCGCGGGTGAGACGTCCATGGGTCCCGCCGAGAACGTGGCGCAGATGGAACAGGTCGTGCGCAACACGTTCATCCAGGGCAGCCTGTCGATCCTCTTCGCCCTGCTGATCGTGGTGGTGCTCGCCGACGCGCTCCGGAAGTCGATCAGCGCCGTCCGCTCCGGCCGGATCAGTGACACCGAACATCCGGCGGAGGAGTCGCACGTGTTCGCACCGTCCGGGCTGTTCGCCACGGCCGAGGAGAAACGCCTCCAGGCCGAATGGCGGGAGTACGAAGCCGAGCACGAGCCCACAGCGGTGCGGACGTGACCGGCCGCAACGACACCCGCCGCCTCGGCCTCACACGGGCCGGGGCGGCGTTCGCCCGCGGGTGGCGTGCCGTCAGCTGGTACGTCAAGGAGGTCGTCGGCGAGAACGACTACGACCACTACGTGGCACACCTGCGACGGCACCATCCCGATGCGCAGCCGGTGTCCCGGCGCGAGTTCGAGCGGGCGAAGCTGGACCGTATGGCCAGCGACCCCCGGGCTCGCTGCTGTTGAACGACGGTCCGGACGGCCCGGCCCACGACGGCGACTCCACTCGCGCCGAGGTGGCGCTCCGGCTCGTGGGCGCCGGTCAGTAGGTCAGGCCGGTCCCGAACGGGTACTCGTCGCCCGCCGTCACGGGTGACCGCCCACGCGGCGCGGCGTGGCCGGTGAGGCCGTCGGCGAATCCGGTGAGCACGGTTTCCGGGAGATCGGAGTAGGTGTCCCGGTCACGTGCGTGGTCGGACGTCCGAGACTCGCTGTGCTCGGGCACGGCGGGCCTCGGCACACTCCCCCGGTTTCGCACACAGCGCGAGCGGGTAACAATGAGGACCCGGACGTCGTGCGGGTGAGGAGTGCTATGGGCTTGGGGAAGCGGCTCCGCTCGTGGCCGGTGTACCGGCAACTGGCGGGATCCGACCGGTTGGGTCGGGGGAAGGCGGCGGAGTCCGCCCGCTCGGCGGCGCTGACTCCGAGGACCGCCTCCGCCGACCGGGTGGTCAGCTCGGTGTGTCCCTACTGCGCGGTCGGGTGCGCGCAGAAGGTGTACGTCAAGGACGAGCAGGTCGTCCAGATCGAAGGACACCCCGACAGCCCCATCTCGCGGGGACGGTTGTGTCCCAAGGGCTCGGCGAGCAAACAGCTCGTCACGGGGCCTCAGCGCGCCGACCGCGTCCTCTATCGCGCGCCCTACTCCACGGAGTGGCGGGAACTCGACCTCGACACGGCGATGGACATGGTCGCCGACCGCGTCCTCGACGCCCGGGCCAAGGGCTGGGAGGACGCCGACGAGCACGGCAACCCGCTACGTCGCACGATGGGGATCGCGAGCCTCGGTGGGGCGACCCTCGACAACGAGGAGAACTACCTCATCAAGAAGCTCTTCACGGCGTTGGGGGCCGTACAGATCGAGAACCAGGCCCGTATTTGACACTCGGCCACGGTTCCCGGTCTGGGAACCTCCTTCGGTCGCGGTGGCGCGACGGACTACCAGCAGGACCTGGTCAACTCCGACTGCATCGTCATCATGGGCTCCAACATGGCCGAAGCCCATCCGGTCGGGTTCCAGTGGGTCATGGAAGCCAAGGCCAGGGGTGCGACGGTCATCCACATCGACCCGCGGTTCACCCGCACCAGCGCCCTGGCCGACATGTACGTCCCGCTGCGCGCGGGCACGGACATCGCCTTCCTCGGAGGGGTGATCAACTACATCCTGTCGAACGAGCTCGACTTCCGGGAGTACGTCACCGCGTACACCAACGCGTCGTTCCTGGTGAGCGAGGAGTACCGGGACGCGGAGGACCTCGACGGCCTGTTCAGCGGATACGACCCGGAGACGGGTTCGTACGATTCCGGCACGTGGCAGTACGAGAGTGTCCGCGCCGGCGACGGTGAGGGTTCCGCGGGTTCGAAGGCCAAGCAGCAGTCCTCGTCGTACCAGTACGGGTCCGGTGGGCCGAAGGTCGAGGGTGGGGCACGTCGCCTCGCGGCGGACCCGTCCCTGCAACACCCACGGTCGGTGTACCAGATCCTCAAGCGGCACTTCGCGCGCTACACCCCCGAGGTGGTCGAGTCGATCTGCGGAGTCCCCGTCGAGCAGTTCCTCAAGGTGTGCCGGGCCTGGACGGCCAACTCCGGGCGCGAGCGCACCGGCATGCTGGTGTACAGCGTGGGGTGGACCCAGCACAGTGTCGGTTCGCAGTTCATCAGGGCCGGCGCGATCATCCAGTTGCTGCTGGGCAACATCGGCAGGCCGGGCGGAGGTGTCGTCGCCCTGCGCGGTCACGCCAGCATCCAGGGCTCGACGGACATCCCCACCCTGTTCAACCTGCTTCCCGGCTATCTCCCGATGCCGGACGCCGAGGCTCATCCGGACCTGGAGAGCTACGTCGCCGACGTGCGCGGTGACCTGCAGAAGGGCTACTGGCGCAACGCCGACGCGTACCTGGTGTCACTGCTGAAGGAGTACTGGGGTGAGGCGGCGACGTCGGACAACGACTTCTGCTTCGACTACCTGCCCCGCATCAACGGCGACCACGGCACCTACCGCTCGGTCATGGACATGATCGACGGCAAGGTCTTCGGGTACTTCCTGCTGGGGCAGAACCCGGCCGTCGGTTCGGCGCACGGCCGGCTGCAACGGCTGGGGATGGCCAACCTGGACTGGCTGGTCGTACGTGACCTGACGATGATCGAGAGCGCGACGTTCTGGAAGGACTCGCCGGAGGTCGAGACCGGCGAGATCGACCCCGAGCGGTGCCGGACGGAGGTGTTCTTCTTCCCCGCCGCCTCCCACGTCGAGAAGTCGGGCACCTTCACCCAGACCCAGCGCATGCTGCAGTGGCGGGACCAGGCGATCGAACCGAGCGGTGACCGGCGTTCCGAGCTGTGGTTCTTCTACCACCTGGGACGGCTGCTCAGGGAGAAGCTCGCCGGGTCGACCGACGACCGCGACCGGCCGCTGCTGGACCTCGCGTGGGACTACGAGGTGGAGGGCGACGAACCGTCCGCCGAGGACGTGCTGCGACGCATCAACGGACACGACCTGCGCACGGGCCGCGTCGTAGGCGGCTACACCGAGCTCAGGGCGGATGGCAGCACGTCCTGCGGATGCTGGATCTACAGCGGGGTGTTCGCCGACGGCGTCAACCAGGCCGCGCGGCGTAAGTCCCGGCTGGAGCAGGGGCCGTACGAGTCCGAGTGGGGCTGGACGTGGCCGATGAACCGCCGGGTCCTCTACAACCGGGCGTCGGCCGACCCCGACGGCCGGCCCTGGAGCGAACGCAAGGCCCTGGTGTGGTGGGACGCCGAGCGCGGCGAGTGGACCGGCTACGACGTGCCGGACTTCGAGAAGCACAAACCGCCGGACTACCGCCCGCACGACGGGGCGGTGGGGCCCGAGGCACTGCGCGGCGACGACCCGTTCATCATGCAGGCCGACGGCAAGGGCTGGCTGTTCGCGCCGAGCGGGTTGCAGGACGGGCCGCTGCCCACGCACTACGAGCCGCACGAGTCGCCCGTGCGCAACCTGTTGTACGGCCAGCAGGGCAACCCGACGCGCAAGGTCTACGGTCGCCCGGACAACCCGTCGAACCCGGCTCCGCCCGAAGCCCACGGCCAAGTCTTCCCGTACGTCTTCACCACGGCGCGGCTCACCGAGCACCACACGGCGGGTGGGATGAGCCGCCAGCTGCCGTACCTGGCGGAGCTGCAACCCGAGTTGTTCGTGGAGGTCTCGCCCGAGCTGGCGGCCGAACGGGGGCTGGAGCACCTCGGCTGGGCACACGTGGTGACCAGCCGGACCGCGATCGAGGCGCGGGTGGTGGTCACCGACCGCCTGACCCCCCTGCGGATACAGGACCGGGTGGTCCACCAGGTCTGGCTGCCCTACCACTGGGGCCACACCGGTGTCGTCAGCGGTGACGTGGTCAACGACCTGTTCGGGATCACGCTGGATCCCAACGTGTTCATCCAGGAGAGCAAGGTCGCGACCTGCGACGTCCGGCCGGGACGCCGTCCGCGTGGGCGCGCGTTGCTGGACTACGTGGCCGACTACCGCAGGCGTGCCGGAATCACACCGGAGACCGGGGTTCGCATCGCCACCGCCGACGCGCTCGACGTGGTGCACACGGAGTCTCCGCGAACCGAGGAGACGCAAACACGGGAGGAGCGATGAACTCCGAGCACAGCCTGTACGGACCGCTCGACGATCCCGCCGGCGACGCGGGCCACGCGGACCATCCTCCCCGGGTGGGCTTCTTCACCGACACGTCGATCTGTATCGGGTGTAAGGCCTGCGAAGTGGCCTGCAAGGAGTGGAACCTGGTGCCCGACGACGGGTTCGACCTGCTGGGCATGTCGTTCGACAACACCGGCATGCTCGGGGCGAACTCGTGGCGGCACGTCGCGTTCATCGAGCAGGAACGTCCGCTCGGCGGACAGGACAGCGGCGGGCTGCACGCCCTGCCGACCGGGCCGTCGGGCAGCCAGGCCGCCGCGGACGCGGCCGCCTCGGTGATCGGCCAGGCCGAGCACCGCGGCGGGCGGCTCGGCACCGAACCGGCCGATCTGGGCATGCCCTCGTTCGAGCTGCCCGGCGCGAACAGCGGCGCCGAGAGCCGCACCGACTTCCGGTGGCTGATGAGCTCGGACGTGTGCAAGCACTGCACCCACGCCGGTTGCCTCGACGTGTGCCCCACCGGAGCGCTCTTCCGCACCGAGTTCGGCACGGTCGTCGTGCAGGAGGACATCTGCAACGGCTGCGGCTACTGCGTCTCCGGCTGCCCCTACGGCGTCATCGACCGGCGTGAGGACGACGGCCGGGCCTGGAAGTGCACGCTGTGCTACGACCGGCTGCGAGACGGCCTGGAACCGGCGTGCGCCAAGGCCTGTCCCACCGACTCGATCCAGTTCGGACCGTTGGACGAGTTGCGCGAGCGGGCGCAGCAGCGGGTGAGCCAGTTGCACGACCTCGGTGTCACCGAGGCCCGCCTCTACGGGCACGATCCCAACGACGGGGTGGGCGGTGACGGGGCGTTCTTCCTGCTGCTGGACGAGCCGGAGGTGTACGGGTTGCCACCCGATCCCGTGGTCCCGACACGGGACCTGCCCGCCATGTGGAAGTACGCGGCCATGGCGGCCGCCGCGTTTCTCGGCACGGCGGTGTCGGCTTTTCTGGGACGAGGTGGACGGTGACCCGACGGGAAGATCGGCTGCGCGAGCCGCGTAGTGACCGGGACGCGGCCGACACGCATGCCCGCATGTTCGCGCGGCGCGGTGAGCGGCGCGGCGATGATGGGAGCAGGGAACCGGCGACCGTGCCGCGTGCCGAGTTCCGCTCCTACTACGGCCGCCCCGTGCTGAAACCACCGGTCTGGGAATGGCTGATCCCCGCGTACTTCTTCACCGGCGGGCTGTCCGCCGGCACGGCCGTGCTGGCGGCGGGCGCGGACCTGACCTCCCGTCCCGCCCTTCGGCGGGTGGGCCGCGTGAGCGCACTGGCGAGTCTGGGGGCGAGCACCTACCTGCTCATCGCGGATCTCGGGCGGCCGGAACGCTTCCACCACATGCTGCGGGTGGCACGCCCGACGTCACCCATGAGCGTCGGAACGTGGATCCTCGCCGCCTACGGGCCCGCGGCGGGCCTGGCCGCGGTGTCCGAACTGGTGCCGAAGCCGCTGCGCCGCAGCCTGCCCGCGCGGCTGCTGCGGCGTCTGGCGAGGCCCGCGGGACTGTCCGCGGCGGCCGTCGCCCCGGCCGTCGCGTCCTACACCGCCGTTCTGCTGTCGCAGACGGCGGTTCCCGCCTGGCACAGCGCCCACTCGCATCTGCCCTTCGTCTTCACCGGGTCGGCCGCGGCCAGTGCCGGTGGCCTCGGGCAGGTCCTCGTCCCGGTGGAGCAGGCTGGGCCCGCCCGCGCGTTCGCCGTCAGTGGCGCCGCGATGGAGTTGGTGGCCTCGAAGCTCATGGAACGTGGCCTCGGGCTGGTCGGTAAGGCGTACTCAGAAGGTAGGGCGGGCAGGCTGCGGAGCTGGTCGCACCGGCTCACCGTCGCGGGAACGGTCGGCTCGCTGCTGGCCGCACGACGCAGCCGCGCGGCCGCCGCACTGTCCGGACTCGCCCTGCTCGGCGGTAGCGTCCTGCAGCGTTTCGCCGTCTTCCGAGCTGGCGTCGCCAGCACCGAGGATCCACAGTACGTCGTCGTTCCCCAGCGGGAGCGGCTTGCCGAACGGGCAGCGGCGGGCGGAGAGTACGAGCGCTGACGTGGTGACGCTCCCCCACGGTGGAAAGGGCGGCCTGGTGTGGTGAGTGGACCGTCGTCGCGCGTGGGGTCACCCACCGTCGATCGCACGCGGTGGCGGTGATCCGCGCCTTCCGGATCACCGGCAGAAACCCGGAACCACGTCTCCGGCCGAGTGGCCGTCGAGAGCTTCGGAAGCCCCATGCGACTCGTGCGGGTTCGACCGACCGGTGATTTCCGGCAATGCGCCGAGGCTGGACTTCCGTTTCCTCACGTTCTGCGAGGAATTTGACAAGGAATGGATAATAGAAAGTCGGCTCTCCTCCATTGAACAATGGGGAACCGCCGAACTTAGTGCCAGTTTATCCACTGCGAGGGGAATGTGTCAACTCAGGGGTACGACGAGGAATTGCGGGCCGAGCGCGACTACGTGGCCGGGCTCTACACGCGGCTCGACGCCGAGCGCGTGCGGGTGAAGGCCGAGTACGACGCGGCGCTGCGGGGAACCGGCGGAACACCCATGGAACGGGATGTCGCGGTGCGCGCGTTGGCCAAGGAAAGGAAACGGCTGGACGTCTCGGACAGCGGGCTGTGTTTCGGCCGGCTGGACACCCTGTCGGGCGAACACCGGTACATCGGCCGGATCGGCCTTTTCGACGAGGAGGACTCCTACGAACCGGTGTTGCTCGACTGGCGGGCGCCTGCGTCGCGCCCGTTCTACGTCGCCACCGCCGCGAACCCGGAGGGCATGCGTCGCCGCCGCCAGTTCCACAGCCAGGGGCGCCGGGTGGTCGATTTCACCGACGAGAGGTTCGGTTGTCCCGGCGCTGACGAGCGGGGCGACGCCGCCCTGCTCGCGGCGGTCAACGCGCCGCGCGGTGAGGGAATGCGCGACATCGTGGCGACGATCCAGGCCGAGCAGGACGAGATCATCCGGCTCGATCACCCTGGGGTGCTGGTGATCGAGGGCGGTCCGGGCACCGGGAAGACCGTGGTGGCGCTGCACCGCGTCGCCTACCTGCTCTACACCCAGCGAGAGCGGATGGAACGCCACGGTGTGCTCGTGATCGGGCCCAGCCCGACGTTTCTGAACCACATCGGCCGCGTGCTGCCGTCGCTCGGAGAGTCCGACGTGGTCTTCATGACCACCGGAGACCTCGTGCCCGGCCTGCGCGTCACCGCCGAGGACACTCCGGAAGCCGCGCGGCTCAAGGGCTCGCTGAAGATTCTGGACGTCCTCGCGGCGGCGGTCGCCGACCGGCAGCGACTGCCCGAGCAGCCGGTGCCGATCGAACTGGCGGACGTCACGGTGCGGATCGACGCCGAAACAGCCGAGTGGGCCAGGGACGAGGCACGCGCGAGCGGGCTGCCGCACAACGAGGCTCGCGCGGTGTTCACCGAGATCGTCACGTATGTGCTCACCGAACGGGCGATAGCGCGAATCGGCCGGGGCTGGCTGACCCGGGACGATCGGGAAGCCTGGGAGGACATGCGGGCGGAGTTGCTCTCCGAACTCGCGGACAGCGACGAGTTCACCGCCGCGCTCGACGAGCTCTGGCCGATACTGACACCGGAGGGACTGCTGGCGTCGCTGTACACCTCTCCCGAACGGTTGCGAGCGGCAGGCGCCGACCAGGCGCTGTTGCGCGCAGAGGGTGATGCCTGGACGGTGTCGGACGTGCCGCTGCTCGACGAGCTGGTCGACCTGCTGGGCAGGGACAAGGCGGCGGAGAAGTCAGCCGAGGCGGCCGCCGAGCGGCAACGGAGGGCCGAGGCCTCCTACGCCGCCGGTGTGCTGGACACCCTCGTCGACCGCCAGGACTCGATGGACGACGAGGACCACCTGTTCGCCACTGACCTGCTCTACGCCGAGGACCTGGCGGATCGCTTCGGCGAGCGTGACACCCGCGACCTCGCCGAACGCGCCGCCGCGGACCGGGACTGGACGTACCGGCACGTCGTGGTCGACGAGGCCCAGGAACTGTCCGAAATGGATTGGCGGGTGCTGATGCGGCGCTGCCCGAGCCGGTCCTTCACGGTGGTCGGCGATCTCGCCCAACGTCGGTCGGTCGCCGGAGCGACCTCCTGGGGCAGGATGCTGGATCCTTACGTGCCCGGTCGCTGGGTCTACCGGCCGTTGTCGGTGAACTACCGCACCCCGTCGGAGATCATGGCGGTCGCGGCCTCGCTGCTCGCCGAGTTCGCGCCCGACATCCAGCCGCCGGAGTCGGTCCGAGCATGCGGTGTCAGGCCGTGGTCGAGGCAGGTCACCGAGGACGAACTGCCCGCGGCGATCGACGAGTTCGTCCAGGCCGAAGCCGGACGCGAAGGCACCAGCGTCGTGATCGGGCCACCGGGTGTGCCCGGCGCAGTGCTGCCGTCGGAGACGAAGGGCCTGGAGTTCGACGCCGTCCTGGTCGTGGAACCGATGCGGATCCTCGCCGAGGGGTCCCCGCGGCGCGGCCGAACTCTACGTCGCCCTCACCCGCGCCACCCAGCGCCTCGGAGTCCTGCACCACGGCCCGCTACCGCGGGTTCTGGCCGGACTCGCCCAAGTCGAGGCGCCCGCGTGCGCCGGTGATCCACGGTCGGCGTAGCGACCCGCGTACGGCCGACCGTACGCGAACTCGGGAACCGGCGACGAGAACGGCGGTGATAGGCCGGTGCGGCGATCGCGTCGCACCGGCAGCCGCCGTTCGCGTTGGAGAAACCGCGTCGGTCCACTCGGACGGGCGACCGAGTGCCGGCCCGAACGACGACCGACGAGCATGTCCCGGCTCCCGGCGGGGCCCGCCCGGGTGACCTGACAGCACGTCCTCGCCACCGACGCGGACAAGACGACGGGCCTGTCCCGCATCACTTGGGAGCGGAATGGGTAGTCCCTGCCGACCATGCCACGACAGCGGCGCCCGGCGCGTGGTGGGCAGGCACACCGCCCGGACACGCCGCGCACTTCTCAGCACTGACGGAGGAGACGAACGTGCCCGGCGAGGACGGCGCTGCGCGGAATCCCGGCCTCAAGAAAGTGATGGGCCCCAAGCTACTGCTCTTCTTCGTCATCGGGGACATCCTCGGGACGACGATCTACGCGCTGACAGGCGAGGTCGCGGGCAAGGTCGGTGGAGCACTGTGGGTCCCCTTCCTGGTCGCCTTCGTCGTCGCGTTCCTCACCGCGTTCAGCTATCTGGAGCTGGTCGGGAAGTACCCGAAGGCCGGAGGCGCGCCGCTGTACGTGCACAAGGCTTTCGGTGTGCACATCCTGACCTTTCTGATCGCTTTCGCGGTGATGAGTTCGGGGATCACCTCGGCTTCGTCCGCCGCGCAGGCATTCAGCGGTGACTACCTGGAAGGGATCTTCGGTGAGGGCGTGGCCGGGTGGTCCTGGCTCGTGGCGATCGGATTCCTGCTGGTCCTGGCGGCGATCAACTTCCGCGGCGTCGGGGAGTCGCTCAGGATGAACGTGGTGCTGACCTGTGTGGAGCTCACCGGGTTGGCCATCGTGATCGTCATCGGGGGCTACGCGTTGCTCACCGGGGAGCACAGCGCCGACGTGGACCCGGACCCGGGGCGGCTGCTGGAGTTCAATCCCAGCACCTCGCCGGTACTGGCCGTCACCTCGGCGACGGCACTGGCGTTCTTCGCGATGGTGGGTTTCGAGGACTCGGTGAACATGGCCGAGGAGACCAGGAACCCGGCCAGGGCGTTTCCCCGGGCACTCCTGCTGGGCATGGCCATCACCGCCACGATCTACCTGGCGATCGCGCTGATCACCTCGACGCTGGTGCCGAGCGACACTCTGGCCACCTCGGACGGGCCGCTGCTGCTGGTGGTCGAGGCCGCTGCCCCGTGGTTCCCACCGCTGCTCTTCTCGCTGATCGCCCTGTTCGCGGTGACCAACACCGCCCTGATCAACATGATGATGGCCAGCCGGCTCGTCTACGGCATGGCACAGGAGGAGATCATCCCGAAGCCGTTCGGGCTGGTCCACCGCACCCGGCGCACACCGTGGACGGCGATCCTGTTCACCAGCCTCGTCGCGGTGGTCCTGGTGAGTTCGCTGGAGATCGCCGACCTGGGCAGTACCACGACGTTGCTGCTGCTCGTGGTGTTCACGGTGGTGAACGTCGCGGTGCTGGTGCTCCGCAGGGACAAGGTCGAGCACGAGCACTTCCGAGCGCCCACCTGGGTGCCGGTGCTCGGTGCGCTGAGTTGTGCGTTCTTCGCCAGCCCGCTGTCCGGCAGGCCTGCCACCGAGTACCTCGTCGGAGGCGTCCTGCTGGGCATCGGCCTCGTCTTCTGGGTGGTCAACTTCCTTGTCGGGCGCCGCCTGGCGTTCGACCCGTCGAAACTGGGCAAGTGAACCCGTTCGGCAAGCGCCGGTTCTCCGAGTCGGTACCCTTGCGGGGGATTCAGCGCCGGTTGTACAGACGCATGGTGATGGTGCCGAACCCGACCGTCAGCACCGCGGCGGCCGCCAACGTCCATGTGATCGCACCCAGGTCCCACGTTCCGTGCATGGCGCCGCGCACCGCCGCCACGACGTGCGTCACCGGGTTGACGTCCACGAACGCCTGGAGCCAGCTCGGCATCGTGTCCGGTTCGACGAGCACATTGGACAGGAACGTGCACGGGAATAGCACCATCGAGCTCACGCCCATCACGGCCTTCTCGCTGCGCAGTAAGAGCCCGAGCACCGTCCAGATCCACGAGAACCCGAACGAGAACACGACGAGCAGCGCGACATCGGCCAACACCCCGAGCACGCCTCCGGCCGGTCGGAACCCGATCACCAGACCGACCAGCACGATCGTCGTCGACGCCGTCGTGTAGCGGAACACGTCACCGAGCAGCGCACCCACCAACGCGGCGGGCCGCCAGATCGGCAGCGTGCGGATGCGGTCGAACACCCCCTTGGCGATGTCGACGTTGATCCCCATTCCGGTGTACATCGTGATCACCATGACGCTCATCACGAGAATGCCCGGCAGCAGGTACTGCACGTACTCGTCGGCCGATCCGGCGAGCGCTCCGCCGAACAGGTAGGTGAACATCAACGTCATGATCACCGGGAACACGGTGACGTCGATGAGTTGTTCGCTGTCGTGCTTGAGCTTCAGCATGGCGCGCCACCCGAACGCCAGCGACGCGGCGAACGCGCTCGCGGGGGCGGGGCGCCTCCCGTCCGCGAGCACGGCCCGCAAAGCCGATCCGGTGTCCTGCGCGGGCGTCCCGTGTTCGGTCGTGGGCGCGGCGGTCACGCCGGTACCTCCTGGTTCGTCCGTTCGGTGAGCGAGAGGAACACCTCGTCGAGGGTCGGGCTACCGAGCGCGAAGTCCTCGACGCCGATGCCTCGCCGGGCGAGTCGGTCGAGCGCCCGCGCGGCCCGGGTGGCGGTGTCGTCGGCGGCGGCGCCACCGCGGACGCGGGCCGTCACGACCGTGGGGTCGGCCCCGAGTCGCGCGGTCACTCCGAGAACGCTGCCGAGCACGTCGGCCGCCTCCGTCCGCTGGTCGGCATCGCGCAGCCGGACCGTGACGGAACCCGCCCCGACGGAGGCCTTCAGCTCGGCCGGGGTCCCCTCGGCGATCACCTTGCCGTGGTCGATGACGGCGAGCCGGGAGGCGAGCCGGTCGGCTTCTTCGAGGTACTGGGTGGTGAGCAGAACGGTGGTGCCCAGCGCGACGATCTCGCGCACGATGTCCCAGATCTGGTTGCGGCTGCGCGGGTCGAGGCCGGTGGTGGGTTCGTCGAGGAACAGTACGTCCGGGGTGACCACGATGCTCGCGGCGATGTCGAGCCGCCTGCGCATGCCACCCGAGTAGGTCCTGGCCTGCTTCTCGGCGGCTTCCGTGAGACCGAACGTCTCCAGCAGGGCGTCGGCGCGGCGCCGCGCCACACGCTTGGAATGACCGAACAGCCTGCCCAGGAGCACGAGGTTCTCCCGACCGGTGAGCCCCTCGTCGACGGAGGCGTACTGGCCGGTGAGGCTCACCCGCGCCCGCACCCGGTGCGGTTCGCGCTGGACGTCGTACCCCATCACGGTCGCTGTGCCGGCGTCAGGCCGTAACAGGGTCGCGAGCGTGCGCACCGTGGTCGTCTTTCCCGCGCCGTTGGGGCCGAGCAGCCCGTAGACGGTGCCCGCGGACACGGCCAGGTCGACCCCGTCCACCGCACGCTTCGGACCGAAGCTCTTCACCAGCCCCGCCGTCTCGATCGCCAGTCCACCGCGCTCATCGGCCACCGTGCGTCCCCTTCTCCCTCGGCGCCGGACCAGGCAGCGACCGGGATACTCCGTCCGTCGCGGGTCCTTCGCACGCCATCACGGAGACGATGGCACTCGCCGTCCGCGCCCCGCCACCGGTTTTCCGCGCGGCGTCCCCCGGGAGTCGTTCGGCTGCGGGACGCTGGCGACGGGGTTCGCCACCGCGGTCCGTGGACCGGACCGCTGAACCGGAGCCACGTCGACGGTGGCCGTGCGGTCTCGTGGCGACCGACCACGCCCATACCGCCACCGTGCTCTTACGCCACTCCGTACCGGGGTTCAGGCCGCGACCGGTGTGTTCTGTCCCGTGCGGATGCGCCAACCCTGCTCGTCGCGCGTCATCACGAAGACGATGACACTCGCCGACCGCGTACCGGGACCGGTTCCCTCAGCGGGCCAGGTGTTCTCCTGCCGCGCGTGTACGACGGCGACGTCACGGGCGAGCAGCGCGACGTTCTCGACCGTGAACGTCGCCCGCACACCTCGCAGTGGTCCCTCGAAGACGGACTTCTGCGCGCGGTGAAGGTCCTCCGCGCCGCGCACCAGGTTGCCCGCCACGTTGACGAACACGGTGTCGGGTGTGAACAGTCCGATCATCGCGTCCGCGTCACCGTCGTCGAAGGCCCGCTCGTAGCGTTCGACCACCGCCATCAGGTCACTGTGGATGTTGTCGAGGTTCATGGCACCATCCTGAAACCTCCAGCATGGTCGAGATCAAGTCCCGGTCGTGGCGCTTCGCTCCGCCGCTGCGGTGATGTTGCGTACCATGCCGCCGAAGACCAGCGCGTGGAACGGCGTGACGGCCTTCCAGTAGAGGTGCCCCGCGAATCCTCTTGGCACGAACACGGCGCGCTGCCGATAGCGAGCACCGCCGTCGGAGTCCGGCCGCACCGACAGCTCCAGCCAGGCCTGCCCCGGCAGCCGCATCTCCGCCCGCAACCGCAGCAGCCGGGGGCGGTCCACCTGCTCCACCCGCCACCAGTCGAGTGCCTCCCCCACCCGCAGTGTCCGAGGATCCCGGCGTCCTCGCCGGAGCCCGACCCCACCGCCCAGCCGGTCGATCCACCCGCGGAGTGACCAGGCGAGCGGAAACGAGTACCAGCCGGTCTCACCGCCGATGGACTCGACGACGTCCCACAGCGCGTGCGGGTCGGCGCCGGTCCGTCTCTCCCGCACGTCGGTGTACACGGAACCCCCGGACCAGTGCGGGTCGAGCGGCATCGGCTCCGACGGGTCACCGGGCGTGGCGTCGGACCAGCGGGTGGGCACGTCGGCGTCGCGCACCCGGGCCAGCGCCAGCCGGATGGCCCGGTCGTACCCGGTCAGCCCGCCCTCGGGGTCGTCGATCACCTCGGCGACCGAGTGGTCCCGGCACACGACCTCGTGCACAAGCGACTCGACGAGCGGCACCGCGATGGCGCGGGGCACGGGCGTCACCAGGTTGACCCACTGCGCCGACAGCCACGGTGTCAGCACGGGCACCACGAGGATCACCCGTCTGCGCAGTCCGGCCACGGCGGCGTAGCGGCGCAGCATGTCGAGGTAGGTCAGCACCTCGGGGCCGCCGATGTCGAAGGAGGCGTTGATCCGCCCGGCCGCGGTGGCAGCGCCGACGAGATAGTGCAGCACGTCGCGTACGGCGATCGGCTGAATGCGGTTGCGGGCCCAGCGCGGCGTGACCATGACGGGCAGGTTCTCCGTCAGGTAGCGCAGCATCTCGAAGCTCGCCGAACCGGAACCGAGGATGACCGCGGCCCGCAACTCCACGGTGGGCACCGGGCCATCCCGCAGGATTCGCCCGACCTCGGATCGCGACGCGAGGTGCGCTGACAGCGGTCCTGACTCGGGGACTATGCCGCCGAGATACACGATGCGCGACACTCCCGCCCGCCGCGCGGCGTCCGCCACGATCCGCGCCGCCTCACGGTCGATGTCGGCGAAACCACGCTGGGTCAGGGAGTGGACGAGGTAGTAGACGACGTCCTGGCCGCTCATGGCTGCGGTGACACCCGCGGCGTCGGTGACGTCCGCGCGCACGACGTCGACCCGGTCGCGCCAGGGCACCTCCGCGAGCTTCACCGGGTTCCTGGCCACAGCGCGCACCCGGTGTCCCGCCGCCAGCAGTTCGGGCACCAGACGTCCGCCGATGTAGCCGGTGGAACCGAACACCACACATCGCATACCGCTGTCCCTCACCGTCCGCGCGGACCGACAGAGTCCGTTCGAGGTCCGTTCGGGCAGAGTGTCCGGTGGAGCACCCGCTTCCGCCACCACGCGGCCCGGATCACCCCAACGGGTCAGTCGCCGCGGACCCGGTCAACAGCCGCAACCGGCGCTCGGTGTCGCTGCCCCGCTCCGCCGTGTAGAGCACGACCCGGAGGTGACCCTCGTACTCGGTGAGCACGTCGCAGTGGAGCGTGAACAACCCGAGCCGGGGGTGCGCGACCGTCTTGGTGTGCCGGGTGTGGGCGCCGACGGCGTGGGAGTCCCACAGCCGCGCGAACCGGGGACTGACCTCGCGCAGGTCCCGCACCAGCGCGCGCACCTCCTCGTCCCGCGGATACCGGCCGCTCGCCGAACGCAGGTCGGCCACGGCCGCCCGCTCGAACGCCGCCGCCTGTTCAGGAGTGGTCACGACCCGGCCGGTGTCTCCGGTGAAATGCCGCCACAAGGCGTTGCTCTGGCGCCTCGCGGCCGACGGCGTCTCACCGGTGAGCGCGACGAAGGCGTCGTTGCAGGCGATCAGGTGCCACGCGGCGTCGTGGACGGCGACGGGCACGTCCCCGAGACGGTCGGTCAGCCCGCGCACCGCGTCGGGCACCTCGGTGACCAGTCGTCCCGCCGTGGGTGGGGCCTGGCCCGCGAGGCGGAAGAGGTGGTCCCGCTCGGGCTCGGACAGGCGTAGCGTCCGCGCCAGTGCGGTGAGCACGGGGGCGGACGCCGACGTGGCCCGCCCCTGTTCCAGCTTCACGACGTAGTCGACGGAGATCCCGGAGAGCAGCGCGACCTCCTCGCGCCGCAGCCCGGACGCACGGCGGCGCGCCCCGGCGGGAAGACCTACCGATGCCGGTTCGACGCGCTCCCGCCATCGGCGCAGGAGGATTCCGAGCTCACGCTGCACTCTCCCAGTGTCCCAGGGTGGTACCGGCCGTCCCAGGACGGACGACCACTATCCGCACCGAACCCGGGCCCGCCACGCTGGGGGCATGACGATCACTGTGATCACCGGTGCGACCAGGGGGCTCGGCCGCGAGACGGCCCGCCGCCTCGTCGCCGCAGGCCACACCGTCCACCTCGGCGCACGGGACGTCGAGCGGGGTCGGCGTGTCTGCGACGAGCTCGGGGCCCGTCCGCTGCCGCTCGACGTCACGTGCGAACGTTCCGTCCAGGCCGCCGCCGACCACGTGCGGGAGGTGAGTGGGCGGGTCGACGTGCTCGTCAACAACGCGGGCATCGCCGGGGCCCACCTGCCCGCTCCCGAACTCGACGCGGAGAGCCTGGCGCGGGTCTTCGAGACCAACGTGTTCGGCGCCGTGCGGACCCTGCGCGCGTTCCTGCCGCTGCTCCGGCGCAGCTCCGCGCCGGTGGTGGTCAACGTGAGCAGCGGCCTCGGTTCGCTCGCCGCTGCCTGCGCGCCGGAACAGCACCGCGACACGGTGCCCGCCTGGCTGCCCGCACCGGCCTACGCCGCGTCCAAGGCCGCCCTCAACATGCTGACCGTCCAGTACGCCCACGCGCTACCAGGGATGAGGATCAACGCCGTCGACCCGGGTTACACGGCCACCGACTTCAACGGCCACACCGGCACCCAGACCGTCGAGGAAGGCGCCGAGATCATCGTCCGGCTGGCCACCGTCGGTCGCGACGGCCCGACCGCAGGCTTCCACCAACTGAAAGGAACGGTTCCGTGGTGACCGACCACTCCGAGCAGGCTCGCACCGTGGACGTCGTCGTCGACTTCGTCTGCGTGTACTGCTACCTCGCCTTCACCCGCTTCCGGCGAGCGGCGCAGCGGTATCGTGACCGTGGCGGCACGGTGCGGGTGCGGTTCCGGCCGTTCCAGCTACGCCCGGACGCCTCGCCCGACGGCGAGCCGGTGTTCGCGGTGCACGCCCGTGAACGGGGCGAGGCGTTCGCCCGCCGGGTGGCCGCCGACACCACGATCGGCACGGCCGACGGGCTGGACATCCGGCTCGGCGGCGCCGTCTTCACCAACACCGCCGACGCGCACCGGCTCGTCGCCACGGCGGCGGAGCAGGGCCTCGCCGAGGAGATGGTTCAGCGTCTGTTCCGCGCGTACTTCGCCGACGGCGTGAACATCGCCGACGCACACGTGCTCGACCGGTTGGCCGCCGAGGTCGGCGTCACACCGGGCACCGGTGACCCCGGTGACCCCGACGCGCTGCACCGGGCGCTCGCCGAGGTGCGCGCGAGCGGGGTGAGGACGGTGCCGTCGTTCCGCTTCGACGACGGCACCGTGTTGGAGGGCGAACGCACCGAGGACGAGTTCGCCGCGGCGCTGAGCCGAACGACCTCGTCCGCGCGTCACCGCAGGGCCGAACCCACCTCCTCGCAGAACCGGGCGACCTCGTCCGGGGTGTTGTAGTAGTGCACGGAAGCCCGGACGAGTTCGTCGAGCTCCCGAGCCGCCATGTCCCACGGCGTCGAGGACGCGTAGGAGACACTCACGTGGATCCCACGCTCCTTCAACCTTCCGGCGAGTTCGTGGGCGGGCAGCGTCTCGGCGCGGAACGACACGATGCCCGAGCGGTGTGAGCCGATGTCGGTCACCGTGACACCGGGCAGCTCGGTGAGCCGGTCGCGCAGGTGCTCGGCCAACGCGGTCACGTACTCGTGTACCCACCGCGGACCCACGTCGAGGTAGTAGCGCGCCGCCTCGCCGAGGCCGAGCACGGCGGCGACGTTGCGCTCGAACAGCTCGAACCGGCGGGCGTCGTCACGCAACCGCACCCGGCCGTCCTCGAACCACGCCGAGTCCAGGTCCACGTGCACGGGGTTCAGCCGGTCGAGCACCGAGCGGCGGACGGCGAGGAACCCCGTGCCGCGGGGAGCGCGGAGGTACTTGCGGCCGGTGGCCGACAACGCGTCGGCGCCGACGGTGGCGAGGTCGAGCGGAACCTGACCGGCGCTCTGGCACGCGTCCACCAGGAACAGAGCCGGACTGCCCGCCACGACCGCACCGATGCGTTCCACGGGTTGCACGAGGCCGCCGTTGGTGGGTGCGTGCGTGATCGCCACCATGCGGACGCGGTCGTCGAGCATCGTTTCCAGCATGTCCAGGTCGATGTCGCCGTCGGCGGTGCTCGGCACCCGGTCCACGGTGACACCGTGGACCTGTGCCGCGGAGAGCATGGCGATGAGGTTGCTGGAGTACTCGGGCGCGGCCGTGAGGATCCGGTCCCCCTCGCGCCATGGCACGGCGGTGAACACCGACAACCACGAGCGCGTGGCGCTGTCGGTGATGGCGATCTCGTCCGGCCGGGCCCCCACCAGCCGCGCGATGGCGGCATAGCCGTCGGCGAGTTCGTCGCTCACCTCGGCGGCGGCCTCGTACCCGCCGATGCGCTCCTCCAGCCGCAGGTGCCGCACCACACGATCCACCACCTGCCGGGGCGGCAGCGAGGAACCCGCGTTGTTGAAGTGCATGACGGCCTCGCACGCGGGAGTGTCGGCACGCAGCCGCGCGACCTTCTCCCGGGTGCCGCTGTCATGGATCAAGGGCCGCTCCCCTCGTGACCGCACGGCGGCCGCCGTGCGGGGCAGGCATTGTGATCACCCGCCACACTACCCGGCCGGGGAACGGGCCACCCGTTTTTCGGGGGAATAACGTCGCCGACCGACGGAGTGCCATTAGAGCAGCGCACCAGGCCCGGAGTGTTTTCCCGTCTTTTCCGCCTCGGCACGCGCCGTGGAAATGGGTGGAGGGTCCCCCACCCGTTCCGGCCAACGGAATCACCCGACATCACTCGACTCACTCGGTGCCGCGTGCGCCCGCTTCCGCGCGGCACGAGGGCCCCGCCGTCCTCGCTGGACACGAGCTCCACAGTGCTGCCCGAGCAAACACGCTCGAGCGGAAGTCATGATATAGCGCGGAAAACCCGGACGTACGGGGCGGCGACCGAGCCGGCGCGCCGACCGGAGCCGGGTCCGGGCCCGAGCGCCACGGGACCCCCCACCTGGGACGAATACGCTTCGCTTCCCCACAACTGCGGCGCGCATTCCCGAAGCCCGGGCGAACGTGAGCGGGGAACCGGACAGGGCCGTTTCCATTTCGCCGGATAACACAAACGGCGCCTGCTCGGCCCCCATGACCGTCGGGTACACTTCTCGGCCAGCAGACTTCAATTCATTCGCCGACCCGGCGCGAAGCAGGAGGAACTGGTGGCGCAGCAGATTCTTGTCTCCCTCGTGGACGACCTCGACGGGTCCGAGGCCGACGAGACGGTGCAGTTCGCCCTCGACGGTGTCACCTACGAGATCGATCTGTCGGCGGAGAACGCCGGGGAACTGCGGGACGCGCTCGCCCAGTACATCGAGCACGCCCGCCGGTCGGGTGGCCGGAAGCGGACCGCCACTCGCCGCCGAGCGGGCGGCCAGACGCCCACCCGTTCCTCGTCCGCCGAACGCGAGCAGAACCAGGCCATCCGCGCGTGGGCTCGCAAGAACGGCTACGAGATCTCCGACCGCGGGCGCATTCCGTCCGAGGTCGCGGACGCCTACCGCAAGGCTCACTGAGCACCGTCTTCGTTCCTCCCGGCTCCGCGCCGCCCACCGCCGCGTGAGCCGGGATTTCCGGCCCCTTCCTCGCGGGCACGCGCGGTGCCGCATACAGTGAGCGCGTGAGCACAGATTGCCTGTTCTGCCGGATCGTCGAGCGTTCCGTGCCGGCCACCGTCGTGCACGAGACCCGACACGGTGCTCGCGTTCCGGGACATCGATCCCCAGGCCGAAACGCACGTCCTGGTGATCCCCAAGGAGCATCACCCCGACGCCGCGGCCATGGCGGTCGCCGATCCACAACTCGCGGGAGAGGTGCTCGCGGTCGCAGGTGAGGTCGCCAAGATCGACGGCGTGGACGCGTCCGGTTACCGACTGGTCTTCAACACGGGCGCGGACGCCAACCAAACGGTCTTTCACGCCCACTGTCACGTGCTGGGTGGCCGCAACCTCACGTGGCCTCCGGGCTGAGGACCGGTCCTGGGGAGGAACGTCAGATGATCGACATCGCCGATCGGCTCACCGCGACCTACCGCGAGGTGCGCGCGACGACGGAGACCTCCGAGGTCGCCGAGACCGCCGAGACCTCCGAGTCCTCCGCCTCCGGTGGGTCCGCGGCGTCGGAGCCCCACGGAGACTCGGCCGCCGGGTGCGGTCTGGTGCTGCGACGGCGGTTCCCGTGTCCGCCCGAGACCGTGTGGAGCGCCGTGACCGAAGCCGACCGCCTCGGCCGGTGGCTGGCCCCGGTCACGGGCGAACTGCGCGCGGGTGGCACGTTCCACGTCGCCGACCACGCCGACGGGACGGTGCTGGAATGCGTGCCACCGCACCTGTTCGCCGTCACCTGGGGCGGTGACGCACTCGTGGTCACCGTGCGGCTGGCCGCGGACGAGGCGGGCGACACCGTGCTCGAACTGGTCCATACCGGTGTCCCTCGCGACGGCGCGGTGCGTCACGGCCCAGCCTGGGACGTGGCCATCGCGAGCCTCGAACGCTTCCTCACCGGGGACGCCGGAGAGGAACCCGCCGCGTGGCGCGGCTCCACGGAGGTGCAGACCTTCGCCCAGCACTCGGTCAGCGCGTGGGTCAAGGCCACCGAGGTGAGCGGCGTCGCGACGGCCGAGGACCTCACCGACGCGGTGCGCGACTGCCTGCGGCGACTGGCTCCGGACCTGACGCGGCCCTCCACGGCCTGAGTCAGCCGCTCAGCTCGCCAGCCAGCGGGCCGGGTCCTCCACGAGCCGCCGGGTCACGGTCGCCGCGGCGGCCAGTGCCACCGCGTCGCCCCCGAGAGGCGAGGCGCGCACCAGCGGCTCCCTCTCGGGGTGTCCGCGGCCGAGTTCGTCGGCGACCTGCTCGGCGAACCGGGCGCCGAGTGGGGCCAGGTGTCCACCGAGCACCACCGTCGCCGGGCCGTGTACGACCAGCAGGCCCGTGAGGGCGCCGCCGAGTGCCGAGGCGGCCCGCCGCAGCGCCGCGCGCACCTCCGGAGCTTCCGAGCGGGCCAGTCCCCGCATTCGACCGTCGCCGCCGGGCAGGCGGGACGCCACGGGCGTGTCCGGGTTCTCCGCCCGCAACAGGGCCCGCGGTCCCGCCACGGTCTCCAGACAACCGCGGGCCCCGCAGCGGCAACGATCACCACCACGCCGCACTCTCACGTGCCCCAACGGGCCCGAGGGACTGCGGTCCCACCCCTCGCCCGTACCGACCACACCCACTCCCAGCGACAGCTCCCCGCCGACCACCACCAACGGCCGCGCGGCGTCCGCCCCGCCGAACCACCGCTCGGCCAGCGCGGTGAGCCGGAAGCCGTCGTGCACCGACACGGGGATGACCCCGCCGCTCAGCTCCGCCAACCTGTGGGTGAGCAGCCGGGACAGCGGGACGTCGACCCAGCCGAGTTCCGCCGACCGCACCCGGTCCTCCCCGTCGACCCGGCCGGGAACGCCGACCGCGATCCCCGCGGCCACCGTGTCCCGCGCGTCGGCCGAAGCCAGCAACCTGCGCAGCACGGGTTCGGCGGCCTTCACCACCGCTGCCGGATCACCGTGCAGGTCGTCGACTCGCCGCAACGCGCGGTCGCGCACCCGGCCGGTGAGGTCCAGCAGGCAACCCGCGACGTGGTCGGCCTCGATCTGCACTCCGACGCCCACCGGCCCGGACGCGTTGACCACGAGGTGTGTGGCGGGCCTGCCGGGGCCGCTGTGACGTGCCGTGCCCAACTCCCGCACCAGTCCGGCGTCGAGCAGCTCGCCGGTCAACTGGGTCACGGTGGTCTTCGTCAGTCCGCTCCGCTGGGCCAGCTCGGCGCGGGACACCGGGCCGTGACCGGCGATCAACCGTGACACGAGCGCCAGGTTGTGGGCGTGCTGGCCCACCTGACGAGCCGGTCTGGCCCAGTCCACGACCTCACCTCCATGTGATTAGTCAGTCCACTGGACTATCGAACTCTAGCCACGATCGGGTGAAGCGCGGTAGACAGTGGCGCACCGCGAGCGGTTCGAGCTCGCCAGCAGGAGAGGAACAATCCAGCATGGCCGAGGTCTCCTTCGTCGAAGCGTCCCGACTCTTCCCCGGCAACCCTCCCGTGCGCGCGGTGGACAAGCTCTCCCTCGACATCGCCGACGGTGAGTTCCTGGTACTCGTCGGGCCGTCCGGCTCCGGCAAGTCGACCGCGCTGCGGATGCTCGCGGGCCTGGAGGACGTCGACGAGGGCGCCATCACCATCGGCGGCAAGGACGTCACCGGGGTCTCCCCCAAGAACCGGGACATCGCGATGGTGTTCCAGTCCTACGCGCTGTACCCGCACATGACGGTGGCGGAGAACATGGGGTTCGCCCTCAAGATCAAGCGGGTGCCCAAGACGGAGATCGCCGAACGGGTCGCCGAGGCGGCGCGGCTGCTGGACCTCACCGACTACCTCGACCGCAAGCCGAAGGCGCTCTCGGGCGGTCAGCGTCAGCGGGTCGCGATGGGACGCGCCATCGTCCGCGAACCCGCCGTGTTCCTCATGGACGAACCACTGTCCAACCTGGACGCCAAGCTCCGGGTCGAGACCCGGGCGAACATCACCGCACTGCAGAGCCGGCTGGGCACCACCACGGTCTACGTGACCCACGACCAGGTGGAGGCCATGACGATGGGACACCGGGTGGCGGTGTTGAAGAACGGTGTGCTCCAGCAGTGCGACACCCCGAAGGCGCTCTACGACACACCGGCGAACGTGTTCGTGGCCGGGTTCATCGGCTCCCCCGCCATGAACCTGACCACGGTCCCCCTCACCGACGGTGGAGCCAAACTGGACGGTCTCACGGTGCCCGTGGCGCGCGACGTCCTCTCCGGTGACGCCGCCGGCCTGCGCGAGGTGACCGTGGGCATCCGGCCGGAGGGTCTGCGTGCCGCCTCGGCTGACGAGCCCGCTCTGGAGCTGAAGGTCGAACTGGTGGAGGTGCTCGGTTCCGACGCCTACGTGTACGGGCAGGTGGACGTCGGCGGCAGGCACGAGCGGTTCATCGTGCGGACGGAGGCCGACCGGACCCCGTCGTTCGGACAGACCATGCGCGTCACGCTGCGGCACGCCGACGCCGCCCACACGTTCAACCCCGAGAGCGGTGTGCGGCTCGGTTCCTGATCGTCGGTCTCACGCCCCGAGCCGGGTGACATCGATCAGGGCGTGAGGCCGGCCAGCGGCGTGTCCGCGAGCCACCCGGCGTCGCGACGCGGGTCGCTCCCGCGATGCCGGTGACCCTCGAACCCGGACAGGAAAGTCCGCTGGAAGTACGTCGACACACCAGGGGCGGGTTCAGGCTTCCCAGGCACCCGCCCCTGGTGATCGTGTCACTGGAAGTGCGGGGCGACAGCCACGACGGCCACTGTCGTGCACCGGGCACGTCAGGCCCCGTGCTCACCCCGGTAGGAGACCGATTGACTCGCAGGAACGTCGAGAGCGCCGACGTGGAGATCGTCGACTTCGGTGATGTGGTCGCTGACGAGCGAGTGATCGAGTTTCACCTGCGCCGGGGCGGAAACGACGAAGCGGTTTTCGCGGTCGTCGTTCCGGAAGGCGGCGACTGGTCGTCGGCGATGTTCAGCGTCGATCCCCGAGCCGGGGACATTCCGGTGGCTGTCGTGGAACAGGCCCTGGCGGTGGCTCGGGAAATGGTGCGGGGGTGACGCGCTCCCAGGACCGGCGATCGGATGCTCGCGCGGCACTCGGTCCCCGGCGGGCACGCCCGAAGCGATGAATCCGGGCGCACCGGGTTGTCCTTCCGGGTACACCCCACGTGGAAGGAGTGCGACATGGGCATCGTACGGTGGCACACCATGCTCTCGGTGGACGGTTTCGTCGCCGGCCCCGGCGACGCGATGGACTGGGCCTTCGCCTATCCCGACCCGGTCCCCGAAGCGGAGGAAGTGATCGAGCGCACCGGTGCCATCCTGTGCGGTCGTCGCACCTACGACGTCGGCCGTAAGCCCGGGCAACGGCAGGAGGCCACCGAACCGTTCGGTGGTGCGTGGCACGGGCCGCAGTTCGTGCTCACCCACCGGCCTCCCGCCGACGAACCGGACCCGTCGATCACGTTCCTGTCCGGTGACGTCGAAACCGCCGTCCGCACGGCGCTGGCCGCGGCGGACCGCCGTGACCTGCTCCTGCTCGGCGCGGACGTCGCCCGCCAGTGCGTCGAGCGCGATCTCGTCGACGAGCTGCTGGTGCACGTCGCTCCGGTCCTGCTCGGCGCGGGGGTACGGCTGTTCACGCGGAAGGGCGCACCGGTGCCGCTGAGCCCACCCGAGGTCACCACCGCCGGGGTCGTCACCACCCTGCGTTTCCGCCTGCGCTGACCCCGCGGTGTGCGTAGCCGACGGGCGAGCGGGTATGGACCCGGGTGTGGTCCTCTCGGGAACGGGTGCTGACCGTGACGGCACGGATGGTTCCGCGGCTCGTGCGGCACCCCGTGTGGCAGGCGGGCGGGCCTCGTGACGGAGCCGGGCAGGGAGTGCTGCTCGTTCCCGGTTTCGGCTTCGGTGACTGGAGCCTGCGTCTGCTGCGCTCGTGGCTGACGGCCCGTGGGTACCGGTCCCTCGGTACCCGCACCGGACTGAACCTCGGGTGCACGGCCACGCTGGTGGACCGGGTCGAGCGCCGGCTGGAGCACCTGGCCTGCGTCACCGGTCGCCGGGTGATCGTCGTGGGGCAGAGCCGGGGCGGCTGGCTCGCCAGGATCGCCGCCGTCCGCAGACCCGACCTGGTGCGCGGGCTGGCGATGCTGTCCTCACCCGTGCTGGACCCACTCGGGGTTCACCCCCGAGGGGTCGAACTCGCCCGCACACTGGTGCGAGCCTCCGGTTGGGGTGTTCCCGGCCTGCTCGACGCCGACTGTCTCGACGGCGACTGCTACCGCACGAACTCGGCGCTGCTGCGGGCACCACTGCCCCGGCAGGTCCCGGCCGTGTCGGTGTTCTCGCGTCGCGACGCCGTGGTGCCGTGGTGGCTCTGCCAGGACCCGTGCGCCGACTGTGTCGAGGTGGGCAGCTCGCACATGGAGATGGGCCTGGATCCGGAGGTCTACGCCCTGCTCGGCGAACGGTTCGCGCGCTGGAGCGCCGACCCGAGACCCACGCCGTTCTCGGTGCGCTGAAATGCGCGTCGGGCCGCGCCGTCCGGCACCGTCTGACACCGACTGACTATGCCCCTCACGCGGCCACCGATCGGTCAGTGCCGGACCGAGCGGGGTGACCACTCTCGCGGTGGAGGGCCGACGTCCCGCTCCCGGACGGGCCGCAGGCGGGCGTGGACCTGTCCGGGCCCTGGCCCCGACCGGGAGGCGAGGGCGTCGGCGACGAGGCCGGTGGCGAAGGCGTAGACCGCCTTGTGCAGGAGGTCGACGACGAGCTCGTCACGCGGCCACGTCCACGGCGGGGCGCCGACGCCGGTGGCGTTTTCGAAGGTCTGGTCGTTGGTCAGGCGCACCGCGAGGAACAACAGCGACGACCAGGAGCCACGCAACCCGGCTCCGGCCATCACCCCACGCACAGCGCCGAGCAGAGCACCCTGCCCCGCGTGCATGGCGAGGTTGCGCCGCCAGGCCCGTCGCCCACGGGCGTGCGCGAGGCCGAGCAACCGTTCGAGTGTTCGAGCGGGAACGTAGGAGTCGGGGCGGCCGGTGACCCGTTGTTCCAGCTTCTCGGCCAGTGTCATGGCGGCGACGCCGACCGCGCCGGCGGCGACACCAGCCGCGGCCGAGCGCCCCCACGCCATCCTCACCTGTCGCACGGATGTCCTCGCTCGTGTAGTCGTGTCGGAGTGGACGGGCCGGTCCGCCCACTCCACGCGACGAACCGGCCCCACGCCGCGGACGCCGGACCTGCCGTCCCCCGCCCCGCGGCGCGACGGGGAACGTCTGTCAGACTGCCTCGACCGGTGCACCAAAGGGCAGGGCCGAAGGGCCCCGATGGCGCGTCTCCCACCGGGTTCACGCCGCGCTCCGGGTGTCCGGCACCTCGGGTGCTGGTGGTGCCCGCACGGCGTCGAGTGCCGCATAACAGCCGGGGCACAGAAGCCAGTGGTTCCGGACGGCGACGAGGGTGGCCTCGCAGTGTTCACGACACTGCGAGCAGTGGAACTCGATCGCCGTGGCGAGACTGTAGAGATCCGCGTCCGGCCGAACCGGGTAGGACGCGAGGATCTGCGCCGCCATGCCGTCGGCGAGCATGATCCGGTGATCCGGTTCTCCCACGACGTGGGCCTGGTCGGTTCCCGTCTGCGGGATCTGCGGCGCCATGCTCATGGTGGCAGACGTACCCCTGTCAGGGGGCGGCAAACGGTACCGGCGAGCATGGTTCGTATCACCCGATCGATCCAGACCAGGCGACGAGGAGGACGTCTCGACCCAGCGCCTTCCTGAACGGACCACGGTGGACACTCGGCCGGGTGAGCGCGGTCAGGCAAGGCGCTCGGCAAGCCGGTCGAGAAACACTCGCTGTGCGACCACGACCTTGGCCTTCGCCCGTTCGAGGTCGAACCACTCGACGCGATCGAGCTCGGGGAACTCCCGCACGACTCCCGAGCCCCTCGGCCATTCCAACGCGAAGGTTCCCGGCACCACCGTGTCCGGGTCCAGGTCACCGTGCAGAGCGAACGCCGTCACGACCTTCCCCCCGGCCTGGCGCACCTCACCCAGCGGCACCAGTTCGCCTTCCGGCGGCGGCAGGCCGAGCTCCTCGGTGTACTCCCGGCGCGCCGCGACCTCGGGCGTCTCGTCCGGTTGGTACTCACCTTTCGGAATGGTCCACGCCCCCGCGTCACGCCTCGTCCAGAAAGGGCCGCCCATGTGCCCGAGCAGTACCTGTGTCGTGCCGGCGACGACGCGGTGCAGCAGGATTCCCGCGCTGCGACGAGGCCGCCGGGTCATCGACGTGCGGCGCTGCCGTCCGCGCCCGCCACCTCCCACCCGCGCAGCCGTTGCGGTCCGACGGTGTACTCAGGATCGCCGGTCGGCACCTTCCCCGCTTCGAACAAGTCCCACTTCGTGAGCACCGGGGCTGCGAGCCGCGCGACGGAAGGGTTCGGCAGGTTCCCATGCGCGGGCTGAGCCCGAAACCGCTGTGTCACCGGTACCTCCGCCTCCCTCACCGGATCACCGTTCGTGACCGCGCACGGCCACACAGTGTGTGTCCGCCGCCACCTGGGTACCCCGCTCATGTCCGTTCACACAGGGTGAGGAGGGCGATGCGCTGTGACGGCTGTGTCCTCGGTTTCCTCGGCGTACCCGGCGTCCGGAGAGAGAAGCATCCGGTTCCACGGCGACGCGCCGGCGATCGTCTGCGGTGAATGCGGATTCCGCACCGCCAGAGTCGCGTCGCTGCTCGACTCCGCCGGTAGGGACGCGGGCACCGTGGTCGTGTGCGTAGCGTGCCAGGAGCGGGAACGAGCCCACGCCGCATCCGCCGCCCGGCGCGCGGCGGAGCGTGCGGCGCGCCAGACCGTTCTTCCCCGTGGGCGGCGCGCTCCCGTGACCCGTACCGTCGCACTCCCCCGTACGCCGCGCCGCACGCCGGGGACACGTGGTGACCGCACAGAGTCCTTCGGCTCTGTCTCCGGCCGGGCGCCGTCGGCATCGTGACAGCATGCGGTCACTACTGGTGTACGAGTCCATGTTCGGCAACACCCGCGCGGTCGCCGAAGCGGTGGCCGACGGGCTGCGGCGACACGGCGCCGTGGAGATCGTGGAAGTCGGCGACGCGCCCGACACGGTGGAGGGCGTGGACCTGCTGGTGATCGGCGCGCCGACGCACGCGTTCGGCATGAGCCGACCGGCCACGCGCGACGACGCCGCCCAACGCGCCCGCGCCGCGAACGCGCCACTGGTGTCGCGACGAGACGGTGTGCGGGAATGGGTGGCTCGGGTCCGGCTGTCGTCGCCGGTGAGACTCGCCGTCTTCGACACCAAGGTGGCCAGGCCACGTCTGCCGGGTTCGGCGGCCAAGGCAGTCGCGAAACGACTTCGTGGAGCACCTGTCGAACTCGCCGCCGAGGCGCGGCACTTCCTGGTCGTGGACACCCTCGGCCCCCTCGTCGACGGCGAGACCGAACGGGCTCGGGAGTGGGGCGCGAAGCTGCCGGCTCGTGTGCCGACCCGCTGAGCGCGGCTCCCCGGCCCGGCGCTCACTCGGGCGAGGCGGATTCCAGCGGCCCCGTGCTCGCGGCTCCGACGGGTGCCTCCTTGCCGGGGTGGACCCAGAGCACCACCTCGGCTCCCTCCACCGCTCCGGCTGCTCCGATGGGGCGTTGCGCGGTCACGATGCCGGACATCGGCAGCTCACCGCCGTCCGGCGGCACCGGGTTCAGGCCGGCCCGTCGCACGATGTCACACGCGTCGTCGGCCCCGAGACCGACGACGTCAGGCACCTCGGTGACCGGACGAGGTCCACGCATACCGCCAGTGTAGGGCTCACGACCGCCGAAAGCAGTCCGCGATCGTGAGCCCTCGTGTCTTCAGCCCGCGCGCTCGATCTCGGCGCGCACCTCGTCCATGTCGACCTGCTGCACCTTGTTGATCAGGTCTTCGAACGCCGGAGCGGGCAGCGCGCCCGGCTCGGCGTAGAGCACCACACCGTCGCGGACCGCGAGCAGTGTCGGGATGGAGGAGATACCGAACGCCTGCGCGAGTTCCACCTGAGCCTCGGTGTCCACCTTGCCGAAGGTGATGTCCGGGTACTGCTCCGAGGCCTGCTCGAACACCGGGGCGAACGCCCGGCAGGGCCCGCACCAGGCAGCCCAGAAGTCCACGAACACCGTTCCCCGCGCACCGACGATCTCGTTGAAGTTCTCGCTCGTCAGTTCGACTGTCGCCACTTGTACTCTCCTGTCGTCGTGGACGTCACTCCGGTCAACAGCTGAGCCGGGCCCACAATTCCACGCCCGTCCGGCGTGTCCGCAGGTTAGGTACGGGTGTTCGCACTTCCGTCTACGTGAAGTGCGAACACCCGATCACAGGCTGCGGACACGACGGCGGCGATTCCGTCGGTGAGCGCCGGGCGGCCGTCACCGGTTTCGCCGCCCGCGTGGCGGGTCACCCTTTGCGGGACGTGTCGCTGCCCGCAGGAGGTGGCCGGTGGCCGAGAACGTCTTCGTGCTCGGGCTCGACGAGCGCAACGCCGAGCTGCTGCACCGGCTGCCCGGCGCGCGAAACTACCGGTTTCACGCGCTGCTCGGCGTCGACGAGGTGCGCATCGGCTACAGCGACTTCCGGAGCTGCCTGACGCGGGCGTGCGAGCGGCTCGACTCCTTCGACGGCTCCATCGACGCCGTCACCGGCTACTGGGACTTCCCGGTGACGTCACTGGTGCCGGTGCTGTGCGAACGCTACGGGCTGCCCAGCACCAGCCTGGAATCGATCGTGAGGTGCGAGCACAAGTACTGGAGCAGGCTCGAACAGTCGCAGGTGACCGACGCCTGCCCCCGGTTCGGCCTGGTGGACCTGCACTCCGACCCGCCGCGCCTGCCGGAGGGCCTGGAGTACCCGGTGTGGCTCAAGCCGGTGAAGTCGTCGTCGTCCAAGCTCGCCTACCAGGTCGGTGACGACCGTGGGCTCGCCGAGGCCGTGGAGGGGATCCGGGAAGGGATCGGCAGTATCGGCGGCCCGTTCGACGCGGTGCTGGAGCGCGTGTCGCTGCCTCCGGAGGTCGCCGAAGCCGGCGCCAGTGCGTGCCTCGCCGAGGAAGCCGTCAGTGGCGCGCAGATCACCGTGGAGGGCTACCGCCACCACCACGAGCCGCACGTGTACGGCGTGGTCGACTCGGTGTGCTACCCCGGCACGCCGAGTTTCCTGCGCTACCAGTACCCGTCCACGCTGCCGGAGGAGGCGGTGCGGCGGGTGTCGGACATCGCGAAGGCCGTCGTGGTGCGGATGGGGCTGCGGTCCACCACCTTCGACATCGAGTTCTTCGTCGACACGACCGCGGGCCGCGTGTGGGTGCTGGAGGTCAACCCTCGGTTGTCGCAGTCGCACGCGCGCCTGTTCGAGGCGGTCGACGGGGTGTCGAACCTGCACTGCATGGTGAGTCTCGCCCTCGGCGAGGACCCGAGGATGCCGCGGCGGGAGGGCTCCGCCGCCGTGGCCGCGAAATGGTTCCTGCGGAGATTCGCCGACGGGATCGTGCGCCGCGTGCCGAGCCCCGAGGAGGTCGCCGCGGTCGAACGCGACCTCGGTGTTTTCGTGGACCTCACGACGGAGAAGGGCTCGCGGCTGTCGGAACAGTACGCGCGCGACAGCTACAGCTACGAACTGGCCGACATCCACGTCGCAGCGAGCAGCGAGCAGGAGTTGAACGACAGGTACGAACGCTGCGTGTCCGCGTTGCGCTTCGAGATCGACGACGTCTGACCGGGAGGTTCTGCCGTGCGCACAGTCACCTCGCTGCCGCACGCGGTCCGTAGGGACGACCACGTGTGGATCCCGCTGGCAGACGGAACCCGCCTGTCGGCGAGGGTGTGGCGACCGGTGTCCTCCGACACCGACCCGGTGCCCGCGATCTGCGAGTTCATCCCGTACCGCCTGAACGACCTGACGGCCCAACGCGACTCGATCCATCACCCGTATCTCGCCGGGCACGGCTACGCGGGCGTGCGGGTGGACCTGCGGGGCAGCGGCAACAGCGACGGTGTCCTCGCCGACGAGTACCTGGAACAGGAGCTGGCCGACGGCGAGGAGGTGCTGGCGTGGCTGGCCGCCCAACCGTGGTGCGACGGCAGCACGGCGATGATGGGCATCTCGTGGGGTGGCTTCAACGCGCTGCAGATCGCGGCGCGCCGCCCGCCGAGTCTGAAGGCCATCGCGACGCTGTCGTCCACCGACGATCGTTACGCCGACGACGTGCACTACATGGGTGGCTGTCTGTTGTCGGACAACCTGTCGTGGGCGTCGACGATGTTCGCCTACAACTCGTGCCCGCCGGACCCGGCCGTGGTGGGGCGCCGCTGGCGTGAGATGTGGCGGGAGCGGTTGGAGCACTGTGAGCCGTGGCTGGTGGAGTGGCTGCGCCACCAACGCCGCGACGACTACTGGCGACACGGGTCGGTGTGCGAGGACTACTCCGCCGTGGGGTGCCCGGTGCTGGCCGTGAGCGGGTGGGCCGACGGGTACTCGAACTCCGTCTTCCGGCTGCTGCGTCACCTGAGCGTGCCCCGGAAGGGTCTGATCGGACCGTGGTCGCACAAGTACCCGCATCTCGGCAAACCGGGCCCGGCCATCGGGTTCCTCCAGGAGCTGGTGCGCTGGTGGGACCACTGGCTCAAGGGCGTGGACAACGGCGTGATGGACGAGCCGATGCTGCGCATCTGGATGCAGGAGAGCGCCAAACCCGCCACCGCGTACGAGCAGCGGCCCGGCCGGTGGATCGGCGAGCCGTCGTGGCCGTCTCCGCGCATCGAGCCCACCGAGTTCACGCTCCTGCACAACCGGCTCGTCAAGGGACCCACCCCGGACGACGCTGGGGACGGCACCAGCGCCGACGAGCCGCTCACCATCGAGTCGCCGCTGTCGGTGGGGCAGTTCGCGGGCAAGTGGTGTTCGTACAACGCCCCGCCCGACCTGCCCTACGACCAGCGGGAGGAGGACGGCGGGTCGCTGGTGTTCGACACGGACGTGCTCACCGAGCGGCACGAGATCCTCGGCTCGCCGGTGGTGAACCTGGAGCTGAGCTGCGACCGGCCGAACGCGATGGTGACGGTGCGGCTGTCGGACGTCGCCCCGGAGGGCAGGGCCACGCGCGTGAGCTACGGCCTGCTCAACCTCACCCACCGCGACGGCCACGCCCGCCCGGCACCGCTCGAACCGCACCGGCGCTACCGGGTGAGCGTGCCACTGAACGGGGTGGCGCAGGCGTTCCCGGCAGGCCACCGGGTACGCATCGCCGTGTCGACGTCCTACTGGCCGCTGGCCTGGCCGCCGCCCGAGCCGGTGCGACTCACGGTGTTCCCGGGCCGGAGCTCGGTGACGTTTCCGGTACGGCCCGCCCGAGACGGCGAGGTGAGCCCCGAACCGTTCGACGACCCCGAGGGCACGCCGCCTACGCCCACCCGGCGGCTCCAACCCGGTGACGGGCGCTGGACCGTGTCACGAGACCTCGTGAACTACAGCTCGGCCCTGGACGTGGTGAAGGACCTCGGTGTGCTGCATTTCGACGACATCGACCTCGACGTGCGCAGGCGAGCCGACGAGCACTACGAGTGGGTCGCCGACGACTTCGACTCGACGCGCGGCAGTGTGGACTGGACCATGCGGTTCACGCGCGGGGAGTGGGACGCCGCCGCGGTCACGCACACCACGCTCACGTGCACGCCCACCGAGTTCGTCGTGCACGCCAGGCTGGACGCCTACGAGGGCGGACAGCGGGTGTTCTCCCGGAACTGGCACACCTCGGTGCCGCGCGATCACGTGTGAGGGCGGCGCAGCGTGCGCGTGCCGTCGGACGCGCGCCGGGTACGGCCCTCGGCGTCGAGGCGTTCGAGCAGTGGCACGGCGACCCTGCGAGTGGTACCGAGAGCGCGTCGTGCCTGACTGACGGTGAACGGCTCGGGCAGCCCGGTCAGCACCCGGACGGCCTCGTCGAGCGCGCCGGGTGCCAGCACCACCCCGTCGGCGATCCGCAGCAACCTGCCCGCTCGTTCGGCGGCGGCGAGGTGCTTCGGACCGAGCCCGACCTCGGCGAGGTCGCCTGCCTCGGGCGCGGCGAACGGCTCGCGGGCGAGTCGCCGTTCGACGGCCCGCACGGCCCGCTCCACGGATTCGGGCAGGCGCGGCGTTCGCGTGGGATCGGCCACGACACCGTCACGGACGGTGAGTCCGGTGTCGGCGAGGGCGGCGTCGAGCAACTCCTCGGGAACGTCCAGCGTGTGGCGCAGCGACTCGACGGGCAGTCCGGCCGACAACGGATGACGCTCACGCCAGTCGGACACCAGCTCGGCCACACGCGTGGCGAGCCGCCGAGGCAACTCGTCGGCGACCGCCCAGCGTCCCACCCGGGCCCCCGGAACGGTCCACCCGAGTGCGTGCAGCTCGGTGATGGCGACCGCACCGTGCCTGCGCACGTACGCGTCGGCGGGATCGTCGCCGGCCAGCTCGGCGGCCCGGGCCCGGGCCGCTCCCCTGCGCCGCAACGCGGGCGGGCGGGGATCCAGGACGTCGAACCCGGCGGGAACGCTGTGCTCGCCCGGGTCGCGTAGCAGCCCGCGATCACCGGCTCGCAGCGGCAGTTCCCGGGCAAGGGTCAGCCGCGCCAGATCGGTCCCGAGTGGACGGACGCGACAGGGAACGGCGGCGGCACCGACGTGGGCGACCAGGTCCCGGTGCAGGTTCTCCGTCTTCTCTCCTCGCAACCGGACGTCGAGCTCGCGCGTGTGCCGCCACGCGCCGGGTGCGAGCAGCGCATCACCCCGGCCGACGTCGCGGTGGTCGAGACCTCGCAGGTTCACCGCGACGCGGGCGACCGCCTCCACGGTGTCGTGGTCGCGGCCGAGCGACTGCAGTCCCCGCACCGGGTAACGGCGGCCGCTTCGACCGAGTTCGAGGTCGTCGCCCACCGACAGCGTCCCCGCGCCCAGGGTGCCGGTGACGACCGTGCCCGCGCCCCGGACGCTGAACGACCGGTCGACCCACAACCGCACATCGGCGTCCCGGTCGGGGTGTGGAAGCCGGTCCCCCAGCGCGGCGAGTTCCGCCCGCAGCGCGGCGAGTCCTGCACCCGTGCGCCCGCTGACCGCGACGGCGGGGACGCGGCCGAGGCTCGTGGGGGTGATGCGGTCGAGCGCGGAGGCGAGGACGGGCGCCGGGTCGGCCCGGTCGGCCTTGGTGACTGCGAGCACGCCGTGTCGCACGCCGAACGCGTCGAGCGCGGCGAGGTGCTCGCTCGACTGGTTCTGCCAGCCCTCGTCGGCGGCCACCACGAACAGCACGGCCGCGACCGGTCCGACCCCGGCGAGCATGGTGGGCACGAACCGCTGGTGCCCCGGCACGTCGACGAACGCGAACGACCGGCCGGAGATGTCCGTCCACACGAACCCGAGATCGATCGTCAGGCCGCGACGACGCTCCTCGTCGAGCCGGTCGGGCTCCATCCCGGTCAGCGCCCGCACCAGCGTGGACTTGCCGTGGTCGACGTGCCCGGCCGTGGCTACGACGTGCATCGCGTCACGGCCTCCACCAGGCGTTCGTCGGCGTCGGTCGCGATGGCACACAGGTCGAGCAGGCACCGGCCGCGTTCGAGTCGCCCCACCACGGCGGGTTCGGACATACGCAGCGTCCGCGCGTAGTCGGCGGGCAGGCTCACCGCGGCACTGGGCAGCTCCACGCCGGGCGCGCCGCCACCGCCGACGGCGGCCGTGGTGGACACGGCGACGGCGTCCACGCCCCGGCGGACGAGCATGGCGGCGAGGCGTTCGGCGCGGGCCCGGAGCGTCTCCGGTGCGGTGTCGAGGAAACGCCGCACGGGCGGCACGGGGCCTCGTACGGTGGCCTCCAGCGCCGCGAGCGTCAGCTTGTCCACCCGCAACGCGCGCGCGGCCGGGTGTCGCCGCAGTCGCCGCACGAGCTCGTGGTCGCCGAACAGCAGGCCCGCCTGCGGGCCACCGAGCAGTTTGTCGGCGCTGGCGGTGACCACGGCGGCGCCGTCGGCCAGCGCGCTCGCGGCGTCGGGTTCGTCGGGGAGCCGGGGGTGCGCCCGCAGCAGCCCGGACCCGATGTCGGCCACCACCGGCACGCCGAGCTCCGCCAGCCGGGCCACCGGCACCTGGGAGGTGAAGCCGCTGACCCGGAAGTTCGACGGGTGCACCTTGAGCACGAAGCCGGTGTCCGGCCCGATCGCGTCGGCGTAGTCGGACAGGTGGGTCCGGTTGGTGGTGCCGACCTCCCGCAGGCGGGCTCCGGTCGAGGTGACGAGGTCAGGGATGCGGAAGGAGTCGCCGATCTCGACCAGCTCCCCGCGGCTGATCACGATCTCCCTGCCGGGCGCGAGCACGAGCGCGCACAGCAGCAGTGCGGCGGCGTTGTTGTTGACGACGTGCACGCCGTCGACGCCTCCCGCCTCCGGCAGGGCCTCCGCCAGCGCGGCGAGCGCGCCTCGCCCCCGCCGGGCCCGGCCGCCCTCGCCGAGGTCGAACTCGACGTCCGTGCTCCCCGCCGCGGCCCGCACAGCCCGCACCGCGGCCTGCGACAGCGGGGCGCGTCCCAGATTGGTGTGGACGAGCACGCCGGTGGCGTTGAGCACCTCCCGCATCGACGAGGCCGTGGCGGGCAATGACGCCACGGCCTCGTCGGCGACCGCCTCCGGATCGATCTCGCCCGCCCGCGCACGGCCCTGGGCCGCCGTGATCGCCCGCCGGACGAGGCCGCGGCCGAGATCCTCCACGGCCTTGGCCAAGCGGGGTTCGGCGAGCAGGTCGTCGGTGCGCGGGATGCGCCTGCGGGCGTCAGCGGTATCAGTGGCGCCGGGGACGCTGGACACATCCGCCTCCTCCCGCGCACCGATCATCGCGGAGGCGAACGGGAATCGAACCCGCCAACGACGGTGTCCGCCGTTCAACGGTTTTGAAGACCGTGCCGGTCACCAGGCCGGAAGCGCCTCCCTGGGACATACCGACATCGTGCCAGCAAGATTCACATCGTGCAGCGCGAGGCCGTTGGGGGCAGCATGAGGAGCATGGCCCACCGACTGACCCAGTACGCCCACGGGGGCGGCTGCGCCTGCAAGATCCCGCCCGGCGAGCTGGAGGACATCGTGCGGGGTCTCGCCGGTACCGTGCCCGACTCCCCCGCCGGGGAACTGCTCGTCGGCCTCGACGGTGGTGACGACGCCGCGGCCGTACGCCTCGACGGCGACCGCGCCGTGATCGCGACCACGGACTTCTTCACTCCCGTCGTGGACGATCCGTACGACTGGGGGCGCATCGCCGCGACCAACGCGCTGTCCGACGTCTACGCGATGGGCGGCACGCCGCTGGTGGCGCTGAACCTGCTGTGCTGGCCGAGGGAGACCCTGCCGTTCGAGCTGGCGACCGAGGTGTTGCGCGGCGGCGGGGATGTCTGCGCCAAGGCGGGCTGCCACCTCGCGGGCGGTCACAGCGTCGACGATCCGGAACCGAAGTACGGGTTGGCGGTCACCGGCCTGGCCTCGGCGGAGGCGTTGCTGCGCAACGACGGCGGGCGACCCGGCCTGCCCCTGTCGCTGACGAAGCCGCTCGGCGTGGGCGTGCTGAACACCCGGCACAAGGCGACCGGGGAGTCGTTCCCCGAGGCCGTCGAGGTGATGACCACCCTCAACGCCGACGCCGCGAAGGCGGCCGTGGCGGCGGGACACCGGTGCGCCACCGACGTCACCGGGTTCGGGCTGCTGGGACACCTGTACAAGCTGGCGAGGGCGAGCGGTGTGACCGCGGTGGTGGACTCGGCCGCGGTGCCGGTGCTGGACGCCGCGCGCGCCGCCGTGCGGGAGGGTTACGTGTCGGGCGGGACGCGGCGCAACCTCGACTGGGTGCGCCCGCACACCGACCTGACGTCCGTGTCCGAGGAGACGGCGTTGCTGCTGGCGGATGCCCAGACCTCGGGCGGGCTGCTGGTGGCGGGGGAACTGCCGGGCGCGCCCGTGATCGGTGAGCTGGTGCCGAGGGGTGAGCACGTCGTCGTGGTGCGCTGACGCGGGTCGCGTCGTTATCCACTGACGCGGGTCGCGTCGTCCTTCACTGACGCGGGTCGCGTCGTGGGGTGCTGACGCGGTTTGTCCGCCGCGGACAGGGGAACGCGGTGAGCGGGACGACCCCACCGCGAAGGGAGGAGGACCCATGGCCGAGGCGGACCGCACAGCAGGCCCCAAGGGCAGCAGGGGAACCAGCCGCGGCGATCCCTCGATCGACGAACCACCACGCGCGCTGTCGGACGGGTTGGAACTGCGCTCTCCGGCGTTCAACGACGGCACGCTGATTCCCGACCGGTACTCCCGCCAGGGCGGCAACGAAGCGCCTCCACTGCAGTGGACGCACGTGCCCGACGGCACGGAGGAGCTGGCTCTGCTGTGCGAGGACCCGGACGCTCCCGGCGGGGTGTTCACACACTGGGTGGTCACGGCGATCCCGCCCGACGTGACGAGCATCGAGGACGCGGCGCCGAGCAACGCCGCGCTGGGCCGCAACAGCTTCGGGGAGCTGGGGTGGGGAGGCCCGCAGCCGCCGGTGGGCGATACCGCGCACCGTTACTTCTTCCGCCTCTACGCCGTGGACCGCCCGCTCGGTCTCGGCGAGGGCGCCACGGCCGAGGACGTGCACGCCGCGGTGGAGGACCACACCCTCGCCACCGGCACGCTCGTCGGCCTGTTCGCCCGCTGACCCCGCCGGAGGTCCGGCGGGGTCAGCGGGCGAGTTCTCACGGCGCGGGTTCGACGTGCACGACCTTGGTGGCCGTGAACTCGTCGAGCAGCTCCGGTCCGTAGCCGTAGCCGTGCCCGCTCGCACGACGGGGGTGCGCGGCCCCACCGGGCGCGCCACCGAACACGGCGTTGACCTTCACCGTGCCCACCGGCAGCGCACGCCACGCCCGCTGCGCGTGTTCCATGGAGCGGGTCAGCACCGTGGCCGCGAGGCCGTAGGCGTCGTCGCGGGCACGGGCGAGTCCCTCGGCGAAGTCGTCCACCACGCACACCGGCGCCACCGGGCCGAACGTCTCCTCCCTCATGACCCGCATTCCCGGATCGCAGTCGGTGAGCACCGTGGCGGGATAGCGGGAACCGGGCCCGTCGGGCACCACGCCCCCCGCCCGCAGCCGGGCGCCCGCCGCCACGGCCTCGGACACGTGCGCGTGCACGGCGTCCCGGTGACGGGTGTCCACGAGCGGCAGCACACCGGTGCGGTCGGCGGCGGCCGTGAGCGCTTCGACGAAGGGCTCGGCGATCTCCCGGTGCACGAAGACGCGCTCCACTGCCACGCAGATCTGCCCGCTGTTGGCGAACGCGCCCAGCGCGGCCTGCTCGGCCGCCCACACCGGGTCGACGTCGGCATCGACGAGCAGCGGGTCGTTGCCGCCGTTCTCGAGCAGCACCTTCGCGCCCGTCCTGGCCGCGGCTGCCGCCAGCGACCGCCCCGTGGCGGTGCTGCCGACGTGGGCGATCACGTCGACGTCCGTGTGCCCCGCCAGCCACGAACCCACGGTGCCGTCACCCGCGAGGTGCCGCACCACGCCCTCGGGGAAGTGCGGCCGGAGCACCTCGCCGAACAGCAACCCGGTGTGCGGGCAGCGTTCGCTCGGTTTGGCCACCACCGTGTTGCCCGTGACCAGCGCCGCTCCCACCAGCCCGCAGGCCACGGCGACGGGGTCGTTCCACGGTGTCAACGTCACCACCACGCCGCGCGGCTCGGGCACCATCAGATCGGTCGCCGACGGTTGTCCCAGGAGCGCGCGCCCGCGGTGCAGCGGGCCGAGTTCGGCGTACTGGCGCAGGGTGGACACTCCCGCGAGCACGCCCTCGCGCGCCTCGGCCGCGGGACGTCCGGTCTCCGCCTCGTTGAGCTCGGCCAGGTCGTCGGCGCGGTCGGCGAGCGCGTCGGCGGCGGCTCGCAGCGCCGCCGCACGCGACTCGGCGGGAGTCCCGGCCCAGCCCGCGAAGGCGGACCTGGCCTTGGCGACGGCGGCGGCCACCTCCTCGGGCGTGGCCATGGCGATCCGGCCGACGAGGTGGCCGTCGACCGGGTTGTCGATGCGGATGGCGTGGGCGTCGGCGGATTCGGCCGACGACAGGTCGTGTTCGACTGCGAGATCGGTCATCGGGAGTGCATCACCTCACGGGGTCGGCGACGGCAGCGGCGTCGGCGCGGGCGGTCGGTCAGCTCTTCGAGAACTCCGCGCTCACGGCGTTGGGACCGTCGTAGGTACGGTCGGGGATGTTCTCCAGATGGCGCAGCACGTCGTCGTCAGCGCCCTTCTCACGGGCGTGCCGGACGAGGTCCTCCTTGCCACACGGGTAGTCCACGCCGGACAGATACTTCTGCATCTGTATGGGGTTGGGCTGGGACATGGTCTCACCTCCGCGCGGGGCATACCCACGGTGAGTCGCGGGTAACCGGGCACGGTGGACGCCGAACCCGAGGAGTTGCTCCGGACCGCGATGCGCGTGTCGAACACGCTGCGTGCCCATGGCATCCGGTTCGCGCTGGCCGGAGGGTGCGCAGTGTATGCGCACGGTGGGCCCGCCTCGGACCACGACGTGGACGTCTTCGTGACCGAGGAGGACGCCCCGGTCGCGCGGAAGGTGCTGGTCGCGGCGGGTATGCGGGCGGTCGACCCTCCCGAGAACTGGTTGATCAAGGTCTACGACGGCGACCGTCTCGTGGACCTGATCTTCCGCCCGAACGGCAGGCCGGTGACACCGGAGCTGCTCGACCGTGCGGAGGAACTGCGGCTGGGGGCCACCACCGCGCCGGTGGTGCCGGTGACCGAGCTCATGGTCGACAAGCTGCTGGTGCTGGAAGGCCACCGCTGCGACTTCACCCCCTTGCTGCCCATCGCCCGCGCCGTCCGCGAACAGGTGGACTGGTCCGCCGTGGCCAGGCGGACTGGCGCGTCGCCGTACGCGCGGGCGTTCCTGGTCCTGCTGTCCGAGCTCGGCATCACCGACGGGCGCGAACTCGCCCACGCGAAAGGAGCACCTCATGTCCGGCCACGATCCCGGTGAAGGCCACCGGCATCCCGAGTACCTGGCGGCGCGGTTGAGGCGGGCGCTCGCCGAGGACGAGCGCACCGCCGAGCTCGGTATCCAGGTGGACGTCCGGGGTGACCACGTCTATCTCACCGGCACGGTGTCGTCCCAGACGTGCAAGGAGAGCCTGGACGCCGTCCTGGTCGAGCAGGAGCCGGAGCTCCGCCTGCACAACGACGTCCGCGTGGTGGAGGCGACGGCACCGGACGACGCCGAGGTGTTGCGATGATCAGGATCGCGGCGGTCGGGGACGTGCACCTCGGCGAGAACGCCCAGGGCAGGCTGCGTCCCGCACTCGAGAACCTCCGGGAACGCGCTGACGTGCTGTTGCTCGCCGGCGACCTCACCCGGCACGGCACCCCTGCGGAGGCACGCATCGTCGCCCGCGAGTTCGCCGACCTCGGGCTGCCGGTGCTCGCGGTGCTCGGCAACCACGACTACCACGCCGACGCCGTCGACGAGGTCACGGCCATCCTCGACGGTGAGGCCGGGATCCGGGTCCTGGAAGGCGACGGGGTGGTGCTGCCCGTCGACGGCACCAGGCTCGGTGTCGCGGGTGTGAAGGGCTTCGCAGGCGGGTTCGAGGGCCGGTGCGCCAGTGCGTTCGGCGAGCCGGAGATGAAGGTCTTCGTCGAGCACACGGTGGACATCGCGGACTCCCTCCGGTCGGCGCTGAAGGAACTCGACGCCGACGTGCGTGTGGCCCTGATGCACTACTCCCCCGTGCCCGACACCCTGCACGGCGAACCGCTGGAGATCTACCCGTTCCTCGGGGCGTACCAGCTGGGCGAAGTGGTCGACGAGGTCGGTGCGGCGCTGGCGGTCCACGGCCACGCCCACTCCGGCTGCGAACACGGGGTCACCCCCGCGGGCGTCCGCGTGCGCAACGTCGCTCAGCCGGTGATCCGCTCGGCGTACGCGCTGTACTGCCTGGAGGACCACGCGCCGCCCGCTGCGGGAGAGCACGCGTGACCACGGGCGTGGTGTGGGACGGCGCCGCCGACCTGCCGACGGTGCTCGTGTTCGATCCGGCCCCGCCCTCGGGACCGGCCGAGCTGCCCCCGGCCTGGCGCGCTCTGACCGACCGCAGGCAGGTCGTGTGGTGCCGGTTCGCGGTGGACCGTGCGCTGGCCGAGGCCGACCGGCTGCTCGGTGATCCGGACGCGTTCGGCAGGCCGATCGACGCCGTGGTCCACGGCGACCCGTCCGACGTGCTCGACGTGCTGCGCAGACACGCGGGTCCTCTGCGCGCGGTGGTCGTGGTGGACGCCGAACCCGGTGCGGTGTGGGAGGTGCCCGGCGTTCGCGTCGTCACCGTCGGGCGGTCGCACACCCCACCGCGCGCGATCACGGGCGACGCCGTGTCCGCGGACGTGACCGGGGCCCTGGACGCGCTCGACGCCGACGACCTCGGAGAAGCCGTAGGACCCGAACGTCAGCAGGAAAGGACGGACACCGATGAGTGACCGACGTGACGAACTACCGCTGCCCGACTACGACCACCTGCCCGTGCCCGCGCTGCGGGACCGGATTCGCTCGCTGACGACCGAGCAGCTCGAACGGCTGCTGGCCTACGAGCAGGAGCACGCCGACCGGATGCCCGTGGTGACGGCGATGCGGGCGAGGCTCGACCAACTGGCCCAGGGAGCGACCCCGACGGAGGGGCGGCACGACGTGCGGCCCGAGCAGCACGGCGACACCCGGCACGGCTCGGTGGTCGGCGACGACACCTCGGGCCCCCCGGTGAACCCGCCGCCACACGGTGAGCCCTCCCAGCCCGCCAAACCGAAGGGCGACCGGCAGGTCTGACCGGCTCGGTCAGCCTTCCTCGTCCTCGTCGGGCTCGTCCTCGTCGGGCTCACCGAGGTCGGTGATGTTGAGAACCGTGTCGGTGTCGATGAGGGCCCGCCCGTCCTGCACCACCATGCCCAGCTGGTGCGTCTCACGGGTGACGGAGTCCTCGGTGACGAACTCGATCTCCACCTCGACGATGTGCCCGCTCACCGCCGTGGGACCGCCGACGATGCTCACGGCCTCGATCTCCGACCAGAAGTCCCGGTAGCTCTCCTCACCCTGGGCCTGCAGGCCCGGACCCAGCGACTGCCAGCCCTGCTCCACGTTGTCGGGCATGAGCGTGTAGTAGTCGGCGACGGCCTTCTCCAGCTCGGCGGGGCTCAGGGGCTGCGAGGTGGGCGGCGAGCTGGACTCCTGCGAAGCGGCCGTGGTGGGGTTCTGCGAGCCGGCGGGCGACGTGGTCGCCGGGGATGTCGGGGCGCTCACGCTGATCGAACTGTCCCCGCCCGAGGCGTTGGCCCCCGTGGAGTCGTCCGGACCGTCCGAGCCGCTCACGAGCAGCTCGGCCACCAGGATGCCCACGGCCGCCGCCGCGAGAACGGCGATGGCCGTCGTCGCGATCCGCGCACCGGACCATCCCTGCTGTCCGGCGTCGGATCCGCTGGCCGGAGTCGGGGTGGGGCGGACGACGGGATGTCCTCCCGTCGGCGGGCGGTCCTGACGCTGCTGCGGTGCGGCGGGCGGCGCGGGCATCGGCATCGACGTCGGCGTGCGGGGGCCGGGCTGCTGCTGCGGCTGCGGCGGGGGTGTGGCCGGGATCGCCGCGACTGCCGCCGGATGGAGGTCCACGCGCGTCGAACCGCGCACGGGCCCCGGAGGCAGCGTGGGAGCGTCGAATCCGTCGGGGCGGCCTTCGGCCACCGCACGCAACGCCGCCTCCGCCTGTGCCATCGTCGGGCGCGTCTGCGGTTCGGGGTGCAGCATCGCGCGCAACGCGCCGTCCAACGTCCCCGCCTGGCGCGGGGGGATGATGTTGCCCGCGGCCACCACATGCAGCATCGCGATCTCGTTGCCCGGGTTCTCGAACGGCGGCCTGCCCTCCACTGCCGCGTACAGGGTGGCGCCCAGGGAGAAGACGTCGGCGGCGGGGCCGGGCTCCGCGCCCCGGGCCGTCTCGGGCGACAGGAACGCGGGTGTGCCCGCCAGCAGGCCCGTGCTGGTTACGGTGATGTCGCCCGCCGCCCGGGAGATCCCGAAGTCGGTGATCTTCGCGATGCCGTCGTCGGCGATCAGGATGTTGCCGGGTTTGACGTCACGGTGGATGACGCCCGCCTCGTGGGCGTTGACGAGCGCCGCCGCGACCTGCGCGCCGATGCCCGCCACCTCGGGCGGCGGGAGCACGCCGCGCTCGTCGAGCAGGTCGGACAGGCTCCGCGACGGGAGGTACTCCATCACGAGTACCGGGTGGCCTTCGTGGTCGGCGACGTTGTAGACCGAGATGGCGTTGGGATGTTGGAGCCGGGCGGCGATACGGCCTTCGCGGAACGCCCGCTGTCGCGCCTTCTCCGTCTCGGTGGCGTTCAGGCCCGGAGGCAACAACAACTGCTTCACGGCCACCGGCCGGTCGAGCCGTACGTCGACCGCGCGCCAGACGACCCCCATCGCACCGCTGCCGATCTGGTGTTCCAGCCGGTAACGCCCGGCGATCAGTGTTTCGTCGCCCTCACTCACCTGTGGCCCCTCCTATCACCCCGACAGACTAGAGCGTCACGATCACAGCATCCGCCCAGGCCCGGCAAGCCGCTCGGCCATTCAGAGCATTCGAAGCGGCCCACACAAGGGTCGCGTTTCTGTTTCACCCCAAAGGGGTAATTGCCTGACGTCCGTGACTCCGGGACCGAGGAGACGTTCATGAAACGCGGCGCGCAGACCGCCGCCGCGGTCATCGCGGGGTATCTGCTGGGACGCACCAAGAAGATGCGCCTTGCCCTGATGATCGCCGCGGCCGGAGCGACAGGAAAGCACGGCACGAACCCGACAGGGCTACTGCGGGCGGGGCTTTCCCGCCTGAGCGACTCGGCCGAGCTGGGCAAACTCACCGACAGCGTGCGGGGTGAACTGTTGGACGCCGCCCGCGCGGCGGCCACCAAGGCGGCGACCTCACGCATCGAGTCGTTGAGTCAGAAGCTCACGGAGAGTTCCGACGGCGGAGCCTCGAGCGACGAGGCAGGCGAGGCAAGCGAGGCGGGCGAGGCAAGCGAGGCAGGCGGGGAACAGGACTCCGGCGAGCAGAGCCGCCGGGCCCGTACCGAGTCCGATGCCGAGTCCGACGCCGAGTCCGCTGACGAGGAGCCCACGGAGCGAACGGAACCCACCCGGAGGCCGGGCGTTCGCAGGCGTCCCCGCAGCGCCACCGGAGAGGACGACGGCTCGCAGTCCCGGAGCCGCCGCTCGACCTCCGAGGGGAACCGCCGACCGACCCGGAGGCGCCCTGCGGCCTCCTCGGCCGACTCGGACGCAACCGCCTCGGGCGACAGTGACGCCGGGGACACCGAGGACACCGACGACCGGCCGCGCACGCGGGCCCGCGCGTCGGCAGGGCGCTCCCCCGTCCGCCGGACCGGGAGGTGAGCGATGACCAGGGCAGCACGCGCGGTGAGTGACAAGGCGAGAAACGCCGCGGACAAGACCGCAGGGAAGGCCGGCAAGGCCACCGGAAAAGTCACCGAGAAGGCCACCGACGCCACCTCCGGCGGTGCGCTCTCCGGGGCGCTCGGCACGCTCGCCGGTGCCGTCGCCAACAAGGCGGTCTCGTCGGTGACGGGCAAGGTGAGCCAGTCGGCCCAACGACTCACCGACTACGCCGAAGGCCGGGGTGACGGCGGGCTGATGACGGCACTGACCGGAGCCAAGAAGCTGGCCGAGGGCAAAGGGCCCGTCACCACCGCCCTCAGCATGGGCGCCTCCAAGGTCGGTGACACGGTGAAGAAGGCGTTCGGTGGCGGCTCGGGCAAGAAGGGCGGTGGGCTGAAGCTCACCAACATCATCGAGTCGATCGACGTGGGTGTGCCCGTTGAGGTGGCCTACGACCAGTGGACGCGGTTCACCGACTTCCCGTCCTTCATGAAGAAGGTCGAGAACGTCGAGCAGGAGTCCGACGAGAAGCTCACGTGGAAGGCGCAGGTCCTCTGGTCGCACCGGTCGTGGAAGTCCACGATCACCGACCAGGTCCCCGACGAGCACATCGTGTGGCGGTCGGAGGGCGAGAAGGGCTACGTGGACGGCGCGGTGACGTTCCACGAGCTGGCGCCTCGCCTCACCCGCATCCTCGTCGTGCTCGAGTACCACCCCCAGGGCTTCTTCGAGCACACCGGGAACCTGTGGCGGGCTCAGGGCCGCCGTGTCCGGTTGGAACTCAAGCACTTCCGCCGTCATGTGATGACCCAGACGCTGTTGAACCCGGACGAGGTCGAGGGCTGGCACGGCACGATCCACGACGGTGAAGTGGTGGACGACGGCAGCGACGGCAGGTCCCGCGACCGCCAGGACTCCGAAGAGCCCGAGTCCGAAGAGGACTACGGAGACGATTACGACGACTACGGCGAGGACGCCGACTACGACGAGTCCGAAGAGGACGAAGAGGATGAAGAGGACTCCGAATACGAGGACGGCGAGGAAGAGGCCGAAGGTACCGACCGCGAACGGCCCGGTCGGCGGACTCGCGGTCGCTGACGAGGAAGGAGGGCACGCTTGACCACAGCAGTTGCCGCGACCGGAGGTGGCGGGAGCCCCTCGCCCTCGGGTCTGGCCGACGTCATCGACACGATCCTCGACAAGGGGCTGGTGATCGACGCCTACGTGCGGGTGTCACTGGTCGGAATCGAACTACTCACAGTGGACGCTCGGATCGTGGTGGCCAGTGTGGACACGTATCTGCGGTTCGCGGAGGCGACGAACCGGCTTCAGGTCGCCGACGACGACAAGAAGGGTCTGCCCGAACTCATCGACGACATGAACTCCGGGGCCGCGAAGTCGCGAACGAAGGGCGCCCTGGAGGCGGCGGGCGACAAGCTGCGGGACGTCCTCGGTGAGACAGAGGAAAGGAGGTCCTAGATGACGCGGACAGCGACCCGGCGGACGGAGTCCAACGACGACGGCAGCGCGAGCGGGACCGCGATCTACGTCTACGGCATCGTCCCCTCCGACGTGGAGACGGACTCCGAGGTGAAGGGCATCGGTGATCCACCGAGCCCGATCGACACGGTCCGGCACGGTGACATCGCCGCCCTGGTCAGTGAGATCGCGGTGGACCGACCCCTGGGCACCCCGGAAGACCTCACCGCGCACGCCCGAATCCTGGACGCGTCCGCGGGCGAGGTCCCCGTGTTGCCGCTGCGGTTCGGCGCGGTGCTCACCGACCGCGACGCGGTGACGAAGGAACTGCTCGCCGAGCACCACGACGAGTTCGCCGCGGCTCTCGCCGAGCTGGAGGGCAAGGCGCAGTACCTCGTCAAGGGCCGCTACGACGAGCGTGTGATCCTCGGCGAGATCCTCTCCGAGAGCTCCGAGGCCCAGCAGTTGCGGGACGCCATCCGGGACAGGCCCGAGGAGGCCACGCGTAACGAACGCATCGCCCTCGGGGAACTGATCGCGAACGCCATCGCCGCCAAACGTGAGCACGACACCCGGAGCGCTGTCGAAGCACTGGGGGAGCTCGGCGTCGACGTCGCGCTGCGTGAGGCCACGCACGAGCGGGACGCCGTCTACGTGGCGTGCCTCGCCGAGGTGTCGGCCCAGAGCGACCTCGAGCGGCTGGTCGACGAACTGGCGGAGCGCTGGGGCGAACGCGTGGACCTGCGGCTGCTGGGGCCGCTCGCGCCCTACGACTTCGTGCGTACGGCACGGCCGGGCGGTTGAGGCACGGCCGTGCCGCAGGACGGAAGGAGGCACCGACGTGGGACTCGTGACAATGCTTCTCGGCCTGCCGCTGGCACCGGTGCGCGGAGTGGTGTCCCTGGCCGAGGTGATCCGCGAGCAGGTGGACCGGGAGCTCTACGACCCCGCGTCGGTGCGTCGCGAGCTGGAAGCCGCCGAGGAGGCCCGCGCCAGAGGCGAGATCACCGCCGAGGAGGAGGCCGAGATCCAGCAGCGGGCCCTCGGTCGGCTCACCGGTTACGACGGCGGTGACGCGACCGCCGGAGAAAGGTGACGGCCATGCCCCCGGACCTCGACGAGGTGACCGCCGCGGAGGCCGCCGAACTCGCGCTCGGCCACATCGAGCGGCTCACGCGGCGGCAACCGCTCGGCGTCACCTCCCTCAGTCCCACCGACGTCGGGTGGGTGGCGGAGGTGGAGGTCGTGGAGGAGAGCCGCGTTCCCTCCACGGCCAACATCCTCGGCCTGTACGAGGTCGACCTGGACGCGGGCGGCGAACTGGTGTCCTACCGCCGGGTCCGCCGCTACGCGAGAGGCCGCACCGACTGGTGAAAGTGGGAGAAGGCAGGAGTACATGACCTCATCAGGGCGCCCGGGTTCGGCACTGACGTCGTCAGTGGGCTCGGCGGCGAGCCACCAGCCCGCCAACCTCGGTGACATCCTGGAACGGGTCCTCGACCAGGGACTCGTCATCGCGGGCGACATCCAGGTGAACCTGCTCGACATCGAGCTGCTCACGATCAAGCTCCGCCTGGTGGTCGCCTCGCTGGAGACCGCCAAGGAGGTGGGCATCAACTGGTGGGAGAACGACCCGTGGCTCACCGGCAACAACGGTGACCGGCAGGGCGAGCGGAGCAGGCAGAGCGCGCTGGAACGGGAGAACCGGGAACTGCGCAGGCGACTCGAGGCGCTGGAGGCGAACTCCTCCGCCGGGCAGGTGGAGGCGGGCACCCCGCGTGCCGAGGACGTGATCGACGCCGAACCCGTAACGGAGGAGGCGCGTGATGAGTGAGCCCGCGGCGACGACCGGCCTGTGGCTGTACGCGGTGGCTCGGGGACTCGGTTCGGCTTCGCTCGACGATCTGCGCGGGGTCGCGGGTGCCGAGGTGCGTGCCGTCGCGGTGGCCGGTGAAGGCGCCGGGGAAGGGACCGGGGAAGGAGCGCTGACGGCGGTGGTCAGTCCGGTGCCGCTCACCGAGTTCGGTGAGGATGCGCTGCGGCGCAACCTGGAGGACCTCGACTGGCTCGCCGCGACCGCCCGCGCCCACGACACGGTCGTGGCAGCCGTGTCCGGTGTCGCGTCGGCCGCGGTGCCGCTGCGCCTGGCCACGGTCTGCTTCGACGAGGAGCGCGTGCGCACACTCGTCGAGGAGAGCCGGCACGCGTTCACCGCCACGCTGGACGCCCTGACGGGCCGCACCGAGTGGGGTGTGAAGGTCTACACCGACCCGGTGAAGCTCGCCGAGTCGGCCGAACCCGCGGAACCGGCACCGTCCTCGTCGGGCGGGTCCGGCGGGTCGGGCGCGGCCTACCTGCGCCGCCGCAAGGCGGCCCTGTCGGCCAGGGAGACGGGCGAACGGGTCGCCGCCGAGCACGCCGAACGATTGCACGCCCGGCTGGCGAGCGCGGCGGTGGCGCACCGCCGGCATCCTCCTCAGGATCCGAAGCTGTCGGGCGAGCGGGATCACATGGTGCTCAACGGCGCGTACCTGGTCGACGACGACCGGGCGAGCGGGTTCGCCGAGCTGGTGCGGGCACTCGACGCCGAACACGAGGCGGTGCGCGTGGAGCTGACCGGGCCCTGGCCGCCCTACTCGTTCGCGGCCGTGGGGCAGGCGGAGCAGTCGTGACCGGACCGTCACTCCCCGACACGGGAGACCTTCTCGACTCGGCGGTGAACTCGGCCCCCGTCGCCGCACCCGAGCGCCGGATCGCCCTGGTGGACCTGCTCGACCGGGTACTCGCGGGCGGTGTGGTGCTCACCGGTGAGGTCACCATCTCCATCGCCGGCGTCGACCTCGTGCACGTGTCGTTACGAGCACTGATCACTTCGGTGAGCACCCTGGAACGAGGAGGTCGGCCGTGAGCGAGCCCACCGGTGACGCACGCCACCGAAACCCGCTCGCCGAGCGCATCGACTCGGATCCCGAGTCCGTCGAACACGGCCTGGCGAGCCTGGTGTTGACCATCATCGAGCTGCTGCGCCAGCTCATGGAACGGCAGGCACTGCGCCGCGTCGACGCGGGTGATCTGACCGAGGAGCAGGTGGAACGCATCGGCCTGACCCTCATGAAGCTGGAAGAACGCATGGAGGAACTCAGGGAGCACTTCGGGCTCGACCCCGAGGACCTCAACATCGACCTCGGCCCCCTGGGCCCTCTGCTCGGCGATGGGTGAGGCGTTTCCTATGCTGTCGCGCCATGGGTTGGTTGTCAGGCGCACAGCAGGCCGACTACGCCCGGCGTGATCTCAGCATCCTCGCCGAGCGACTCCGCGCGGCCGGGGTGAGCGTGTCGGCCCTCGGTCCCGCACGGCTCGCCGGTCTCGACCAGCACGCGGCCGCGGTGCGCGACATCCTGACGATCGACGGCGGCACGCTGGGGATCGTGGAACTCGCCGCCTACGCCCAGGGCGCGCTCGACGCCGCGGCGGAGGCCGGGTGGACGCCCGAGACGCACACCCCCGCCACCGGATGCGCCACCACCGAGTGGATCGTGTTGCGGCTGCTCGCGGTGTGCGCCCTCGCCGACGCTTCCTCCGCCGACGACATCCCCGACATCGACCCGCTGCTGTTCACCTGAGCACACGGCGCTCGTCACCTTCCCGGTCAGGGCGTCGGACGCTGCGAGGTACGCGTCTGCTCCTCCGGCGTCTCGATGGGTTCCGTCTGCGCGCGGCTGACGTCCTCCCTGCCGCGCTGGTATGCCTCGGCCTGCGCCCTGGCGTTCGGCATCTCCTCCTCGGCTCGGCCCAGCCACCGCTCCCACCTCTGCTGCATCGGCCGCATCAGACCGCCGCCCACACCGATGGCGAGGATGGCACCGACCGTCGCGAGCACCGCGATCAGCACCGGGGTCGTCACCGTGGTGGCGATACCGATCTGGTTCAGGGCGGCGATCACCCCGAGACCGATGATGACCACCTGCGCGGCCGTGGCGAGCGTGCGACCGTAGCTCAGCCCGCCCAGCGCGCTGCTCATGATGTCCTTGACGGCGCTGGCGATCGCGGCTGCCACGACGACGATGACGATGGCGACGATGGCCCTTGGCAACCAGGCGACGATGGCCGCGAGCATCGAACTCACGGGGTTGGGACCGAAGACGCCGAACGCGATCTGCAGTGCGATCAGCAACACGGCGTAGTACACGATCGCCGCCACGAGACTGCTCGCGTCGTACTTCGACCGATCCAGGGCCTGCTTGATGCCGCCGCGCTCCACGGCACGGTCGAAGTTCAGGCGCTCCAGCACGAGGTCGACCAGCTTGCGCAGCCCCTTCGCCACCAGCCATCCGATGAGCAGAATGACCAGGAACGCGGCGAACTTCGGCAGGAAGGTGATGACCGACCGAAGCGCGTCGTTGAACGATTCCGTGATGTTCATCGGTGTTCACGTCCTTTCCGTGGCCGGCCGGTCTTACCTCGTCACGCGGACAGGGCCACTCGGATCTTGACGCCGGGCCACCTGGGTTCGTCGGCTGTGCGGTGGATTACCCGGTTTCGGACGCCACACCCACGAACCGCAGGCCCCTTTCGAGACCAAGAAGCAACCCGCCAGAGTGAGGAACGGAACACAAACCCCGAAAACAACCACCAATAGCACACGGTAAGTGACGGCATATCCACAGGTCGTTGTCACCGTCCGGCGGAAGCCACGCCATAGTGTGAGCGCCCGCGAGCGGAGGTGGACGTGACCGAGGTCGACTACTACGCAGTGCTGGGCGTCGAGCGTGCCGCGTCGACCGCGGAGATCAAGTCGGCGTACCGGTCCCGTGTCCGCCGGGCTCACCCGGACGCGGGTGGCTCGGCCGAGGAGTTCCAACTGCTGCGGCAGGCCTACGACACGCTGTCCGACCCGATGCTGCGGGCCGCCTACGACCGCCGAGGCAGGTGGCCGGCGCTGGCCCTGGCCGCGGAGAGGCGCGCCGCTCGCCGAGCCGAGCCCCGCCGGTTCGGCGAGGACCCCGACTTCGTGCCCCCCACCCCCACGATCGACGTCCGTGACCTGCCGTGGTGGGATCTCGTGGAGGGTGCCTTTCGAGTCCACTACGCCCACCCGGGCTCCCCTGGCCACGCTCCCGCGGGAGGCGCGCTGCTGGGGGCCGCGCTCCTGCCGCTTCCGCTGGTGGTGCCGTTCGCCTTCTCGGCGTGGCTGGCGGCGGTGTGGGCGCTGCTCGTGGTGTCGGCGGCGGCGACCGGGGTGCTGCTCGTGCGAAGGCACCTGGAGTCGTTGCGCGCGGTCCGGTCGTTCCGCAGCGAGTTCGGCGACCGCATCGTGTTCGGCACCCCGGGTTCCGAGGACGACGAGGTGGCGCAGCGGCTCACCGCCGAGGTGTTCCAGCGCTACCTCACCCGGCTGCCCGGCGTGCGTATCTTCCACGGTCTCGCCTGGCCCGACTCGGTGTTCGCCGACATCGACCACGCCGTGCTGTGTGGACGCAGGCTCGTGCTCGTGGAGTCGAAGTCGTGGCTGCCCGGCCACTACGGTCTCGCCGACGACGCGACACTGACCCGCAACGGTCGCCGGTTCCGCGGCGGCGGTACCCAGCTATCCACCAGTGTGGAGGCCTTCCGTCGGCTGCTTCCCGACGTGGAGGTGCGGGGCGCGCTCGTGCTGTACCCGAGCCGGGAGGGTGAGATCACCACCGACGACTGGACCCCGGACGACCTGGCCGACCTGGACCACCTCGACGTCCCTCCCCCGATGACACCCGAGCAGTTCGTGCGGTTGCTGGGCGACTGGCTGGCTGCGGAACCGGTCACCGTCGACCGACACGTCTTCCGCACGGTGCTGGGCCAGGTGGTGGGCTCCTCCACCGCGTCGCGCACGTGACGCCGAGGAAACGGCGACGCCGCTAACCTGTCGCCACCGCCCGCCTCCCGGAGGAGCCCTCCATGACGCACAGTGGCCGTGACGCCGGCAAACTCGCGACGAGACCCCCCGTGGTACTGGCCGCGCTGGCGGCACTGATGGGCGGCGCCGTCGTCATGGGGCTGCTGCACGTCATGCCGTCGAGCGCGGGGGTCGACCCGGTGCGACGCACGATCAGCGAGTACGCCCACGGTCCGGACAAGTGGCTGTTCGACACGTCGGTGCTACTGGTGGCGCTCGGTTCGGCGGGGGTGTTCGCCATCGTGGCCGGGCGCGGTCTGATCCGCCCCGTGTCGGCGAGCACGGTGTTCGGGGGGCTGTGGGTGCTCGGGCTCGTGGCGGTCGTGGTGTTCCCCAAGACGGACTGGTCGGTGGGTCCGAGCGTGGGGGGCACCATCCACCGCTACGCCAGTGTGGTGGCCTTCGTGTGCCTGCCGATCGCCGTCTGGTCGGCCGCGAACGCCGTGTTCGGCCCGTCGTCCCGGCTGCGCGTCGTGGCGCGGCTGCTCGCACTCGCGTCGTTGGCGTGGCTCGGCGTCATCGTCGGCGCCGTCCTGGTGATGCTCGCCGGTGGTGAGCCGTGGTGGCGGTCGATCCCGCTCGGGCTCGTCGAGCGGCTGCTCGCGGGCACGGAGGTCGCGGCCGTGCTGGCGCTGACACCGGGTCTGCTGCGCGTGGACGATCTCACCCCCGAGTCGGTCGATCCCCTGGTACGGTGCTAAGCGCACGCTTACCCAACTCAACGAAGAGAGGGGACTTCGGAGCGAACGGCTGAACCGCTCAGAGGTCCGAACAGGAGGATTGCAGTGACCGACTCCCCCTCCCGCGTCGCCATCGTGACGGGCGCCGGACGCGGCATCGGCGCCGAGGTCGCCCGGCGGCTCGCCTCCGACGGGTTCGCCGTCGCGTTGCTGGACCTGGCCTCCGACGCCGTGAAGGCGGGCGCTGACGCGATCAACGCCGACGGTGGTCGCGCGATCGGCGTGGGCGTGGACGTGTCCGACGCCGAGTCGGTGGACGCGGCCGTGACAGCCGTGGCCGACCAGCTCGGCGCACCCACGGTACTGGTGAACAACGCGGGTATCACGCGGGACAACCTGCTGTTCAAGATGACCGAATCCGACTGGGACTCGGTGATGGACGTGCACCTGCGAGGCTCGTTCCTGATGAGCCGCGCGGCGCAGAAGCACATGACCGAGCAGGGCTGGGGCCGCATCGTCAACCTCTCCAGCACCTCCGCGCTGGGCAACCGGGGGCAGGCCAACTACGCCACCGCCAAGGCGGGCCTGCAGGGCTTCACCAAGACACTGGCCATCGAACTCGGCAAGTTCGGCGTCACCGTCAACGCCATCGCACCGGGCTTCATCGAGACGGACATGACGGCGGCCACCGCCGAGCGCCTCGGCGTGCCGTTCGAGGAGTTCAAGAAGGCTGCCGCCGCGGAGATCCCCGTGCGGCGGGTGGGCAAGCCGTCCGACATCGCGGGCGTGGTGTCGTTCCTGGTCAGCGACGACGCGTCGTTCGTGTCCGGCCAGGTGATCTACGTGGCGGGCGGGCCGAAAGCATGAGCGGGCCGCGCGTCTTCTCCGACCTCGAGGCGTTCGCCGCCGCGGTGGGCGAGCCGCTGGGCACGAGCTCGTGGCACGAGGTCACGCAGGAGCAGGTGAACCTCTTCGCCGACGCCACCGGCGACCACCAGTGGATCCACGTCGACCTCGAAAAGGCGGCCGAGGGCCCGTTCGGGGCGCCGATCGCGCACGGCTACCTGACGCTGTCGTTGATCCCCAAGTTCATCGCGGAGGTCTACCGCGTCGAGGGCCTGCGCATGGGCATCAACTACGGCCTCAACAAGGTGCGGTTCCCGCAGCCGGTGACGGTCGGTTCGCGGATCAGGGCGCACGCCGAGCTGGTCTCGGTCACGCCAGGGGCCCAGGGTAGCCAGGCCGTGGTGCGGTGGACCATCGAGATCGAGGGCGCCGAGAAGCCGGCCTGCGTCGCCGAGACCGTCGGACTGCTGGTGGCGTAGCCCGCCCGGAACGTCGGAGCACGAAGCCCTCGCGGGCACGGTACCGACCGATCGGTACCGTGCCCGCCACAACCAGGAGATCACATGAGCGAGGAGAACCCACCCGGGCTCGACCTGGACCGCCTGCGTTCCCATCTCGACTCCGAGCGACCCGGCCTGGTCACGGGACCGTTGCACGCGCGGCTCGTGGAGGGCGGCCGGTCGAACCTGACGTACTTCGTCGGCGACGGCACCCACCGGTGGGTGGTCCGCCGCCCGCCTCTGGGCCACGTCCTGCCCACGGCCCACGACATGGGCCGCGAACACACGGTCATCAGCGCGCTCGGCCCCACCGAGGTGCCCGTGCCGCCCACCGTGCTGCTGTGCACCGACGAGTCGGTACTCGGTGCGCCCTTCTACGTCATGGACCACGTCGAGGGCACGCCCTACCGGCGCCGCGACCAGCTCGAAGCCCTCGGAGGTGACCGCACGAGGCGGATCGCCGAGGCGATGATCGACACGTTGGCGCGGCTGCACGCGGTGGACTACGCCTCGGTGGGGCTCACCGAGTTCGGCAGGCCGGAGGGCTATCTCGAACGGCAGTTGCGGCGCTGGGGCAAGCAGCTCGACGCCTCGCGCAGCCGCGACATCCCCGGTGTCGACACGTTGCGGGAACGCCTTTCGGCTCGGCTCCCGGGGTCGCCCGCACCGACGATCGTGCACGGTGACTACCGGCTCGACAACCTTCTGGTCGGCGCCGACGACGAGATCACCGCCGTGCTGGACTGGGAGATGTCCACGCTCGGCGATCCGCTCACCGACATCGCCCTGCTCATCGCCTACACCGAGGGCGAGGCCCTCGGCGACGAGATCAGCAGCGTCGCCACCGCCCCGGGGTTCCCGCGCGTCGGCGACCTCGTCGCCCGCTACACGGCCACGTCCGGGCGGGACACCTCGGCGATGGCCTGGTATCTCGGGTTCGCGTTCTTCAAGCTCGCCGTGATCCTGGAAGGCATCCACTTCCGCCACAGCCAGGGCAAGACCGTCGGCGAGGGATTCGACCGCATCGGAGCGAGTGTCGCGCCGTTGGTGGCGCGCGGCAACGCCGTCCTGGAGGAGGACTGATGGACTTCGCGTACGACGCCACCACCGAGCGCTATCGCGAGCGGTTGTCCGCGTTCCTGGACGAGCACGTCTACCCCGCCGAGCCCGTGCTGGCCGAACAGACGAGGGCCGCCGACGACCCGTGGGCTCCGCTGCCTGTGGTCGAGGAGCTCAAGGCGGAGGCCCGCAGGCGCGGTCTGTGGAACCTCTTCCTGCCCGGCGAGCGCGGCGCGGGACTGACCAACGCCCAGTACGCTCCGCTGGCCGAGATCACCGGCCGCAGCCCCCACCTCGCTCCGATCGCCACCAACTGCGCGGCACCGGACACGGGCAACATGGAACTGCTGTCGGAGTTCGGCACGCCCGCCCAGCAGCGGCAGTGGCTGGAGCCGCTCCTCGAAGGGGAGATCCGGTCGGCGTTCGCCATGACCGAACCCGATGTCGCGTCCTCCGACGCCCGCAACATCGGCACCCGCATCGAGCGTGACGGCGACGAGTACGTGATCACCGGGCGCAAGTGGTTCATCTCCGGTGCCATGAACCCGCACTGCCGGGTCTTCATCGTCATGGGCAAGACCGACCCGGACGCCGAGCCGCACCGGCAGCAGAGCATGGTCCTCGTCCCGCGCGACACCCCGGGTGTGGAGGTCAGGCGCGCGATGACCGTGTTCGGCTACGGCGACGAGGAGGCCGGCGGCCACGCCGAGATCGTCTTCGACCGCGTCCGCGTCCCGGTGGAGAACCTCGTCGGAGGGGAGGGCGAGGGATTCGCCATCGCGCAGGCCCGCCTCGGCCCCGGCCGCATCCACCACTGTATGAGGGCCATCGGCATGGCCGAGCGCGCCATCGAGCTGATGTGCCGCCGCGCGGTGTCCCGGGTGGCGTTCGGCAAGCCGCTCGCCGAACAGGGTGTGGTGCAGGACTGGATCGCCGAGTCCCGCGTCCGGGTGGAACAGCTACGGCAGCTCGTGCTCAGGACCGCGTGGCTCATGGACACCGTGGGCAACAAGGGCGCGCACACGGAGATCCAGGCCATCAAGATCGCCACGCCGCGTACCGTCGAGTGGATCATCGACAAGGCGATCCAGCTCCACGGCGCGGGCGGGGTGAGCCAGGACTTCCCGCTGGCCTCGCTGTGGGCGGGAGTGCGCACACTACGGCTCGCCGACGGCCCCGACGAGGTGCACAAGCGCTCTCTCGCCCGGCGGGAACTGAAGAGGTACCTGTGATGGACGAGAACACGGTGACCTCACAGGAGCGGGACGAGCTCCGTGAACGGGTGGCGGAGTTGCTCGCCGAGCACGACCCCGCCACCACCGACCGGCTGGACTTCCTGCGGGCTCGGTTCGACGCGGGACTGGCCTGGGTGCACTACCCCGTCGGACTCGGCGGCCTCGGCCTGGCACGGAAGGCGCAGGCGGTGGTCGACGCCGCGCTCGCCGACGCGGGCGCGCCGCACAACGATCCGCGTCGCAACGGCATCGGTCTCGGCATGGCCGCGCCCACGATCCTCGCCGTCGGCACCGAGGAGCAGAAGCGTCGGTTCTTACGTCCGTTGTGGACCGGCGAGGAGATCTGGTGCCAGCTGTTCAGCGAGCCCGGGGCGGGCTCGGACCTGGCCGCACTCGCCACCAGGGCCGTGCGCGACGGGGACGACTGGGTGGTGAACGGCCAGAAGGTCTGGACGTCGTCCGCGCACAACGCCCGCTGGGCGATTCTGATCGCTCGCACGGACCCGGACGTACCCAAGCACCGGGGCCTCACGTACTTCGTGTGTGACATGACGGCGCCGGGCGTCGAGGTGCGCCCGCTGCGGCAGATCACCGGCGAAGCCGAGTTCAACGAGGTCTTCCTCACCGACGTGCGCATCCCGGACGCACACCGGCTCGGTGGTGTCGGCGAGGGCTGGCGGGTCGCGCAGACGACGCTGATGAACGAGCGCGTGGCCATCGGCGGCAACGTCGCGCCCCGCGAGAGCGGCATGCTGGGTCGCGTGGTGGAGACGTGGCGGACACGTCCGGAGCTACGCACCGCGGAGCTGCACGAGCGGCTGCTGCGCCTGTGGGTCGAGCAGGAGGCGTTCCGGCTCGCGGGAATACGGTTGCACCAGCAGCTCGCGGCGGGTTCGCCGGGTCCGGAGGGGCTCGGCGATGAAACTCGCCTTCGCGCGGCTCGCACAAGCACTGTCGAGTCTGGAACTCGACCTGCTGGGCGAGGAGGGCTTGCGTTACGACGACTGGTCGTTGCGCAGACCGGAGCTGGTCGACTTCACCGGCCGGGGAGCGGGCTACCGCTATCTGCGGGCCAAGGGCAACTCCATCGAGGGCGGCACTTCGGAGGTGCTGCGCAACATCGTCGCCGAGCGGGTGCTCGGGCTTCCCGCCGAGCCCAGGGTGGACAAGGACGTCGCGTGGAAGGACCTGCCCCGATGAGCACACCCGACCTGCTGTACTCCGGCATCGAGGCCGACCTGCGAGCCACGGTCCGGGACGTGTTCGCCGACCGTGGGCTCCCCGCGTCGCTCGTGTCAGGCATGGACAGCGAACCGGCCTACGACACGGCACTGTGGCGGACGCTGGCCGCCGACCTCGGCCTCGCCGGGCTCCCCGTGCCGGAGCACCTCGGTGGCCAGGGAGCGACATGGCGCGAGACCGCTCTGGTGCTGGAGGAACTCGGCCGCGCCGTCGCGCCGGTCCCGTTCTTCGGCAGCGCGGTGCTCACGACATCGGTGTTGCTGAACGCGGACACCGGTGCCGAGCCGGTGTCCGCGCTGCTGCGGCGGCTCGCGACGGGCGAGGTCACGGCCACGCTGGCCGTGCCCCTGTCCACAGCCCCGCACGCGGACTTCCCGACTTCGGTGAAGGCGGAGGCGAGGCTGCTCGACGGGACCGTGACGACGGTGGCCGACGCCTCCGTGGCCGACGTCCTCGTCGTGCCCGCCGTGACCGCCGACGGTCCCGCGCTGTTCGCGGTGGACACCTCCGCGGGAGTCGACGTCGACGAGGTGACGTCGTTCGATCTGACCCGGCGGGTGGCCGACGTCCGGCTGCGGCAGGCACCGGCGCACGAACTCGCCCGCGGCATCGCCGCCACCGACGCGCTGGCGCGAGGACTGCGCACCGCGGCCGGGCTGCTGGCCTCCGAACAGCTCGGAGTGGCACAGTGGTGCCTGGACACGACGGTGGAGTACGTGCGGCAACGCCACCAGTTCGGCAGGCCGGTCGGCTCGTTCCAAGCGCTCAAACACCGGCTCGCCGACGTCTGGCTGGAACTGGTGGCCGCTCGCGCCGCCGCCCGCTACGCCGCCGAGGTGCTCGGTGCCCCCGACGCGTTCGGCTCCGGCTCCGACGTCGAGGTGGCGGTGGCCGTCGCGCAGTCCTACTGCTCCTCGGTGGCGGTACACGCCGCAGAGGAGCGATCCAGCTACACGGTGGCATCGGCATGACCTGGGAACACCCGGCCCACCTGTATCTGAAGCGCGCCAAGGCCGACGAGCTCGCCCTGGGTACCCCGGGCCGCCACCGCGCAGCCCTTGCCGGAGTGGTGGGCCTGCCGTTGCGCTGAAGCCGGTGGTCGCCGAACGAAACCCCGCAGCGCTACGGCTGCGCCGGTGACGGCATTGCTATCGAATCGCCCGCGGCCGAGAGTTCCGCACCCGGGTGCGGTAGGCGCGCGGGCGCGCCGTCGGGCCGGTACTCGAAGTGCCACCACTCGTTGTCGTACACGCGGTAGAGGTGGTACTGCCGACCGTGTCGCTCCAACCAACGGGCTCCCTCGACGGGGCGCACGTCCACCGCTGTTCCCTCGACGTGCCGGGACTCGGACACGGGCAGCACCCGGCGCCGCGCCGCCGTGTCCGAACCGGCACGGCACAGCTCCTCGGCATACAACCGCTGTTGTGTCGCGGCGTCCCGGTAGCCCGACGTGAGCCCGATCAGGACGCCGTGACGCCAGAGGGCCTCCGTGCGGGCGGCCGCGAACGCCGCGCGGGTCGCGGGGGTGAGTCCGGTGAGCCGTTCGCCGGGAAACCGCGCCGCCAGCGCCCATTCGCACGCACGTTGCCTGCCTCCCTGTGACGCGAGTACGAACGCCACCGGCGACAGGACGACCGCCAACAGCCGCGTGACGACGCGGTACCCATAGTCCCGGCGTCGTTCGTCGTGAGTGCGCACCATGCTTTCTCCCCCTGCTCGCCCCGCCCACTCGGCTCACTCGACGAGGGCTCGGGCCAGCACGCTCGCGGTCCGCGCGACCAGCTCGTCGTCCCACTCCGCGCCCTCGACGTGCTTCGTCGACAGCACGGCCAGCACCAGCGGGGCGCCGTCGCCCGTCCACGCCACGCCGACGTCGTTGGCCGTGCCGTAGCCCCCGGAGCCCGTCTTGTCGGCGAGCCGCCAGTGGGAGGGCAACCCGGCACGGAACCGCGTGTCGCTCGTGACGCTCTCGGTGAGCCAGGTCGTCAACCGTTCCCGGTCGGCGGGGCACAGAGCCCGACCGAGGACCAGGCGCCGGTAGTCGGCCGCGATGGCGGCAGGCGTGGTGGTGTCCCGAGGATCACCTGGAACGGCGTCGCTGAGCTCCGGCTCGTACCGGTCCAGTCGGGTGACGGGATCACCGAGCGAGCGGCAGAAACGCGTGACGCCTCCCGGACCTCCGAGCCGGCGCAGCAGCAGGTTGGCCGCGGTGTTGTCGCTCTTCCGGATGGCAGCGGCACACAACTGCTCGACCCGCATCCCCCTACCGACGTGGTTCTCCGTGACGGGCGAGTTGGGCACCAGGTCGTCCTCTGTGTAGTGGACCCAGCTGTCGAGGAACTCGCCGTCGTGGTCGAGATCGCGGAGCACGGCTGCGACCGCAAGAGTCTTGAACGTCGAGCACATCGGAAACCGCTCATGCGCTCGGTAGGAGACGACAGCTCCCGATCGGATGTTGATCGCGTGCACGCCGAGCCGGGCGGCGTGACGGGACTCCAGCGCGCGCAACTCCGCCCGCACCCCCTGCGGAACCACTGTCGGGGCACCACTCCCCGGCACGGCGAAACCCACCGTGGCCAGGCCTGCGGTGACCGCCAACCCAGTACGGAGCAGCGAACGGCGGGAGAACTGGGAACTCATCGGCGTACCTCCAATCTGCTCGGATCTGCGATGACCGGGTTCCACCTGAGCCAAGCAGCGCCCCCTCGCCTATGTCCAAGAGAGATATTCGTGGCACCCATAGCGTTCTGATATAACCGCTGGTGTGGACCTACTCGCGCACCTCGAGGCGTTCGTCGCCATCGCCGAGGAGGGCAGCTTCTCCGCTGCCGCCGACAAGCTCTACGTCGCGCAGCCGGTGTTGAGCCGAAGGATCAAGACACTCGAACAACACCTCGGTGGGACGTTGTTCGACCGCACCCGCCGCCGGGTCGGCACGACCGACTTCGGTGTTCTGCTCCTCCCCCATGCTCGCGACGTGCTGAGTCGGGTCGACCACCTGCGCCAGGTGGCCTCGACGGCGCTGTCCACTGCCACCCACGCTCTCGGCGTCCCGCCCGACACCGACCCGGCGGGCCTGGCTCGTGTGATCCGGGCCGGGGCCGACCGCGGTGTCACCATCGGCGTGCGCGAACTGTCCGCCGAGGATCGGGAACACGGCCTGACCGACGGATCGTTGGCGTTCGCGGTGCTGCGCGTGGCGCCGGAGACCGCGTCGCTGCGCGTGGCGCTCGGCCTCGCCACCGCATCGCACAGCGGTCCCTCCGGGCGTGCGGTGCACCTTGAGGACCTGCGGCCACGGCGGGGCGCGGAGGGCCCGCCCGCACCGATTCTCACCACCGGCGAGGACGAAGTCCCCTTCGCCGCCGAACGTCTCGCCAAGGCCGCCGCCCGAGCCGGCATCTCCACCGGCCGGATCAGGTCCGCCACCTCGGCCGCGGCCGTCGCCGACGCACTCGCCGGCGCGGCCATGCTGCTGTGCACGGCACCGTTCGCCCGGCGGCACGCACTGTCGTGGTCGCCGCTCGCCGATACGGCTTTGCACCGCGGATACGAGTTCGCGCTCTCCTCCCGCCTGACCGAACGACGCGGCGCGCCCGAGGTCACGTGGCTCGGCCCCCTCGTGGCCTCGGCGCTCGGCGCGACATCCGGCCCCGGCGGGGTGGAGCCCGACACGGCCCCCAACGACCACAGTCACCACGCTCGTATCCGGTTGGCGGCCCGAGGATGAGTTCCGCCCCCGCGTACGTGGCGACGTCTGCGGATCTGCTGGACGTCGCCGAGTCGATCGCCGGGCACTGGGCCGAGGTCGGCGCCCTGGGACACCTGCTGGCCCGCAACCTCGACACCGGCGAGGAGCTCGGCTTCGACGCCGACACTCCCGTGCCGCTGGCCTCGGTCGTCAAGGTGCCCCTCGCTCTGGTGGTCCTCGACGAGATCGCGCACGGGCGACTCGACGCCGCTCTGCCGGTGACCATCCCCCCGGAGGCGCGGAGCGTCGGCCCCACGGGTGTGGCCGCGTTCCGTCACCCCGCGACCCTGGCGGTCGGCGACCTGCTCTACCAGACGCTGTCCGTCAGCGACAACGCCAGTGGCGACGCCCTGTTCGACCTCGTGGGCGTGGAGGTCGTGGACGAGCGCCTCCAGCAGTGGGGTTGTCCAGGAATCCGGGTCCGCCACCGACTCCAACGCATGTACGACTGCGCGGCGGGGATCGCGGGCGACGACTTCGGGCTGGCCCTCGAACTGGCGATCCGGGACGACGCCACGCGCCGCTACTCCATCGAAACCCTCGATCCGGCGCACGGCAACGTCGGCACCGCGACGGCCCTGGTCGATCTGTTGCAGCGAGTCTGGCTCGACCGGATCTCGCACCCGTCGGCCAGCGCGGAGCTACGGCGGCTGATGGGCCTACAGGTGTTCACCCACCGGCTCTCCAGCGACCTGCGCACCGACACGGTGAAGATCAGCGGCAAGACCGGCACGTTCCTGCACCTGCGGCACGAGATCGGCGTCGTCACGGCGGAGTCCGGAGACCGAGTGGCGATCGCCGCGTTGACCCGCTCCCGTCGCAGGGCGAGCATCGCGCACGACATCGACCTCGCGATCGGCGCCGCCGCGCGGACCGCGTTCGAAAGCCTGCGCCGCTGAGCCGGGCCGGCCGGCCACCGTCACGACGCGTCGTCGAGTTTGCGCTGGAGCTTGTTCATCCCGGTGAGCCAGCGTTCGGTCTGCGTGGCGCGGTGCGCGTAGTACTCGGCGACCTCCGGGTGCGGCAGGATGAGGAACCGGCCGTCGCGCAAGCCGTCGACGGTGACGTCGGCGACCTGCTCCGGCTCGATGGCACCCGGCCCCAGCAGCGCCTCCCCCGCCGGTCCGGCGTCGGCGAGCATGTCCGTGCGCACCCCCTGCGGGCAGATCGCCTGCACCCGGATTCCCCGGTGCCGGTACGTCACGGCGAGCCACTCGGCGAAGCCGAGCGAGGCGTGCTTGGTCACGGAGTAGGGCGCCGACCCGAGGTTGGTGAGCAGCCCCGCGGCCGACACGGTGGCGAGGAAGTGCCCCCGGCCGCGCTCCAGCCAGCGCGGCAGCAGTTCCCGTGCGGCGCGGACGTGGGCCATGACGTTGACCTCCCACACCCGCGCCCACTCCTCCTCGGGCGCCTCGGGACCACCGGACACGGCGATACCCGCGTTGGCGCAGAACAGGTCGATCTCCCCCAGGTGGGCTCGCGCGGCGGCGACGAGGACACGCACACCCTCCTCCGACGCCGCGTCACCGGCCACGGCGAGACCGCCGATCCGCTCGGCGACGGCCGACGCGGCGTCACCGTCGAGGTCGGAGACCACCACCCGCGCGCCCTCGGCGGCCAGCCTGGCCGCGAGTGCCGCGCCGATGCCCCTACCGCCACCGGTGACGACGACGCCGGCTCCGGCGAGCTCCGATGTCACAGTCCACCGCCGAGCGTGACACCGCCGTCGACGACGAGCGTCTGGCCGGTGATCCATGCCGCCTGTTCCGACAGCAGGAACACCACCGCACCGGCCACATCGGACGGAACACCGAGTCGCTTCATCGGGTACGAGGCGGCGACCTCGTCCTCCCTGTCGGCGTACAAAGCCGTGGCGAACGACGTCTTCACCACGGCGGGCGCCACGGCGTTGACCCGGATGGACGGTGCCAGCTCCTGGGCGAGTTCGGTGGTGAGCCGGATCAGTGCCGCCTTGCTCACGCCGTACATGCCGATGCCCGGCGACGTGCGCAGTCCCGCGATCGACGACACGTTGACGATCGCACCGCCGTGCTCGCCCAGCCACGCGTCGCGGACCTTCCGCGTCCACGCCAGCGGTGAGAGCACGTTGACCCCGAAGATCTTGGCCGCCGCCTCGGGCTCCACGTCGAGAATCGACCCGTAGACGGGGTTGATGCCGGTGTTGTTGACGAGGAAGTCGATGCGACCGAAGGTCTCCAGCGTGCGCTTCACCACCTCGTCCTGGTGGGCGGAGTCGTCGGCCTTGCCCGGCACCCCGAGGGCGACCCCCTCACCGCCGAGCTTCTCGACCGCCTCGGCGAGGGGGTCTGGTTTACGGGCGGTGATGGCGACCTTCGCCCCGGCGTCGACGAGTGCCTGCGCGACCCCGAACCCGATTCCCCGGCTGGCCCCTGTCACAATGGCGACACGGTCTGTCAGTGCTCCCACGGCCGTTCTCCAATCCACGCTAAGCGCTCGCTTACAATTCGGGCATGACGATGTCGTTGTCGGCCGAGCTGTGGCCGGATGTCCAACCGGACGCGGCCCGCCGCCTCATGCTGGCCGGGGTCGAGTCCTTCGCCCAGCGTGGCTACCACGCCACCACCACCCGCGACATCGCGACCAACGCGGGCATGAGCCCGGCCGCGCTGTACGTGCACTTCCCCTCGAAGGCCGCGCTGCTGTTCGCGATCAGCCGTAGCGGGCACGAACAGGCACTCGAACTCGTCAGGACCGCCGCCGAGTCGGCCGACGCACCCACCCGCGCGATGCGGGAGATCGTGGAGCGGTTCGTGGCCTGGCACGCGCGGCGCCACACGATCGCCCGTGTGGTGCAGTACGAGCTCGGTGCGCTGCCGGAGAAGGAGTACCGAGTCGTCGCCGAACTGCGCCGTGACATCGAGCGCATCGTGCACGACCTCGTGGTGAAGGGCGCGAACGCGGGCGTCTTCACCGTGTCGGACCCCATGACGGCCGCCCGCGCGGTGCTCTCGCTCGGCGTGGACGTCGCACGCTGGTACACGGACCGCTCGCGCAAGTCCCCCACCGCACTGGGCCGGGAGTACGGCGAACTCGCGTTGCGCATGCTCGGCGCCGACCCCGCCCGCTCGCCGAGCTGACCGCGTCGCACGCACACCTCCCGCACCGTCACGCCGGTTCGCTCCCGCCGGCCAGCGACATACTAAGCGCTTGCTCAGGCGCTGCGCCACCCCCGCTCTGGACCGCCGCTCACACCCGAACCACCTCCACGCCGCTTCGGCGCAGCTCCTTCACCAGCCCCCGGTCGGCTCCGGTGTCGGTGACCAGCGTGTCCACCGCCTCGATCCCGCAGATGGTGGCGAACGCCGTCCGGCCGAGCTTGGCCGAGTCCGCCACCACCACCACGCGGTTCGCCCGCGCGACGAGCGCACCATTCACCGCCGCCTCACCCTCGTGGTGCGCCGCGGCGCCACGCGTGGCGTCGATCGCGTCGACTCCGAGGAACAACACGTCCAGCGAGACCTGCTCCAGGATCGGCGTCGCGAGCGGCCCGGTCAGCTCGTAACTCAGTGCCCGCGCCACTCCCCCCGTGACGACCACCCGCAGGTGCGGACGCACGGCCAGCTCGTTGGCGATGTTGACGGCGTTGGTGACGACGACGACCTCGTCGCCGGGGGCGGGAGCACGCAGTTCGGGTCGCAACGCGATCTCACGCGCCACCTCGGTGGTCGTGGTGCCGCCGTTGAGACCCACCACCTGCCTCGGCTCCACCAGCGACGCCGCCTCCCGCGCGATGCGCGTCTTCTCCTCGGCGTGCCGCGTCGTCTTGTACCGCAGGGGGAGGTCCGATGAGCCGGGGGCGGTCGTGGCGCCGCCGCGCGTGCGCGTGATGAGCTGCTGCTCGGCGAGCTCGTCGAGATCACGCCTCACCGTGGCCGCCGAGACACCGAGCTCGCGCACGAGGTCGTCGACGTGGACGCTCTCTCGTTCGATGACGAGTTCGAGCAGTCCCGCTAGCCTCTCATGGCGCTTCATCGACACTTCTCTTCCCTTTGTCATGTCCCGGCGACGGTGTCCAGTGCTATCGTCCTCATCGTACTGCGCTCGTGATGAAAAGTGATTGAAACTCCGGAAAAACGAGCAGTAGAGAGCATTTCAACACTGTGACACTCCGGACACTGCGGGCTGCCATCGCATCCGGCAGCGGGAAGTGAGCACCCATGATCCTCACGATCACACCCAACCCCGCCCTCGACGTCACCTACCACCTCCAGCGGGTGCACTGGGGAGACGTGAACCGGGTCGAGGCGGTCTCCGAGACAGCCGGAGGCAAGGGCGTCAACGTGGCCCGAGTGCTCCACCAGCTCGGCGAACCGGTGACGTGCACGGGATTCCTCGGCGGCGAGACCGGTGAACGGCTGCGCGGACTGCTCACCGGCGTCGAACAGCGGTGGGTTGCGGTCTCGGCCCCCACCCGGCGCACGACCGCCGTCGTCGACTCCACCGGAACGACACTGTTCAACGAACCCGGCGCCCCGGTGCCTGACGAGGCGTGGACCCGGCTGCGCACGCTGGCCACCGACCTGGTCGGCGACGGGGACGTGGTGGTGGCGTCCGGTTCGATGCCACCCGGCACGTCCGAAGCGGCGGTGACCTCACTCGTCACGACGGTGGTGAAGCGCGGCGCGCACGTCGTCGTCGACACCTCCGGCCCGCTGCTGCGTGCCGCCGCCCGTGCCGGCGCCACGCTCGTCAAACCGAACCACCACGAACTGCGCGCCGCGACGGGGCGCGACGACGTGCTCGCGGGTGCCCGCGTTCTGCTCGGCGACGGGGCCGGCTGCGTGGTGGTGTCGAGGGCGGAGGCGGGCCTGCTCGCCGTCGTCCGGCAGGACACGGACGCCGACGATCCACTCCGGACGTGGCACGCACGGCCGGGGTCGGTCGTGCGGGGCAACCCGACCGGTGCCGGTGACGCGGCCGTCGCCGCGCTCGCCCGCGCGTTGCACCGTTCGGACAGGCCGCTTCCGGACATCGTCGCCGCCCAGCTCGCCGACGCCGTGGCGCTGTCCGCGGCGGCTGTGGCCAAGCCGGTGGCGGGTGAGGTCGACCTGGCGTTCTACCGGCGCGCCCGGTCCGCAGTGGTGATGTCGGGGCCCGACGACCGCTGAGGGCGCGCCCTCGTCTTATCCGCCGGGGAGTGCGCGGCGCCCTCACCACGGCCGCTCGGCAACGTGACCGAGGACCACTGCCCCTCTCCGCGACCGGCTCGAAGGCCCCGCGACCGCCCTTCCCACGAGTGGTGCCGGTGAGCCGATCGTGTTCACGGTCACCGGAAGTGGGTACCTCGGCGGAGCCCAGGTGACCGTTCGAGGAGCCCGGATCGGCGCGGACGGCACGTTCGGCTTCTTCTGGAGCACGTTCGCGGCCGCCGACGGCACGGTCACGATGCGGCTCCCGGTTCCGCGCGTTCCCGGCATCACGATCACGGTGAACGGCATCCGCCCAGGCTGACCGGAACCGGTCACGTGGAGCGGATCCCGCCTGGCTTCGTGGTGCGTCGGGCAACGCCGGCACGAGGAGACGGAAAGTCACGCGCGGCGGTCTCGGCGGCTTACCACCGCTCGGTCGTGGTCCCGCCGTCCGGGCCGGTAGGCCGGTCGACGACGCTCGTTGCTCCGTTCGCCGTACCGGAACTGCGAACGCCTGTACGCCAGGTGCGGACACGCGTGCACAATCTGCGGACACGATGTCGTCTTGATTGATTTTGATCGGAACTGCGTCGGTCCAATCAACTCTTGACAGCTTGTTGGCGGCAGGGCAAAGATTGCCGCCACGCAACGGAGCAGACGGCATCCCGCGGTTCCCGCACCCGGCGACACCGGGGTTCGCACCGATGCCGACCACGTCGACGCCGACAGGGAGAAGTCATGGTGGAAGCCAGGCCGAGCCGACGGTCGTTCTTGCAGAGCATGGGACTGGCAGCGGGAGCAGCGGGGGCACTCGCCGCAGGTGGCGCGCTGCCAGCGAACGCGGAGACGAGCACCGCCACCGCACCGGCACGCGCGGCGGGGCAACGCTCGATGATCGGCGTGCCGTTCGAGCGCCACGACGAGGTCCGGATCGGTCTCATCGGACTGGGCAACCGTGGCATGGGCATGCTGTCCGGCTGGGTCGCCGTGCCCGGCGCCGTCGTCACGGCGGTGTGTGACACGCTGCCCGACCGCGCGAACCGGGCCGCCGACACCGTCCGGTCGAAGACCGGACTGCGGCCCACCGTGTACACCGGTGGCGACCACGCCTACGAGGAACTGTGCGCGTCCGACGAGGTGGACCTGGTCTACGTCGCCACGCCGTGGGAATGGCACTTCCGGCAGGGCATGGCCGCGCTCGAGGGCGGTAAGCACGTCGGTATCGAACTGCCGATCGCCACCGAGCTGAAGGAGCTGTGGAAGCTCGTCGACACCTCGGAACGCGCGCGGCGCCACCTGTTCCTCATGGAGAACTGCTCGTACGGGCGCAACGAGCTCGCGATCCTGCGCATGGCCCACGACGGACTGTTCGGCGAGCTCACCAACGGGCACGGCGGCTACCTGCACGACCTGCGCGACCTGCTCTTCAGCGGCTACTACGAGCCCGACGACTGGCGGCGGGCGTGGCACACCAGGATCGACGCGAGCTTCTACGCCATGCACGGTCTCGCCCCGATCGCCGCGTGCATGGACGTCAACCGCGGTGACCGGTTCACCTATCTCACCGCGACGAGCTCCGCCGCTCTCGGGCTCGCCGACTACCGTGAGCGGTTCATGCCCGCCGACCATCCGTCGTGGACGGAGACCTACGTCAAGGGCGACCGCACCACGAGCATGCTGATGACGGCCAAGGGTCGCATGGTGCGCGCCGAGCACGACGTCAGCTCGCCACGCCCCTACAGCCGCATCAACAGCATCGCGGGCACGCGGGGCCTGTTCGAGGACTACCCCACCCGAATCTACGTGGAGCCGGACCACAGCGGACACCAGTGGGCCGACGCCCAGCCGTACCTCGACCGCTACGACCACTGGCTGTGGCGCAAGGTCGGTGACGACGCCGCGAACAACGGCGGCCACGGCGGCATGGACTACATCCTCCAGTGGCGGATCGTGCAGCAGATGCGCGCGGGCCTGGTGCCGGACATCGACGTGTACGACTCGGCGGTGTGGTGCTCGTCGGTTCCCCTGTCGGCGGAGTCGATCCGTAAGGGGAGCCGGCCCGTGGCGGTGCCGGACTTCACCCGCGGACGCTGGCAGGAACTGCGCCCGGGACTCGACTCGGAGGAGACCGACATGCCCGCCGTGGCGAGAAAGGGGCGGTGAGGCCGGTGAGGCGCCGTACCCCCAGTGTCCTCGCCGGTGCACTCGCGGCCGGTGTCGCGCTCACCCTGATCGTGGGCGCGACACCGGCCACGGCGGCCCCAGTGACGACAGCGGCGACAGAGACGGCGACGACGGAGGACGCCGACGCTCCCGCAGCCGTCACCGTGGGCGCGATCGACCTCGACGGTCCGCGCATCTCGCCGGTGACGGTGACCGTGGAGAACACGGGCACCACCAAGCTCCAGCGGTTGGAGGTGTCGCTGCGGGGCCCACTCGGCTGGAGCGTGTACCCCGCCACCGTCGAGGTTCCGGGCTCTCTGAAGCCGGGTCAGGAGACCACCACGACGTTCGACGTCCGCGTTCCCGAGCCCACGGACGACTTCCGGCTTCGCACGTTCACCGCGACCGCGACCTACCGCGCCCAGGGCACGACGGGTGAGGTCACCGGCAGCCGGACACAGCACACGGGAACCGCCTACCCGTCGCTGGCCGAGGCGTATGACAACGTCGGCGTCACCGACGACGCGAACCCCACCGTCGGCGACTTCGACGGCGGCGGCAACAGCTACTCCGCTCAGGCTCTCGCCGAGGCCGGGGTCGAACCGGGCACCGCCCTCTCCGCGTTCGGGGCGAGCCTGACCTGGCCGGACGTCCCGGTGGGCACCCCGAACAACGTGGCGGGCGGGCGCACGATCGCGGTCGACGCCTCCGGTGAGCGACTGGTGTTCCTCGGCGCGGCCACCGGGTTCGGGGCGGGCACGGTGACCGTCACCTACGCCGACGGCGCGGTGAGCAGGCTCCCGCTCGGGTTCCCCAACTGGTGCTGCGCCGACCCGAACGAGCACGGGGCCGTGCCGGTGATCCAGACCCACTACCGCAACACTCCGAACGGTCCCGCCAACCACGGAATCGCCTACCGCGTGTACGCGAACGCCGTGCCGCTCGACCCGACTCGCACGGTCGCGTACGTGACGCTGCCGTCGAGCACCCACCTGCACGTCTTCGACTTCGCCGTCGTGTCCTGACGGTGAGGCACAACCAGCACACCGACATGAAGGAGAAACGGCCGTGACCCGACGGACGCGAGCCACGGCCCTGGTCGCGGCGACCGCCATGACGCTCGCCGCGTGCTCGGGCGGTGATTCAGCAGAGGACGGCACCGTCGAGCTGACCATGCTCGCGGCGTCCTACTCGGACAACACCAAGAAGCTGTGGGAGGAGGTGATCGCCGGGTTCGAGAAGGCCAACAAGGGCGTGACCGTGAACCTGGAGATGCAGTCCTGGGAGAACATCAACGACGTCATCCGTACGCGGGTGCAGTCGAACGAGGCTCCCGACATCCTCAGCATCGACGCGTTCGCGGGCTACGTCGAGGACGAGCTGTTGTACTCGGCCGAGGAGGTGCTGTCGCAGGAGACGATCGACGACTTCCAGGACTCGTTCCGCGAGAACGCGTCCGTGAACGGCACCCAGTACGGGTTCCCGCTGATCGCCTCGGCGAGGGCCCTGTTCGTCAACAACGACCTGCTGGAGCAGGCGGGGGTCGAGGAACCGCCCACGACCTGGGACGAGCTGTACGACACGGCCAAGGCCGTCACCGACAACACCGACGCGTACGGTTACGGCCTGCCGCTCGGTTCGGAGGAGTCACAGGCCGAGGCGGGCATCTGGTTCCTCGGCGCGGGCGGCGGTTACGGCACGCCCGAGAAGATCACCGTGGACACGCCGCAGAACCTGGAGGCGGCGCGGTTCATGAAGAAGCTCCACGACGACGGGCTCACCCAGCCCGATGCCGGGGCCACGCAACGCACCCCGATGCTCGACCAGTTCATCCAGGGGCGCTTCGGCATGGCGATGGGCCTGCCGCCGATCGTGGGCATGATCGAGGAGAAGAACCCCGACCTCGACTACTCCATCGTGGACATCCCCACCAAGGACGGGGAGAAGGTGACGCTCGGTGTCGCCGACCACCTCATGGCCTTCCGCAACGACGAGGACAAGGCCGAGCAGATCGGCGCCTTCCTCGACTACTTCTACCAGGCCGAGAACTACGTGAAGTTCGTCGAGACGGAGGGCTTCCTGCCCGTCACCAAGTCGGGCGCGGAGCAGAGCACGAACGAGGCCATGAAGCCGTTCCTCGACCTGCTGCCGCACGCGCGCTTCTACCCGTCCACCAACCCGACGTGGGCCACCACGCAGGCGGCGATGCAGTCGCAGATCGGACTGATCGCCACGGGTAAGGACCCGAAAGAGGTCCTGGCCGGAATCCAAGCCGAGGTCGACAACGCCTGAGGCGCGAGAGCCGGGCGCGGTCCGCGAACGACGCCGACCGCGCCCGGTGCGTCCACGAAGAGGGAACGTCCATGCCACGCACACCAGCCGACACCGCACGCCGCGGCGGATCAGCCCGTGATCTGCTGAGGGCACTGCCGTGGATCGGCCCCAGCCTGCTGCTCATCGCCGGGGTCGTCCTCTACCCGGCGGTGCTCATGATCGTCAACTCCACGCGGGAGATCTCGCAGACGGGCAAGGACCGGGGAAGCGCGGGGTTCGAGAACTACGAGGCGCTGTTCGACCTGCCCGCCCTGTCCGGCGTCCTGCTGCGCACGGTGGTGTGGGTGGCGGTCGTGGTCGTGGTCACCATCGTGCTGTCGATGGCGCTGGCGAACCTGCTCAACAAGGCGTTTCCGGGACGGCAGTTCGTGCGGCTGGCGGTGATCGTGCCGTGGGCGGCATCGGTGGTGATGACCACGACGGTCGTCTACTACGGTCTCGAACCCGGCTACGGCATCGTGCAGCAGTTCCTCCACGACGTCGGGGTCATCGACTCGCCGGACTTCGGGTTCACCAAGTCGATGCCGTCGGCGTTCCTCGTGGCCATCGGCATCGCGATCTTCGTGTCGTTGCCCTTCACCACCTACACGTTGCTGGCGGGACTGCAGTCGGTGAGCCCGGAGCTGCTGGAGGCGGCCCGGATCGACGGCGCGTCCCCGCGGGTGACGTACTTCCGGATCGTGTTGCCGCACCTGCGGCCCGCCCTCGCGGTGGCCACGATCATCAACATCATCAACGTCTACAACAACTTCCCGATCCTCGCCGTCGTCACCGGCGGACTTCCGGGCTACGACGCCGACACCACCACGACGCTGATGTTCAAGATCCTCCAGGACATGCGTGACTCCGGCATGGCCTCGGCGCTCGCGGTGATCAACCTCGTCATCGTGATCGCGGTGATCGCGGTGTACGTGCGGATCGTGAAACCACTGAAGGCGATCGACGAATGAGTACTGACGAATGAGCACTGTTGCCGACACCACCGCCCCGGCCGGGGCACCGGATTCCCCGACCGCCCGGCGGATGTCCCGGCGGCGCGCCCGGCGGGTCCAGGAAGCACCCGGTGCGCGCGGCTCGACCCCGCTGCGGATGGTCGCGGGCGCCGTCGTCGCGCTGGTCTTCCTGCTGCCCTACGTGGTGATGCTCGTCGGCTCGTTCAAGTCGCGGCCCGAGATCCTCCGCGTTCCGCCGACGTACCTGCCGGAGGAGTGGCATCCGGACAACTACGTCTCCATGTGGTCCACTCCGGAGACGCCGCTGCCCGACAACCTGACCTCGACCCTCGTCATCGCGGGCTGCGCCACGCTGCTGACACTGGCGGTGGCCACGCCCGCCGCGTACTACACGGCCCGGTTCCGTTTCCCCGGCAGGCTGGCCTTCCTGTTCTGCGTGCTGATCACCCAGATGCTGCAGCCTGCCGTGCTGGTCGCCGGGTTGTTCCGGCAGGTGCTGTCGTGGGGCATCCAGGACACGTGGCTCGCGATGATCCTCATCAACGCGGCGTTCAACATGTCGTTCGCCACCTGGATCATGCACTCGTTCTTCGCCTCGATCCCGAAGGAACTCGACGAGGCCGCGCAGATCGACGGCGCGAGCCGGTGGACGGTGTTCTTCCGCGTCACGTTGCCGCTCGTGTGGCCCGGCATCGTCACGGCCGTCATCTTCACGTTCGTCGCCGCGTGGAACGAGTTCGCCGCCTCGCTGGTGATCCTCACGTCAGCGGAGAACCAACCGCTGTCGGTGGCGCTCACCAAGTTCGTCGGCCAGTACGACTCGGCGTGGCAGTACGTGTTCGGCGTCTCCATCGTGGCGATCGTGCCGGTGGTGCTGTTGTTCGCCGGGATCGAGAAACGACTCGTGGCGGGACTCACCGCCGGAAGCGTCAAGTAGGTGGGGCGTGTCCGACGCACTCGACACCAGCGCACCGGCACCGCACCGGCCCGCCGTCGTCGCCCTCGACGTGGGCGGAACGTTCGTCAAGTGGCTCGTCGCCGACCACACGGGCGTGCTCCGGCAGGGCAGCTCCCCCACGCGCGCGGCGGACGGCCCCGAGCGCGCCTTCCGGGGCGTGCTGGACACGGTGGACGCCGCGCTGGCAGCCATACCCGCGACACACACCGCGGTGGGCGTCGGTGTCGCCGTCCCCGGCACCGTCGACGAGCGGCGGGGGGTGTGCGTGCACTCGGAGAACCTCGGATGGCGTGAGCTGCCCGTGGCGCGGCGTCTCCGGGCGCACACCGGCCTGCCGGTGGGGTTCGGCCACGACGTGCGCACCGGAGCGACGGCGGAGTGGCGGCTCGGTGCGGGCCGGGGCGTGGCGGACCAGGTGTACGTGTCGGTGGGTACCGGTCTGGCCGCCGCGCTGCTGCTCGACGGGCGGATGGTGAGCTCGGGCGGCTACGCGGGCGAGATCGGCCACGGTGGCGCCGCCGACGGGGAGGCGTGTGTGTGCGGCGGGCGCGGCTGCGCCGAGACCGTCGCCTCGGCCGCCGCGATCGCCCGCCGCTACACCGCGGCCTCCGGTGTGGCCGTCGACGGTGCCCGGGACGTCCTCGCCCGTGCCCTCGACGGCGACCTTCTCGCCCGCCGCGTGTGGGACGACGCCGTCGAGGTGCTCTCCGCGCTGGTCGCCGACCTGGTCCGGGTGACCGGCGCCGCGCACGTCGTCGTCGGCGGCGGCCTGGTGCACGCGGGCGACGCCCTGCTCACACCGCTGCGGGAGCAGGTCCGCGCACGGCTCACCGTGCACCCCGACCCGCGGATCGTGCCCGCCGCGCTCGGTGGGTCCGCCGGGTCGTGGGGCGCGGCGCTCCTCGGTTGGCAGGCCGCCGAAGCCGACCTCGACCCGATAGTCGCCGCGTACGCGGACGAGGCGCGAAGACCTGCCGAGCGCCCTCACCGCACCCCAGGCCACCCGTTTCGACAAAGGAGCGAACAGTGACCACTCCCCTCGTCTCCGAGGAGATCGCCAGTCAGCCCCACGCCTGGCGTCAGGCCGCGGCACTCGCCGCCTCGGCCCCGCTGCCCGCCCGCGGTCTGCGGGTCGCCGTCGTCGGCTGCGGTACGAGCTGGTTCGTCGCCCAGGCGTACGCCGTGCGCCGGGAGAGCCTCGGACACGGCGTGACCGACGCCTTCGCGGCGAGCGAGTTCCCGGTCGAGCGTGACTACGACCTCGTCGTGGCCATCTCGCGGTCGGGAACCACGACGGAGGTGCTGGACCTGCTGGGCACGCTGCGAGGCCGGGTGCGCACGCTCGCCGTGATCGGCGACCCGGAGTCTCCCGGCCGCGGTGCCGCCGACGACGTCGTCGTGTTGCCGTTCGCCGACGAGCGGTCGGTGGTGCAGACCCGGTTCGCCACCTCCGCGCTGACCCTGTTGCGCGCCGGGCTGGGTGACGACACCGAGTCGCTGGCCGCCGCCGCGGACGAGGTGGTGCACTGGCCCGTGCCCGAGGCGCTGCTGGAGCGCACCCAGTTCACGTTCCTCGGCCGGGGCTGGAGTGTCGGGCTCGCCCACGAGGCCGCGCTCAAGGCACGTGAGGCGGCCATCGCCTGGACCGAGTCGTACCCGGCCATGGACTACCGCCACGGTCCGAAAGCCATCTCCGACTCCGACTCGGCCGTGGTGTTCCTCGGCGAGCGGCCGGACGGCCTCGTGGCCGAGGTGGAGGCCACGGGAGCGCTGGCGCTGTGGTTCGACGAGGACCCGCAGCTCACGCTGGTGCGCTGCCAGCGGTTCGCCGTGGAGTACGCGCTGTCGAAGGGACTCGACCCCGACCGGCCCCGCAACCTGACCCGCTCGATCGTCCTGTCGGGAGAGTGAACAGTGCCTCTGGTCACCCCACACGCGGCGCTGCGGCGAGCCCACACCGAACGGCGTGGGCTGGCGGCGTTCAACGTGATCCAGCTCGAACACGCGGAGTCGTACGCGACGGCGGCGGAAGCGGCGGGACGCACGATCGTGCTCCAGATCAGCCAGAACGCCGTGCGCTACCACGGCGCGCTGACACCGCTGGCGAAGGCGGTGATCGCCGTCGCCGAGGCCTCCACGGCGCCGCTCGTACTGCATCTCGACCACGCCGACGACCGGACGCTCGTCCGTGAGGCGCTCGATCTGGGGTTCACGTCGGTGATGTTCGACGCCTCCGCCCTGCCCTACGAGGACAACGTCGCGAACACGGCCGAGGTCGTGGCCGAGGCGCACGCCGTCGGCGTCACGGTGGAGGCGGAACTCGGCGAGGTCGGGGGCAAGGACGGCGTCCACGCGCCGGGCGTGCGGACCGATCCCAAGGAGGCCGTGGCGTTCGTCCGCGACACCGGGGTGGACTCACTCGCCGTGGCCGTGGGCTCCTCGCACGCGATGACCGAACGCACGGCCAGCCTCGACCTCGACCGCATCACCGAACTCCGGGAGGCTCTGGACGTGCCGCTGGTGCTGCACGGGTCGTCGGGCGTGCCCGACGAGACACTGACCGCAGCGGTGCGGGCGGGCATGACGAAAATCAACATCGCCACGCACCTCAACCACGCGTTCACCGACGCGGTACGCGCCTATCTCGCCGAGCGGCCCGAGGTGGTGGATCCCCGCAAGTACCTCGGCGCGGGTCGCGCCGCGATGACCGCCGAGGTGATCCGCCTGCTGGACGTCCTCGACGCGGTGTGAGGTCCCGCGAAGACCTGGAGAAGCAGCGGCACGGCACCTGCTGTTGGAAGCAGGTGAGACCTTCCAGCTCAGAGGAGCGATCGCCCCGGACACTGGGGCACGTGACCTGGTCCACACGGAGACCCGACCCGCCGCCACACGCGCCGAGACCGCACTCACGGTACGGGTCGGTCTCCACCCTCCCCGACGATGGGTTCGAGCACCTTCGCCCACTGGCGTACCAGGCGCTGCCGGCGTTTCGAGTCGTCGCTGAGCAGGTCCGCCAGCCCGAGGCCACGGGCGAGGTCGAGGGTCGCCTGCACGGTCTCGCGCACGCCCGGCCGGGACTCGTCCGCGCCGAGCAGGTCGACGGCCACGCGGTGCGACTCCCGGCCCACCTTCGCCTCCAGCGGGGCCAGCACGGCCCGCAGTGCGTCGTCGGTGGACGCCGCCACCCACAGGTGCAGCGCGGCCCGGAACTTCGCCCCCGTGTAGAGGTTCAGGAGCATGCGCGCCACCGGTTCGGCGCGGCCCCGGCCCTGCGGCAGGGTCTCGGCCCGCCGCCGGACCTCGGTGATCTGTTCCTCGGTGAGGAACTCGACGGTGGCCACCACGAGGTCCTCCCGCGTCGGGAAGTGGTGCTGGGCCGCGCCCCGGGACACACCCGCCCGTTCGGCGACGACACCCACCGTGGTGCCGGTCCAGCCGAGTTCGGCCAGACACTCCACGGTGGCGTCGATCAGCCGACGGCGGGTCGTCCGGCTGCGCTCCTGCCGGGGTTCACGCGCCATCGGTGCCGTCGGCGGGCTCGACCCAGAAGTCGAGTTGCAGGTCCTCCTCGCGCTCGGCGAGCCGGTAGCGGGAGAAGTCCGTGACGCCCTCGGCGGCCAGCACCTCGTCGTCGATGAGGAACCGCCCCGTGAGCTCGCGGCTCGGCTTCGTGAGCACCGCGTACGCCGCGTCGGCCATGATCTCCGGTGTGCGCGACCGGCTCGACAGTTCCGAACCGACCACGTTGCGGATGGCCGCGGTGTCGATGGTGGTGCGCGGCCACAACGAGTTCACGGCCACCCCGGCGTCCTTCAGCTCCGCGGCGAGCCCCACGGTGACCAGGCTCATCGAGTACTTCGCGATGCTGTAGGCGAGGTGGCCGCCGGTGAACCACTTCTCCTCCAGCCGGATCGGCGGCGACAACGTCAGGATGTGCGGGTTGTCCGAGCGGCGCAGGTGCGGGATCGCCGTGCGCGACAACAGGAACGAGCCGCGCGCGTTGATGTCCTGCATGAGGTCGTAGCGCTTCATGGGGATGACCTCGGACGGCGTGAGGTCGATGGCGCTCGCGTTGTTCACCACGATGTCCACGCCGCCGAACTGCTCGACGGCGCTCTCGACCGCCCGCACCACGGTCTCGTCGTCACGGATGTCACCCACGATCGGCAGCGCGTGGCCGCCCGCGGACTCGATGGCCTTCGCCGCCGTGTGGATGGTGCCGGGCAGCTTGGGGTGCGGATCGGCGGTCTTGGCGAGCAACGCCACGTTGGCGCCGTCGCGCGCCGCGCGCACGGCGATGGCCTCGCCGATGCCGCGGCTGCCGCCGGACATGATGATGGTCTTGCCTGACAGGTCGGTCACGGACAACTCCTCGTTCGAATCACGGGTCGGTAGGACTTCGGAAGTCCCGGACTTCAGTAGGACTTGGGAAGTCCCAGACTGTGCTGGGCCACGTAGTTCAGGACCATCTCCCGGCTCACCGGGGCGATCCTGCCCACCCGCACCGCGGCCAGCATCGTGCCAAGACCGTACTCGGAGGCCAGTCCGTTGCCGCCGTGCACCTGCACGGCCTGGTCGACGGCACGCACGGCCACCTCGGCCCCGGCGTACTTGGCCATGTTGGCGGCCTCACCCGCCGCGGCGTCGTCACCCGAGTCGTAGATCGCGGCGGCCTTCTGGGTCATGAGCCTCGCCAGTTCCAGTTCGATCTTCACCTCGGCCAGTGGGTGGGCCAGCCCCTGGTGCGATCCGATGGGTACCCCGAACACGCTGCGCTGCCTGGCGTAGGTCACCGCCTTGTCCAGGGCGTAACGCGCGATGCCTGCGGAGAACGCCGCCCCCATGATCCGTTCCGGGTTCAGCCCCGCGAACAGCTGCGCGATCGCCGCGTCCTGGCTTCCCACAAGGGCGTCACCGGGCAGCCGCACGTCGTCGAGGAGCAGCTCGAACTGCTTGTCGGCCGACACGAGATCCATCGGGATGGCCCGGTACTCGAAGCCCGGCGTGTCGGTGGGCACGACGAACAACGCGGGCTTGAGCCTGCCCGTGCGGGCGTCGGAGGTGCGGCCCACCACGAGCACCGCGTCCGCCTCGTCCACTCCGGAGATGAAAACCTTGCGTCCACTCAGGATCCAGTCATCGCCGTCGCGGCGGGCCGTGGTGGTGATGCGGTGGGCGTTCGACCCGGCGTCGGGTTCGGTGATGGCGAAGGACATCCGCACCACTCCGGTGGCGAACCCGGGAAGCCAGCGGGACTTCTGCTCGTCGGTGCCGAACCGCGCGATCACCGTCGCGCAGATCGCGGGTGAGACGACCATGAGCAGCATCGGGGTACCCGCAGCGCAGAACTCCTCGCACACGGCCGCCAGCTCGCCGATGCCCGCACCCCCGCCGCCGTACTCCTCCGGCACGGACACGCCGAGGTAGCCGAGCCTGCCCGCCTCGTCCCAGAGTTCGCTGGTGTGTCCGCCGCCGCGGGCCTTCTCCAGGTAGTACTCGTGGCCGTACTTCGCCGCGAGCTCGGCCACGGCTTCGCGCAGCGCCGACCGTTCGGCGGGTTCGGTGAAGGTCACGCTGACTCCTCCGTTGTCTCGACTGCCCCGACGTCGGTGGCTTCCCCTGCGGTGACGACGGCCATGACCGCACCCTGCTCCACCTGAGCGCCCTCGGCCACGGCGAGCTCGGTGACCACGCCGTCGGCGGGTGCGGTGACACGGTGCTCCATCTTCATCGCCTCCAGCCACAACAGCGGCTGTCCCGCCCGCACCTCGTCACCGACGGACACGGCCAGGCGCACCACCGTGCCGGGCATGGGCGCCACGAGCGAACCCTCGGCGAGTTCGGCGGCCGGGTCGGTGAAGCGCGGCACGGGTGCGAGGCTCACCGAACCCAGCGGGGAGTCCACCACGACCAGACCGGGATGGCGAGTCACGTGGAACGTGCGGCGCACGCCGTCACACGACAGCAGCACCCGCTCCGGCGTCACGGCCACCACGGTGACCTCCGGGTGTTCCTCCAGCACCGGACCGGTGCGGGTGGCGCTGTAGCGGACGGAGCGGTCGGTGCCGTCGTGCCGGTACGTCTTCACCTGCGGGGCCGACGGCACGTTGCGCCAGCCGCCGGGGAGCGACCCGAGCACCCGGGCGTGCGTTCGGTTGTGCTCCGCGTCCGCCAGCGCGGCGGCCAGTACCGACAGCCGCGCGCCCGCCTCGCCGGGCCCCGCGTCGAGCACGCGGTCGGCATGCCGGGTGAGGAAGTCCGTGTGGGTGTCGCCGGCGAGGAAGTCGGGGTGCCGCAGCACGGCCACCAGCAGGTCGCGGTTGGTCACGGGCCCGTGCACGCGGGCCGAGGCGAGTGTCCCGGCGAGCATCCGCGCCGCCGAGGTGCGGTCCGGGCCCCAGGCGATCACCTTGGCGAGCATCGGGTCGTAGTGCACACTCACCTCGGTGCCGTCGGCGACACCGCTGTCGAGCCGGATTCCGTAGCGATCGGGCACCGTGAACTCCGCCCGCACGTCCCGCACCGCGAACCGGTGCAGCGTCCCGCTGCCGGGACGCCAGTCGGAGCGCGGGTCCTCGGCGTAGAGGCGGGCCTCGATCGCGTGGCCCCGGGGTCGCGGCGGCTCGCCCTGCAGAGCCTGCCCCTCGGCGATCCGCAGCTGCCACGCCACGAGGTCGAGCCCGGTGACGCATTCGGTGACGGGGTGCTCCACCTGCAAGCGCGTGTTCATCTCCAGGAAGAAGAACTCGCCGTCGTCGGTGACGAGGAACTCCACGGTGCCCGCGCCGACGTAGTCGGTGACCCGGCACACCTCACGCGCGGCCTCGAACAGCCGCTGCCGCAGTCCTTCGTCCACACCGGACGGAGCTTCCTCCACCACCTTCTGGTGCCTGCGCTGGATGGAGCACTCGCGTTCCCCGACGGCCCACACGGTGCCGTGGGTGTCGGCCAGCACCTGCACCTCGATGTGTCTGCCGCGTTCGAGGAAGCGTTCACAGAACACGGCCGAGTCCCCGAACGCCGACGCGGCCTCGGCACGGGCCGCCGCCACGGCCTCGGCGGCCTCGGCCCGGTCGCGGACCACACGCATGCCACGACCACCCCCGCCCGCCGACGCCTTCACCAGCACGGGCAGGTCTTCCTCGGTGAGGCTCTCCGGGTCGAGCTCGGCCAGCACGGGCACTCCGGCGGCGGCCACCACGCGCTTGGACTCGGTCTTCGAGCCCATGAGCGCGATGCTCTCCGGCGACGGCCCCACCCACACCAGGCCCGCGTCGAGCACGGCGCGGGCGAACTCCGCGTTCTCGGACAGGAAACCGTATCCGGGGTGGACCGCGTCCGCGCCCGCGGCGAGCGCGGCCGACACCACCGCGTCCACCCGCAGGTACGTGTCGGCCGGAGCGGCCCCGGGCAGGCGGACGGCGGCGTCCGCGGCGGCGACGTGCAGCGCGTTCGCATCCGGGTCGGAATGCACGGCGACGGTGCCGACACCCCACTCACGGCACGTACGGAAGATCCGGAGTGCGATCTCGCCACGGTTGGCGACCAGCAGATTCGTGATCACGACAACCTCACATCCGGAAGACGCCGAAGCCGGTGCCGTCGAACGAGGCACCCTGGACGGTCTGGGAATGCACGGCCGACAGGCACAGACCGAGCACCGTGCGCGTGTCCCTGGGGTCGATCACGCCGTCGTCGTAGAGACGGCCGGACAGAAACAGCGGCAGCGACTCCGCCTCCACCTGCGCCTCGACCGCCGCGCGCAGCGCCGCGTCGGCATCCTCGTCGTAGTCCTGGCCCCGCGCCTGTGCCGCGTTGCGCGCCACGATGGACAGCACCCCGGCGAGCTGCGCGGGCCCCATCACCGCCGACTTCGCGCTCGGCCACGCGAACAGGAACCGGGGGTCGTACGCGCGGCCGCACATACCGTAGTGCCCGGCTCCGTAGGACGCTCCCATGAGGACGGACAAGTGCGGCACCCGGCTGTTCGACACGGCGTTGATCATCATGGCGCCGTGCTTGATGATGCCGCCCTGTTCGTAGTCCCTCCCGACCATGTACCCCGTGGTGTTGTGGAGGAACACGAGCGGGGTGCTCACCTGGTTGGCGAGCTGGATGAACTGCGCGGCCTTCTGGGACTCCTCGCTGAACAGCACGCCCTGGGCGTTGGCGAGCACCCCGACGGGGTAGCCGTGGATGCGGGCCCAGCCCGTGACCAGGCTGGCGCCGTAGAGCGGTTTGAACTCGTCGAAGTCCGAGTCGTCCACCACCCTGGCGAGCACGTCCCTCGGGTCGAACGGCACCTTGAGGTCGTCAGGCACGATGCCCAGCAGTTCCTCGGGGTCATAGCGCGGCGGTGCCACGACGGCGGGCGCGGGACCGCGCTTACGCCAGTTCAGCCGCTTCACGATGTTCCTGCCGATCCGGATGGCGTCGACCTCGTCGCGCGCCAGGTGGTCGGCCAGGCCGGAGGTACGCGCGTGCATGGCCGCACCCCCGAGCGACTCGTCGTCGGAGACCTCTCCGGTGGCCATCTTCACCAAAGGCGGACCGCCGAGGAACACCTTGGACCGCTCCTCGACCATCACGACGTGGTCGGACATTCCGGGCACGTACGCGCCACCGGCCGTGGAGTTGCCGAACACGAGCGCGATCGTGGGGATTCCGGCCGCCGACAGCCGGGTGAGGTCGCGGAACAGCCGCCCACCCGGAATGAAGATCTCCTTCTGGCTGGGCAGGTCCGCCCCACCCGACTCGACGAGGTTGATCACGGGCAGCCGGTTCTCCAACGCGATGTCGCACGCCCGGAAGATCTTGCGCACGGTCCACGGGTTGCTCGCGCCGCCGCGCACCGTGGGGTCGTTGCCGACGACGAGGCATTCGACGCCCTCGACGACCCCGATCCCGGTCACCACGCTGGCACCCACCGGGTAGTCGCTGCCCCAACCCGCCAGCGGGGAGAGTTCGAGGAACGGGGAGTCGGGGTCGAGGAGCAGCTCGATGCGCTCCCGCACGAGCAGCTTGCCGCGGCGGCGGTGCCGCTCGACGTACTTCTGCCCTCCACCCGCGACGGCCTTGGCGTGCTCGGCCTCGATCTCGGCGAGCCTGGCGAGCATCGCCTCGCGGTAGGCGGTGTGGCGCGGTTCCGTGGTGTCCACGCCCGACTTCAGGATCGTCATGCGGCGTACCCCAGTCGCTTGGCGGCCAGTTGCGTCATGATCTCCGACGTGCCACCCCCGATACCCAGGATCCGCACGTCCCGGTAGTGCCGTTCCACTTCGGACTCCCGAAGGTAACCGAGCCCGCCGTGCAACTGGACGGCCTTGTCCACCACCCAGGCTCCCGCCTCGACGGCCGTGTTCTTGGCGAAGCACGTCTGTGCGACGACCTCCTCGCCGGCCGCGTGCCGCACCGCCACCTGCCGCACGTAGGAGCGGGCGACGTCGACCCGGCGGGCCATCTCCGCGAGCGTGTGCTGCACGGTCTGCCGGGAGATCAGCGGCCTGCCGAACGTCTCCCGCAGGCGGCACCACTCCACGGTGAGGTCCAGGGCGCGCTGCGCCGTCGCGTACGCCTGCACGGCCAGCGTGAGCCGTTCGGTGACGAACTGTGTCGCGAGCTGGGTGAACGCGCTGTTCTCGGCTCCCACCCGGTGCCGGACGGGTACCCGGACATCGCTGAACGACAGCTCGGCCGTGTCGGAGCAGTGCCAGCCCAGCTTCTCCAGCCTGCGGCTCACCGTGAAGCCCGGCGTGCCCTTCTCGACCACGAGCAGCGACAGGCCGTGGGCGCCCTGCTCACCGGTGCGCACCGCGGTGGTGACGAAGTCGGCCCGACAGCCCGACGTGATGAAGGTCTTCGCCCCGTTGACGACGTAGTGGTCGCCGTCGCGGACGGCGGTGGTGCGCAGGGCCGAGACGTCCGAACCGCCGTCCGGCTCGGTGACGGCGAGTGCCCCGACGGTGCGGCCGGCCAGAGTGGGCCGCACCCACCGGTCGATCTGCTCGGTGTCGCCCGCCGCGACGATGTGCGGCAGGGCGATGCCGCCGGTGAACAGCGCCGCGATCACACCGCCCGACGCACCCGCGTAGTGGGCTTCCTCGACGACCGTGACGACGTCGAGGACGTCACCGCCGGAGCCGCCGACACTCTCCGGGAACGACAGCCCGAGCAGCCCGAGCCCCGCCGCCTTGCTGTGGAGCGTGCGGGGCAGCTCGCCCTCCCGTTCCCAGTCGTCCAGGTACGGCAGCACCTCGGTGGTCACGAATCGCCGCACCGTCTCACGCAGCATCCCGCGTTCGGGGGTGGCGAAGGGGTCGGTCGGGGTCACAGCAGCACCTCCGGAACGTCGACGAGGCGACTGCGCAGCCACTCGCCCAGCGCCTTGCCCTGCGGGTCGAACCGGGCTCGCGAGGCCACTCCCTCGCCGAGGATTCCGTCGACGACGACGTTGACCGCCCACAGGTTGGGCAGGAGGTACCGGCGCACCGGCAGGTCGGCCACCTCGGGCAGCAGCGTCCGTACCGCGTCGACGGTGAGCGTGTGAGCGAGCCAGCGCCACGCCTCGGGGGAACGCACCCACACGCCGATGTTCGCGCTGCCGCCCTTGTCACCGCTGCGAGCGCCCGCGACCGTGCCCAGCGGCACACGCCGGCTCGGCCCGTCGGGCAACGGCGCGGGCAGCGGGGGCTCGGGCACCTCGGTGAGTTCCCTCCTCGACGCGGGCGGGGCGATGTCCATCCTGGTCCCGTCGGGAAGCACGGCGACGTGCGGCACGGTGGCCGCGTCCACGAAGGCGTCGCCGAACACGCCGTACGGAGCCGCTTTTCCCGGCGGCGCGGTGAGATGGAAACCCGGGTAGCTGGACAGGCCCAGCTCGACCGCCGCACCGCTGAACGCGCGCCCCACCACGTCGGCGTCGTCGTCGCGGACCGCGCAGTGCAGCAACGCGCTCGCCGTCTCCTCGGTGTCGGCGTCGGCGTGGTCGGTGCGGGCCAGCGTCCACCGGACCGAACGTGGGGGGGCCTCACCCAGCGCCTCGGTGAGCTGGTGCCGCACCCACTGGGCCTTGGCCTCGACGTCGAGTCCGGTGAGGACGAACGTCACCTCGTTGCGGTACCCGCCGAGGGTCGTGCAGCCCACCTTCAGCCGCGGGGGAGGCGGTTCCCCGCGCACTCCGCTCACCCGTACGCGGTCGGGTCCGTCCTGTTCGAGCCGGATGCTGTCGAAGCGCGCCGTGACGTCGGGTCCGGCGTAGCGCGGGCCCGCGATCTCGTACAGCAACTGCGCCGTGACCGTGCCGACGGTGACGGCGCCTCCGGTGCCGTCGTGCTTGGTGATGACGCTGGAGCCGTCCTCGGCGATCTCCGCGACCGGAAAGCCGGGGAGGCCGCGCGGGTGTTCGGTGAAGAACGCGTAGTTTCCGCCCGTGGCCTGCGCACCGCATTCGAGCACGTGACCGGCGACCACGGTACCGGCGAGCGCGTCGTGGTCGGCGGGCGTCCAGCCGAAGTGCGCCGCGGCGGGACCGACGACGAGCGAGGCGTCCGTGACCCGCCCGGTCACCACCACGTCGGCGCCCGCCCGCAGGCTTTCGGCGATCCCGAACGCGCCGAGGTAGGCGTTGGCCGTCACGGGTGTGCCCAGGCCGAGTTCCTCCGCCCGGGCGACCAGGTCGTCGCCCTCGACGTGGGCGACCTTCACGGTCACCCCGACCCGCTGCGCGAGCTCACACAGCGCCTCGGCCAAGCCCGCGGGGTTGAGGCCGCCTGCGTTGGCCACCACCGTCACGCCCGCGTCGACGGCCAGTCCGAGGCACTCCTCCAGCTGCCGCAGGAACGTGGTGGCGTAGCCGCGCGCGGGGTCTCTCAACCGGTCCCTGCCGAGGATGAGCATCGTGAGTTCGGCCAGGTAGTCGCCGGTCAGCACGTCGAGCGGGCCGCCGGTGAGCATCTCGCGCACGGCCGAGAACCGGTCACCGTAGAAACCGGAGGCGTTGCCGATGCGGATCACTGCCGGGTCCCCTCGCGGGCGCGGCCGGGCCCCGGCGGACCGGCGAAGGCCTGCGCGATGTCCAGCCACGCCGTGGCCTGCTCACCGTCGGCGCGAAGGTCGGTGTCGGCCCTGTGCACCCGTTGGGTGACGAGCAGGCAGAAGTGGTGGGCACTTCCGGTGACGCGCTGCGCCGCGTCCTCCGGCCCGAACGTCCAGGTGTCGCCGTCGGGCGCGGTGAGCTCCACCCGGAACTCCTCGGTCGGCGCCGCCAGCCCGCGCACGCCGAAGGCGAAGTCGCGGGTGCGCACCCCGAGCCGGGCGACGTGCCACAGCCTGCCCGTCGGCGCGCGGCGCACGCCGAGGGCGTCGGCGATGTCCTGGCCGTGGGCCCACGTCTCCATCAGGCGGGCCGAGGCCATCGACGCCGCGCTCATCGGCGGGCCGAACCACGGCAGTCGCGTGCCGGAGGGCACCGCGCGCAGCGCCTCGCCGAGCTCCCGGCGCTGTCGCCGCCACGTCTCCAGCAACCGGTCGGGTGGTGTCCGGGCGCCGGCTTCGGCTCCCTCGTCGACGTAGTTCCCGCCCCCGGCCAACGCGGAGGCGACCTCCTCGGCGAACGCGTCCGGCGTGCGGACGGCGATCAACGTCTTGGCGTCGGTCCACACCAGGTGCGCGATCTGGTGGGCGATCGTCCACCCCGGCGCGGGCGTCGGTAGCGACCATCGCGGCGGGTCCAGGTCGGCCACGAGGGCGTCGACCTCCTCGCTCTCGCCGTCCAGGTCCCGCAGGACCGCGCTCGCTCCCGCCACGTGCCACCTCCTCGTGGACGGCCACGCCGCCCTGCCGACCGCCTCAGCCTGACATCGGGAGGTCAAAAAAAGCAAGCACGCATGATTGTTTTCCCTCTGTTGGCGTCGTGTCGTCTGTGGTGCAATGACAGCGCCGACGACGCGACAGCGCTCGACATCGCGCGAGAGTGGCGGGGAGACGTTCATGACGGAGACCGGACGCGACTACGCACAGATCACGTACTCGGTCGCCGAGCGGATCGCGACCATCTCCCTCGACCGGCCGCACGCCCGCAACGGGTACACCGTCACGATGGCCGACGAACTCGCCGACGCGCTCGGTAGGGCGGACCACGACGCCGACGTGCGTGTCGTCGTGCTCACCGGAAACGGCCGCGACTTCTGCGTCGGCGCCGACCTGTCCCAGGGAGACTTCGACTTCGACACCGAAACCGGGCCCGACGCCGCGTGGCGGGAACCCGCGGGCCGCGTGTCACGCCGGATGTTCGCGTCGAACAAGCCGGTGATCGCCGCGTTGAACGGCGCGGCGGTCGGCGCGGGGATCACCATCGCGCTCGCGGCCGACTACCGACTCGCCGCCACCGACTCACGGTTCGGGTTCGTGTTCACCCGCCGCGGCATCTACCCCGAGGGCGCGTCCGCGTGGTTCCTGCCCCGGCTCGTCGGGATGGGGCGGGCCCTCGACTGGATGATCAGCGGTCGGGTGTTCGGCGCCGACGAGGCACTGCGGTCCGGGCTCGTCCACGGTGTGCACGAACCCGAGCAACTGCTGTCCGCGGCTTACGACCTGGCCGCCGAACTCGTCACCACCACGGCTGCCGTGTCGGTGGCCGTCACCCGACAGCTCCTCTACCGCATGTCCGGCATGGACTCCCCCGGCCCACTCCACGACCTCGACTCCCGCCTGGTCGCGAGCATTCCCCACAGTCCGGACGCCGTCGAGGGAGTACTGTCGTTCCTCCAGAAGCGGCCACCCGACTTCCACGGGCGTGTCCCCGAGGACCTGCCCGGCTTCCTGCCCTGGACCCGGGAGGACACCACGTGAACGCCGAGTACCCGGACGAACCGTGGCGGCTGGCAGGCGAGGCCTTCGTGTCCGTGTGGACGGTGCCGCACCGAAAGCTTCCCCGATTGAGCGACGCCGTCACCCCCCACACCGTCGGAGGACGGGCCGTGGTCGTCACGGCGTGGATCGACTACACCCCGCCGGGACAGCTCAGTTACCACGAGTTGCTCGCCACGGTCGCCGTGCGGCACGGACTGTCACCGGCGGGCAGCATCACCGAGATCTGGGTCGACAGCGAGACCTCGCTCGCGGGCGGGCGCGCGTTGTGGGGCATCCCCAAGGAACTCGCGAGCTTCGAACTCGACCGCGCGGACGCGTTCACCGCGTCGGCCGCCACTCCGGACGAGTGGATCGCCACCGCGACGTTCGTCCCACGAGGCCCGTCGGGGCCCGAGACCCGGGCGAGGTTCTCGATCATCCAGTCCGTCGCAGGCAGGCCCCTCGTCAGCCCCGTACGGGCCCGCGTCCGTCCGCGGTCCACCTCCGCGACGTGGTCGGTGAACCCGGACGGCCCGCTCGGCTACCTCGCCGGGCGCCGTCCCCTCGTCAACACCCACCTGCGCGACGCGCGCCTGCTCTTCGGCACCACCCGACGGTGACGTCCGCGGTCACGACGCCAGGAACACCAGCGTGACGGCGAGCGTGAGCGCACCCGCGACGAGCACGAACACCACTGCTCTCCGGCGAAGGCCGGGACCGCAGACGGGTGTCTCGCGGCGCTGGCCCTGCGTCCCGACGTGCCGGTGAGCAGGCGGGCGCTGCTGAGCGACGTATGGGGGTCGCAGGCTCCGGAGGGCAACGTCGTCCAGGTGTACGTCTACCGGTTGCGCAAGTACCTGCGACGCGGCGGCGACTGCGATCCGGTGATCGGCAGGGACCGGTTCGGCTATCGCTTCTCCGGGGCCGGGCCAGCACTCGACGTCAGCCGCCTCCACGAGGCCGTCCTGCGGGACGAGCCGCCCGGTGGCCGGTGGCCGGCGCGGCGTAGCCGGGACGTCTCGCACCCCGGCCTAGCTGGGCGGATACACTCGTCGCTGTGAGTGACGCGCTGGACGATTTCCACGAGGACCTACCCGAGCAGATGCGTATCCGGCGAGCCAAGCTGGATCGGCTGCGCTCCTCGGGCAGGGAGCCCTACCCCGTCGGTTTCGGCAGGACCACCACGATCGCGGAGGTCCGCGAACGGCACGGTGGCCTGGAGCCCGACCACCACACGGGCGAGCGCGTCTCGATCACCGGTCGCGTCATGCTGTACCGCACGGGCGGCAAGCTCTGCTTCGCCACGATCAAGGACCCCGGCGCCCAGATCCAGATCATGCTGTCGCTCGACAAGGTCGGCGCCGAGGCACTCGACTCCTGGAAGAGCGACGTCGACCTCGGTGACCACGTCGGGGTCACCGGCGAGGTGATCACCTCCAAGCGCGGTGAGCTGTCGGTGCTGGTGGACGAGTGGACGCTGACGTCGAAGGCACTGCGTCCGCTGCCCGAGAAGCACAAGGGCCTGACCGACCCCGAGGCCCGCGTGCGGCAGCGCTACGTGGACCTGATCGTCAACGACGAGGCCCGCGACATGGTGCGCAAGCGCGCCGCCACCGTCCAGGCGCTGCGGCAGGGCCTGCTGGAGCGCGGGTTCCTCGAGGTGGAGACACCGATGCTGCACCAGGTGCACGGTGGAGCCACCGCCCGTCCGTTCACCACCCACATCAACGCCTACGACCTCGACCTCTACCTGCGCATCGCTCCCGAGCTGTTCCTCAAGCGACTCATCGTGGGCGATCTCGACGCCGTGTTCGAGATCAACCGGTCGTTCCGCAACGAGGGCGCCGACTCCACACACAACCCCGAGTTCACGATGCTGGAGTGGTACCGCGCCTACGGCGACTACAACGACGGCATGGGCATCACCCAGGACCTCGTGCGCCGGGCGGCGGAGGCGGTGTTCGGCGAGACCATCGTGCGCAACCCCCGCTACGGGGAGGTCGACCTCAGCGGCGACTGGCCTCAGATCACCCTCTACGGGTCGGTGTCGGAGGCGCTGGACGCCGAGATCACCCCACGCACGTCGATCGACGTGCTCCGCAAGCACGCCGACGAGCGGGAGATCAGCTGGGACCCGGCGTGGGGACCGGGCAAGTTCGTTGAGCACCTGTTCGAGGAGCTGGTCGAGCACACGCTGATCCAGCCCACGTTCGTGCGGGACTTCCCGGTGGAGACGAGCCCACTGACCCGCCAGCACCGCGACGACGAGCTGCTCACCGAGAAGTGGGACCTCATCGGGTTCGGCATGGAACTGGGCACCTGCTTCTCCGAGCTGGTCGACCCGGTGGAGCAGCGCAGGCGGCTCACCGAGCAGTCCCTGAAGGCCGCGGGCGGCGACCCGGAGGCCATGCAGCTCGACGAGGACTTCCTGCGCGCGCTGGAATACGGGATGCCGCCGACCGTCGGCGCGGGCATGGGCATCGACCGCCTCCTGATGGCCTTCACCGGCAAGGGCATCCGGGAGACGATCCTGTTCCCGATGGTCAAGCCCGTCTAGGAACCGGCCGTTTCCCCCGGCCCGTCCGCGCGTACCGACCGGGGGAAACGCCCGTCCACCGCATGAAGGCGCGGACGAACGCAGCCGCATCGCCGTAGCCGAGCCGGTGGGCCACCTGCTCGACCGACATCGAGCGGGTGGCGAGGAGTTCCTCGGCGAGGGCCTGCCGAACCTCGTCGAGCAGTGCCCGGAACCCGGCGCCCTCGGCGGCCAGCCGCCGTCGCAGCGTCCTCGTGGTCATGCCGAGCTCGGCGGCCACCGCTGCCATACCGAGGCCGAGCCCGTCGACGGCGAGCAGCCGGTCACGCACCGTCCTCGCCACGCCGTCCCGCGCCCTCCGCTCGGCCAGCAGGTTCCGGCACTGTTCCTCGCACATCGCTGCGGTGTGGTCGTTGGCCTGCGGCATCGGGCGGTCCAGCAGCTCGCGGGGCAGGGTGAGAGTTCCGCACCGGAGAGGCGGGGTGGGTGTGATCCCGAGCAGGTCCTCGATCAGGGTGTGGATCGCGGCCACGTCACGGGCGAGCAGGAACGGCCGGACGTCGGCGGGCACGGTGTCGGTGCGGCAGTCGAGCACCGCGAGATCGCCCTCGACGCGCAGGTCGGGAACACAGAAGACATACGTCAGTTCGACGTAACGCAGAGCGAGCCGCATGGCGTCGCCGACGGTGCGGCTGCTGGTGACGGCGAAACCCCAGATGCCGTAGACGGTGGCGTGGTAGCGGCGGCCGAGGTCGCTGCCGAGTTCGGCGTCCGAACCGGCACAGCGGGCGAGCAGGTTACGCACGACCGCGAGTTCCTGCCGCGCTTCCGCCTGTGCGTACGGGTTCCGCACCGTGGAGAGGTCGAGCCCGGTGCCCTTCAGCACGTCGTCGGGCGGAACACCCCGTTCGGCGGCGAAGTCGACGAGAAGCGCGACGCTCGCGACGCCGCGAGGGAAGTCCCAACCGGCCACGTGTCCGAAAATATCAACTTCCGGTCCCGCGAGGACCTGGAACGGTCTCCGCACCGACTCTAGCCTTCCGGGTTCATGGGGATCATCGACACCAGTGTGCTCGTGATCGGCGCGGGCTTCGGGGGCATCGCCATGGCCGTGGAACTACGGCGGGCAGGCATCCACGACGTCGTCGTGCTGGAGGCCGCAGGCGACGTGGGCGGGGTGTGGCGGGAGAACACCTACCCCGGTGCGGGGTGTGACGTGCCGTCACCGCTGTACTCTTTCTCGTTCGCCCAGAACCCTGACTGGCCCCGGCGCTACGCGTTGCAACCCGACATCCTGGCTTACCTGCGCCGGGTGGCCCGCCGGTTCGGTGTGTACAACCTCGTGCGGTTCCACAGCGAGGTCACCTCGGCCGACTTCGACGCCGAAACCGGGCGCTGGCTGGTGCGTACCGCCGACGGCACCGGCTACTCCGCACGGGTGCTGGTGCCCGCCACCGGGCAGCTGTCGCGGCCGGTGTACCCGTCCGTCCCCGGAGTCGACACCTTCACGGGGACGTCGTTCCACTCGGCACGGTGGGACCACGGCTGTGAGCTCTCGGGCAAGCGGGTCGCGGTGATCGGCACCGGCGCCAGCGCCGTGCAGTTCGTGCCGTTCCTGGGACAGCGGGCCGCATCGGTGACCGTGTTCCAGCGGACCGCACCGTACGTTCTGCCCAAACGCGACCGCGTTTACACCGAACGCGACAAGGCGATCCTCCGCGCGTTTCCGGTTTTGCAGAAGATCGACCGGCTCGGTTTCTGGCTCTACACCGAGTTCGCGCAGCAGTGCCTGTCCAAGTGGCGGTTCCTCAGTCCACTGTTCTCAGTCCAAACACGACGCCATCTTCGCCGATCGGTGTCCGATCCGGACCTGCGGGCCGCTCTGACACCGGATCACCAGCTCGGCTGCAAGCGCGTGCTGTTCAGCAACGACTACTACCCCGCGCTCGCCTCATCCACTGTCGACGTCGTCACCACGGAGGTCGTCGCCGTCACTCCCACCGGCGTCCGCACTGCCGACGGAACCCACCACGAGGTCGACGTCATCGTCTACGGAACCGGCTTCGCCGCGACGGAGTTCCTCGGCTCCATGACCGTGCGGGGCCTGGAAGGCCGCGACCTTTCGGACGCGTGGCGGGACGGCGCGCGGGCCCACCTCGGAATCACGGTGCCGGGTTTTCCCAACCTGTTCCTGCTGTACGGACCCAACACCAACCTCGGTGGCGGCTCGATCGTCCACATGCTCGAAAGCCAGGCACGTTACGTTCGTGAAGCGGTGCGGTGGCTCGCCTCCCACTCCGACCACTACCTCGACGTGCGCCCCGAGGTGGAGCAGCGGTGGGACCGTGAGGTGCAGGACAGGCTCGCGCGGTCGGTGTGGACCCGCTGCCGTAGCTGGTACCGCGACGCGGGCGGGCGGGTGGTGTCCATCTGGCCCGGACGCACGTCCGAGTACCGGCGTCACACGCGAGCTCTGCGGCTGGCCGACTTCCGTCTCGGACGTGTCCGCACGCCCTCGACGACGCCCGAACCGGCCCCCGTACGGTGACGCTCAGGAGTCTCCGCCCAGGTCATCCAGCGGTACACCGCCGTGACGCGATGTGACGACACGCCCATATCTTGGGTGCTGCCCACTCTCGGACCACCACATGTAGGCTTCGATCACCGAGAGCTGAGCACAACCAAACACCGGCCGAACTCGCGGGCGCCCCTGCCCGCGAGACGGTCGAACGCACCCTTTTGGAGTCGTCGCATGTCAGTGGAAACCGCACCGGAAGCTGCCCCGTCCCGCTCGGGCAGGGCCACGCAGGTGCCGTGGGACCGCGTCGAGAAGGCCGTACGCGAGGCCGTCGCAGGCCTTCCGGACACCTCCGCCGAGGCGGTCCTCGCCGAGTTGGAACGCAACGTCTACGACGGCATCAGCGCAGGTGACCTCGCACTCGCGCAGGTCATGGCGGCCCGCACGCTCGTGGAGCGCGAACCGGACTACTCGTTCGTGGCCGCCAGGCTGCTGCTGGACTCGCTGCGCGGTGAAGCCGTCGGCTACCTCGCGGGCGAGCCCCGGCACCCGGACTACCCCGAGATGGCCGCCACGTACGGCGACTACTTCCGCGACTACCTCCGGCGCGGGGTGGAACTGCACCTGCTCACCGAGGACCTCGCGACGTTCGACCTCGACGTCATCACGGCGGCGCTGCGCCCCGAACGCGACCTCGACCTCGGCCTGCTGGGCCTGCAGACGCTGTACGACCGTTACCTGCTGCGCGACCCCCACGCCGGCACGCGCTTCGAGCTGCCGCAGGCGTTCTTCATGCGGGTGGCGATGGGGCTCGCCGTCGCCGAACCCGACCGCGAGGCCAGGGCCGTCGAGTTCTACGAACTGCTGTCCTCACTGCGGTTCATGACCTCCACGCCGACGCTGTTCAACTCCGGCACTCGCCGCCCGCAGCTGTCGTCGTGCTTCCTCACCACGGTGTCCGACGACCTGGCCTCCATCTTCAGCGGCTACCGCAACAACGCGATGCTGGCGAAGTACTCCGGCGGGCTCGGCAACGACTGGACCCCGGTACGCGGCCTCGGCGCCCACATCCGGGGCACCGGAGGCAAGTCGCAGGGCGTCGTGCCGTTCCTCAAGATCGCCAACGACACCACGGTGGCGGTGAACCAGGGCGGCAAGCGCAAGGGTGCCGCGTGCGCCTACCTGGAGACCTGGCACATCGACATCGAGGAGTTCCTCGACCTGCGCAAGAACACCGGTGACGACCGCAGGCGCACCCACGACATGAACACCGCCAACTGGGTGCCCGACGAGTTCCTGCGCCGGGTGGAGACCGACGAGGACTGGACCCTGTTCTCCCCCGACGAGGTCTCCGATCTGCACGACCTCTACGGCACCGCGTTCGCGGAACGCTACCGGGCGTACGAGGAGGCCGCCGACGCGGGAGAGATCCGGGTGTTCCGCCGGGTGAGCGCGAAGCAGCTGTGGCGGCGGATGCTGACCATGCTGTTCGAGACGGGCCACCCGTGGATCACGTTCAAGGACCCGTGCAACCTGCGGTCGCCGCAGCAGCACGCCGGTGTGGTGCACTCCTCGAACCTGTGCACGGAGATCACGCTCAACACCAGCGCCGACGAGATCGCCGTGTGCAACCTCGGCTCGGTGAACCTCGCCCGCCACGTCGGCGAGGACGGCCTGGACGTCGAGGCACTGCGCCGCACGGTGACCACCGCGGTCCGCATGCTCGACAACGTCATCGACATCAACTTCTACACCGTGCCGGAGGCGGAGCGGTCGAACCTGCGCCACCGGCCGGTGGGCCTCGGCCTCATGGGTTTCTCCGACGCGCTGTTCGAGCTGGGTGTCCCACAGGCGTCGCAGGCTGCCGTCGAGTTCGCCGACCGCAGCATGGAGGTGCTGAGCTACCACGCCATCTCGGCGTCGGCGGACCTCGCCGAGGAGCGGGGCGCGTACTCGTCGTTCGACGGGTCGCTGTGGAGCCGGGGAATCCTGCCGATCGACTCGCTGCGGCTGCTGGCCGAGGCGCGGGGTGAGGGCGAACTCGACATCGACACCACCACCACTCTCGACTGGGAGTCGCTGCGCGAGCGCGTACGCACGGTCGGCATGCGCAACTCCAACGTGCTTGCCATCGCCCCGACGGCGACCATCTCGAACATCTGCGGAGTCGGGCAGTCGATCGAGCCGCTGTTCTCGAACCTCTTCGTCAAGTCCAACATGTCCGGTGAGTTCACCGTCGTGAACCCGCACCTCGTGCGCGACCTCAAGCGGCGTGGCCTGTGGGACGACGACATGGTCGCCGAACTGAAGTTCCACGACGGGGTGCTCGCCCCCATCGACCGCATCCCCGACGACCTCAAGGCGCTGTACGCGACGGCGTTCGAGATCGACAGCCGGTGGCTGGTCGACGCGGCGTCGCGGCGGCAGAAGTGGATCGACCAGGCGCAGTCGCTCAACCTCTACCTCGCCGAGCCGAGCGGGCGTGCGCTGGACGCGCTGTACCGGCACGCGTGGCGACGTGGTCTCAAGACGACCTACTACCTGCGTTCGCGGGCCGCGACACAGGTCGAGAAGAGCACGTTGCGCGGCACCGACGGGCGACTCAACGCCGTCACTCCCACGGTGCCCGCCGCTGTCGTCGAGGCGAGTGCCACCGCGGCCTGCCGGATCGACGACCCCGACTGCGAAGCCTGCCAGTGAGCACCCGACAACCGATCTCTTCGAAAGGACACTCGTTGAGCCAGAACCTCACCCTCGACTTCGGTGCCGCGCGCGTGAACGTGGACGACAAGGCGATGATCAACGCGCGCGCCGACGTCAACCAGCTGCTGCCGATGAAGTACGGCTGGGCGTGGGAGAAGTACCTCGCGGGGTGTGACAACCACTGGATGCCCACCGAGGTCGCGATGCAGGCCGACATCGCGCTGTGGAAGTCGCCGGACGGCCTGACCGACGACGAGCGGCTGATGCTCAAGCGCAACCTCGGTTTCTTCGCCACCGCGGAGTCGCTGGTGGCGAACAACCTGGTGCTCGCCGTCTACCGGCACCTCACCAATCCCGAGTGCAGGCAGTACCTGCTGCGGCAGGCGTTCGAAGAGGCCGTGCACACCCACACCTTCCAGTACGTCTGCGAGAGCCTCGGTCTCGACGAGGGCGAGCTGTTCAACGCCTACCGCGAGGTGCCGTCGATCGCGGACAAGGACTCCTGGGCGTTGCGGTACACGCGCAACCTGGAGAACCCGGACTTCCGCACGGGCACCGTGGAGGCCGACCAGGAGTTCCTGCGCGACCTCGTGGCCTTCTACGTCGTGTTCGAGGGCATGTGGTTCTACACCGGGTTCGCCCAGGTGCTGTCACTGGGCAGGCGCAACAAGATGGTGGGCATCGCGGAGCAGTACCAGTACATCCTGCGTGACGAGTCGATCCACCTGAACTTCGGCATCGACTGCATCAACCAGATCAAGGCGGAGAACCCCCACCTGTGGACGCCGGAGTTCCAGCGCGAGGTGCGCGACATGCTCGTGGAGGCATGCGCGCTGGAGGTGGCCTACGCCCGGGACACCATGCCGAGGCCGATGCTCGGGTTGTCGGCGGAGCTGTGTGAGCAGTACATGCACTTCATCACCGACCGCAGGGCCGCCCAGCTCGGGTTGGAACCCGTGTTCGGCGAACCGGAGAACCCGTTCCCGTGGATGTCGGAGGCCATGGACCTGCGCAAGGAGAAGAACTTCTTCGAGACCAGGGTCACCGACTACCGCAGTGGTGCGGCACTGGAGTGGGACTGACCTCTCCCGCCACGGAAAGCCCGTCCGCGGCACCCGGCATGGCCACCTGCGAGGATGACCGGCGGCGTCATTGGTGAGCAGAGGGTACGGTCGGACCCGGCGGGGGTGAACCCGCCGGGTCCGACCGCCGTCAGGCCCTCGCCGGAAGTCGCACAGGCAGTAGCGCCGCGCGACACGGTGGTGTGATCAATCCACCCTTCCAGGCGGTAGACAAGATGCTCATTGCATGATGCTGTTGCAGAGTTGCGGACCGTGGTCCGGAAAAATCCGCCGCTGTGCGGGCAACAGCCCCATGGGTCGACGACGTTGTGCGAGGTGAAGCGTGTCGGAACCTGGTGACACGCCAGGGCTGGGTGACATCGTGCGCCGCTGGGCCGCGCGTCTTGGCGAGGTCGACGGCGTGTCGTTGCCCGCGGAGACGTTGGAACCCGCGCTGCTCGCGGTCGCGCGCGAGGCACAGGCGGAGGCACGGACGGCCCGCGACGCGGCCGCTCGCCGGTTCGCCGATCTCTATGCCGCCACACCGATCGGCGTCGTGCTCGGGGCCGCGGACGGCACGATCCACGACGTCAACCCCGCCTTCGTCGAACTGGTCCACCACACCCGCGCCGAACTCGTCGGGCAACCGCTCACGCGGCTCGCCGCCACACCGAACGACGCGCGGGTGCTGGCCGCGGCCGTCGACGAAGCGCTCCTGCCGGCCCGGCGGCCCCGGCAGGAGCGAGTCACGCTGACGCACGGCCGGGACGGCACACTGCGGACCCGAGTGACCGTCGCCACCATCACCGCCGACGGCCCAGGACTCCCCCATCCGGTGCTGCTGATCGAGGACATTCACGAACTCGCCCTGCTCAGCGAGCAACTGCGCAGGCAGAACGTGCAGGACCCGCTCACAGGGCTGCCGAACTCGTACCACTTCGACAACAAGCTGGACACCGCCCTCGCCACGTCGCCAGGTGGCCGGGTCGCCCTCGTCTATCTCGACATCGACGGGTTCCGGGTCGTCAACGACGGCCTGGGTCCGGGCGCGGGCGACGAGGTCCTCCGGCAGGTGGCGCGCAAGCTCGAGGCCGGATTCGCCGCACAACCGCAGTACGAGGCGGTGGTGGCCAGGTTGTCCGGTGACGGTTTCGCCGTACTCCTCCACGACGGGCAGGACGGCGAACTGGACACCGCCACCGTGGTCAATCTCGTCGAGGAAACGATGCGCGACCTCGCCGAACCCGTGTACGTGGACGGCACGGGCGTCGGGGTCAACGTCAGTGTGGGCATCGTCGTCAGCGAGGTGCCCGGGCGTACCCGCGAGGAACTGCACCGCGCGGCCGAGCTGACCCTGCACCGCGCCAAGGAGAACGGCAAGGCCCAGTGGATGCTGTTCGAGCGGGAACTGCACGACCGCGACCGGCGGCGCTTCGGCATCGGCGCCGCGATCGGCGGTGGTCTGGAGAACGGTCAGTTCGGCGTGGACTACGAGCCCACGGTCACACTCGACGGCCACGAACGCATCGCGGTGGTCAACGCCCAACTCCGTTGGGACCACCCCGAACACGGGGTGTTGCGGCCACGCGACTTCTCCGCGCTGGCCGACACCACCGGCATGACCCCCGCCTTGGGGGAGCTGCTGCTGGCCCAGTCCATCGCCGACGCCGCCACGTGGCAGCGCGAGTTCGGTGGCGCGCCCGATCTGTGCGTCCGGCTGCCCACCCGGCTCGCCATCGACCCGAACCTGGTCCGTATCGTGCGCACCGAGCTCGACCGCACCGGCCTGCCACACGACAAACTACGCATCTGCGCCGACAGCGCGGACCTGACCGATCCCCGTGGTGAGGTGCTGGAGAACCTGTCCGTCCTCGCCGAACTCGACGTCAAGATCACCCTGGCGGTGTCCGGTGCCGCCGACCTCGAACTGATCCACCGGCACCGGCTCCCCGTCGGCTTCGTCATCGTGTCGGGCACGTTGGTCGACGCGCTCGCCGAGGACGGCGAGAGCTCGCAGGGAGCACGCCGGCACTTCGCCATGCTGGTGGAGCGCGCCCGGGAACTCGGAATCTTCCGGATCGGCGTCGACGGCGTGCACGGCACCGAGCACGCGCGCAGGCTCGCCGAGCTGGGCGCCGTCGCGGGTCGCGGCAAGCTGTTCGGGGAGGAGGTCGACGCGGCGGGGATTCGATCGCTGCTCGCCGAGTCCGCCGGGCGCATGGGACCATCGCGGCCATGAAACAGTCGGCCACCGCACCGGACTTCACGTTGCCCGACGAGGCGGGTGTTCCCCGCCGGCTGACCGAGTTCCTCGCGACCGGCCCCGTCGTGCTGTTCTTCTACCCGGCGGCCATGACCGCGGGCTGCACGGCCGAGAGCTGCCACTTCCGGGACCTCGCCTCCGACTTCGCCGAGCTCGGTGCCCGACCGGTGGGCGTGAGCCCCGACCCGGTGGACACCCAACGGGCGTTCTCCGAGGCCCACGCCCTCGGCTTCCCGCTGCTTTCCGACGCCGATGGCACAGTCGCGAGCCGGTTCGGCGTGCGGCGGGCGTTCGGTCCACTGCGCACCAGGCGACACACGTTCGTCATCGACACCGACCGGACCGTTCTCGCGGTGATCCGTAGCGAGCTCCGCATGTCCGTCCACGCCGACAAGGCCCTGGAGGTCCTGCGTTCGCGCGGGAGGGCTTGACCACCGCGCGAGTCGTGGGAAACCCCGGCGTGACGCGGAACAAGCCCGTGATGTTCGTCGGCCGCTCGCCGCACAGGAGCGGGACGATGGTTCGACCACCGCCGGAGCCTCGGCCTCACCGGCCTCACCGGCCGCGCCGTAAGGTGGTGTGCGCAGTGGGTTCGCCCCGTCCCCGGGGCGTCGTAAGAGGGAACCCGGTGCGAATCCGGGACTGCCCCGCAGCGGTGAGTGGGAACGACCGCCGTCATCGAGCACTGGGCCACCCGGCCTGGGAAGCGACGGCCAGTAGGAGCCTGTCCTCCGGATCCCTTCCGGAAGCGACCGAAGTGCCCACGAGTCCGAAGACCTGCCCGCCGCCCGTGCGCGACCACGCGCACGGTGCCGTCCCGCCGCGACTCGCGAAGGAGAGATCACGTGGCCGACCAGAGCACGGTGCGTTCCACGCCCAAGACCCCAGCGGATTCCCAGGTCACCCTCGCTCACATCATGAGCGAGCACGACACCAACCTGTACGGCACCATCCACGGTGGTGTGGTGATGAAGTTGATCGACGACGCGGCGGCTGCCGCCGCGGCCCGCCACGCCGACGGTCCCGCCGTGACCGTGTCGGTGGACCGGATGACCTTCCTGGCCCCGGTACGGGCCGGTGACCTGCTCAGCGTCCACGCCGAACTGGAGCGAGCCGGACGGACCTCGATGACCACCGTGGTCAGGGTGACCTCCGAACGGTGGAACACCTCAGGGCCGGTGACGGAGGTTGCGACCGCTCGGTTGACGTTCGTCGCGATCGACGCGGACGGCAGGCCCCGGCCGGTCCCGGCCCTGGTGTCGCAGGCCCGGCAGAACTGACCTCACGAGGACGCTTTCGAGCGATCGAGACCGCCACGGCCGTGTGGGACACGGCCGTGGTCCACACGGCCGTCGGTCACTCCATGAGGATCTCCTCAGGAATCGGCGAGTCGGTACGCAATGCCTCGAACAGCGTCTCCGACTTCGCCGGATCCCAGGTCTCGGCGGAGGCGGAGGTGACCGGCACGGTGGTCGTGACCACGCCGCCGTCACCGATGCCCCGCATGGCCCATGCCAGTCCCACGAGGTGGTGCAGGTTGTCGTCGGTGTCGAGCGTGAGCGCGTCGGGCACGGCACCCAGTAGCGGGAACACGTCGAACGGGTTCAGCAGGGTGGCCGGGCTCGCGATCTCGTTGGCGAGTGCCCCGATGAACTTGCGCTGGTTCGCCACGCGGTCCAGATCCGACCGCGGAGTGGCCTCGCTGTAGCGCATACGGACGAACCCGAGCGCCTGCGCCCCGTCGAGTGTCTGCCTGCCCTCGGGGATCACGATGCCGGTCTTGGTGTCGCGCATTTCCTGCGGAATGTCCATTTCGACACCGCCGATGGCGTCGACGACCTCCGCGAACCCACCGAATCCGATCTCGGCGTAGTGGTCGATGCGCAGTCCCGTGGCCTGCTCCACCGTCTTCGTCAGCAGCGGGGCACCGCCGAAGGCGAACGCGGCGTTGATCTTGTTGACGCCGTGGCCGGGGATCTCGACCCGCGAGTCGCGCGGCAGGCTCAGCAGGGTCGGCTTCGTGTCGTTGTCCGGAATGTGGACGAGCATGATCGTGTCGGTGCGCCTGCCGCCCGCGTCGCCGGTGGACAGTTCCGCCATGCGGTCCTCGTCGAGCCCCTCACGGGAGTCCGAGCCCACGAGCAACCAGTTGGTGCCCTCGGCCGCCGCCGGCCTGCCCTCGTAGTCGTCGGGCAACGCGTCGATGCGGTTGATGGAGAACTCCAGGTAGAGCCACACGGCTCCCAGGAGCAGGACGAACACGAGCACCAGGCTCAGCAACACCTTGGGAAACGAGGCCCGCCTACGTCGGGGACCACCACCCGAAGACGGTTTCCGGTCGCCGGGTGGCGGCGGCTGTGGCGGTCGCGGAGCGACCCGCGTGGGCTGAGGCGGCCGCGCCGCCTGCCGTGCCCGGTTGCTGCCCGGGACAGGCATCATCTGCGCCTGCTGTTGTTGCCGGGGCCCTCGCGGCGGCCTCCGGCCCGGAGGCGGTGGCCGGTGTCCGCCCTGGTGCCCGCCGTAGGTCATGGCCACTCCGATCGCTTCGTGCGGCTGTCGTGCTGCCCGCATACCTAACCGCATGTCCGACCGCGTAGACGCAGCATCCCCCGGTGAGGTTGTGCCTCGCGCGAGGAAAAAAGGAGATCCGGCCGAAAAAGACCTGGTCAGAGTAGTAGCCGCCACCGAAGAGGCGCATCGTGAGCGAAAGCACGGGCCAAAAGTCCGTGCTGGGGAACCAGTCCTGCGGTCTGGACCGCGAACTCGGCGGCGAGCCGGTTCCACAGGGCGGGCCTGCGCAGCAGCGCGTGACTCTCCGCCGTCACGTCGAACCGCGCCAACCGCGCGGCGTGGGCGTCGGCACGTTGCGCGTACCGGTAGGAGTCCCCGGGGCTGGTCACGCTGTCGAGCGCACCGTGCGCGATCACGACCGTGCGGCCCGCCACCGGCTCCACGGGCTCGGCGTCGGGCGTCCACGGCGCGAACGCGCACGCGCCCCGCACCGCCTCGTCGTCGCACACCCGCAGCGCCACGCGGCCTCCCATGGAATGCCCCACCAGCACCACGGGCAGGCCCGGGCGTTCAGCCCGGATCCGCTCCAACGCCCACCGCGCGTCCTCCACCGGGTGCCGGTCGGGTTCGTTCCACCCGCGAACCCGGTTGCGCAGCAACCTCACCTCCAGGCCGTGCCGGGCCCCCGCCGCCCGCACGGCGTGGGCCACCGGCACCATCCGCAGGTACGCCAGCCGCCACGGCCGGACGACGGCGGCCCCGTACTCGGCGCCGCCGTGCAGCACGAGCGCGACCGCCCTGGGCCGCGGAGCACTCGGCGGCAGAGTGGTCAACGAGGGCCGCGCCACGACACCGGGCTTCACGCGGCCGACCGTTCGTCGGTGGCGAACTGGGTGTTGTGCAGCTCGGCGTACCGGCCGCCGAGCGCCAGCAGCTCCTGGTGCGTGCCGCGTTCGACGATGCGGCCGTCCTCGACGACGAGGATCGCGTCGGCCGCCCGTACCGTGGACAGCCGGTGGGCGATGACGAGTGCCGTCCGCCCGGTCAACGCATCGGCCAGTGCCTCGCCGACCGCGGCCTCGGACTGGGAGTCCAGGTGCGCGGTGGCCTCGTCGAGCACCACCACGCGGGGCCGGGCGAGCAACAGCCGGGCGATGGTGAGTCGTTGCCGCTCGCCGCCGGAGAGGCGGTAGCCGCGCTCGCCGACCACGGTGTCCAGGCCGTCCGGAAGTGAACGCACGAGCTCCTCCAGCCGGGCCCGGCGCAGCGCGTCCCAGATCTCGTCGTCGCTCGCCTCCGGACGGGCGTAGGCGAGGTTGGCCCGGATGGTCTCGTGGAAGAGGTGTCCGTCCTGCGTGACGAACCCCACCGTGCGCCGCAGCGACTCGAACGAGAGGTCCCGGACGTCCACGCCGGCCAGCCGTACGGCCCCGGAGTCGACGTCGTAGAGCCGAGCGACCAGTGAGGCGATGGTCGACTTGCCCGCCCCCGACGCTCCCACGAGCGCCACCATCTGGCCCGCCTCGGCCCGGAAGCTCACGCCGTGCAGCACCTGCTCCCCGCCCCTCGTGTCCAGTGTGGACACGTCTTCGAGCGAGGCCAGTGAATAGCCCTCCGCGGAGGGGTAGGCGAAACGAACGTCGTCGAACTCGACGGACACACCGCCCGAGGGCAGCGGCGTGGGGTCCGGCTTCTCGGTGATCATGGGCTTGAGGTCGAGCACCTCGAAGACCCGTTCGAACGACACGAGCGCCGTCATGACGTCCACGCGGACGTTGGCCAGCGCGGTCAACGGCGTGTAGAGGCGGGTGAGCAGCAGAGCCAGCGCCACGACGGTGCCCGCGTCGAGCCTGCCGGTGAGCGCGAGCCAACCGCCGAGGCCGTAGACGAGTGCCTGGGCCAGCGCCGACACCAGAGTGAGGCTGGTCATGAACCAGCGGGTCAGCATCGCCGTGCGGACCCCGATGTCACGGACCCGGCCGGCACGCTCGCCGAACTCCTCCGCCTCCACCTTCGGCCTGCCGAACAGTTTGACCAGCGTGGCACCGGCCGCCGAGAACCGCTCCGTCATCTGGGTTGTCATGGAGGCGTTGAGCTCGGCCGACTCGTGCTGCAGGTCGGCCATCCTCCGGCCGATCCGCCGGGCGGGCAGCACGAAGATCGGCAGCAGCACGAGCGCGAACAGGGTCACCTGCCACGACAGCGTCACCATCACGGCGAGTGAGAGGACCAACTGGATGACGTTGGTGACGAGGCCGGACAGTGTCGCGGTGAACGTGCGCTGCGCACCGATGACGTCGTTGTTCAGTCTGCTCACCAGCGCGCCGGTGCGGCTACGCATGAAGAACGCCACGGGCATCCGCTGGACGTGCTCGAACACCGCCCTGCGCAGGTCGAGGATGAGTCCCTCACCGATGTGGGCGGACTGCCAGCGTTCGGCGAGCCCCAGCGCCGCGTCGGCCACGGCGATGGCCGCGATGGCCACGGCGAGCCAGACGACCGTGGAGACGGCCCGCCCTCCGACGATGGTGTCGACCACGCGCCCGGCCAGCAGCGGAGTGGTGACGGCCAGTACGGCCGACAGGACCGTCAGCGCGAGGAAGACGAGCAACCTCCGCCAGTGCGGCCTGGCGAAGGAGGCCACTCGGCGAACGGTCCCCCTGCGCAGCCCTTTCGGAGCGTCGGCCGAGTTCATCGCCCCCCGCAGCAGCGACCACGTGTTGTCCACTCGCCAACAACTCCTCTCCCCATGTGTGCTCAGCACAACAGCGGTGACGTCGCGGATCTTCCCGCGCCGCTTCCGGGCGATTCTGCCGGTCGCCACCGACAGTCCCGACTCCCTCGGTAGTCTCGACCGCCATGGGGACACAGGCACAGCAGGGGGCGGAGCCCGCACCGGTCGGCGCGTTCGGCCGCATGCGATCGGCACTGGGTCGGCGGCCACTCGCCGTCGACGCCCTGCTCTACCTGGGCTGCGCCTGCTACGCCTTGGTCATGGCGTTGACCGACAAGCACTTCGGCTACCGGGTATGGGGCGGTTTCGCGGTGGCCGGCTACGGGCTCGCGCTGGTGCACACCTGTTGGCTACTGCTCACACCGAACGCCCGGCACTCCCGGTCACGATCACGCTGGGTGGGCGTGGGAGCGGTCGGTGTCGTCGGCATGCTCGCCCCGATGGTGACGTTGCTCGTGCGGCGGGAAACCTCGGGCGGCGACTGGACCGACGCCGAAGGGCTGTGGAACGCCCAACCCGAGGTGTGGGTGATCGAGCGAGCGGCGAGCACCCTGCTGGACAGCGGAACGCCCTATCTGGACATCGCGGCGCTCGACCGAGCCCCGAACGTCCACGACTACACGCCGTACGGCCCCGTGATGGCGGTGTTCGGTCTGCCGCGCGCGCTGCTGGGCGGCTCGCCGTTCACCGACGTGCTCACCGACGCCCGCGTCGCGTTCGCGCTCGTGGCCGCCGTCTGCGTGGTCGCGAGTCTGCGGCTGCTGCGGGTGCCGTCGATACCGGTTCGAGGTGCCCAACTCGCGGCGGTGTTCCCTCTGACGGCGCTCACCTGGGCGACCGCCGGTCCCGACCTGGCGATCGTGGGACTGATCGTGCTGACCGTCGCCCTCGCCGCCACCGACCGGTCCGGCTGGGCGGCACTGACGTGCGCGCTCGTGACGAGCGCGAAGCTGATCGCCGCACCCGCCGCCGTCGTGGCCGGTTTCCTCGTCGCGAGCCGACTGGGTGGACGCGCTCTCGCCCGGTCCTCGGTGGTGTTCGTCGGTGTCACCGCACTGGTGACCGTGCCCGTCTGTCTGGTGAATCCCAGAGCCTTCGTCGAGCACGTACTACTGTTCCCGTCGGGTCTCGGAGAGGTCGCGTCCCCCGCCGAGAGTCCGCTGCCGGGCCGACTGATCGCGAGCACCGGCCCCGTGGGCACCGTGATCGCCCTGGTGCTGCTCGTCGCCGCGGGGCTCGCCGTGCTGCTGTGGCTGGTTCGCCGCCCGCCGCGGACCGCGGCCGACGCGGCCCTGCGGATCGCGGTCGGACTCGCCGCCTTCACGTTGCTGACGACGGCCACCCGCTTCGGCTACCTGGTCTACGTCTCCGTGTTGCTGGGAGCGGTGCTGGTGTTCCGGAACCGGGCCACGGCCCCCCTCGGCACCGACGAACCCGGCTCCGGAACCCACGGAGATCCTGTCCCTCTTACTTCTTCTTGACGCGCGTGGCGCCTCCCCTGCCCCGAAGTTGCACGCCGGATTCCGACAGGACCCGGTGCACGAAGCCGTAGGAGCGTCCCGTCGACTCGGCCAGAGCGCGGATGCTCGCCCCCTTCTCGTACTTCTTCTTCAGGTCAGCGGCCAGCTTGTCACGCGTGGATCCGGTGATGCGCGCACCCTTCTTCAGGTCTGCCACGTCAATCCACCTTCCGCCCGTTGATGTTTCGGGCCACTTTCAGCCCCTGCCGTGGCAATGATCGAACACGACGCCGCCGAATGCCAGACGACAACGGGAAAACATGCTCGAATGGCGTCGAAAACGTCCGATACGGTACTTGCTGTAGACCGAACAATGACGGAACGCGTAAAAGGCGCCTGGTTGTGGCGGCCGGTGACACACCACACTCCACCCGAAAGGGGGGGCCACTCCACCGATCCGGGAGTCGCCACAACAACACTGGTCAGAAAGCTGTGGGTGATCTTTTGGTCACCCGGCGAGCACATCGGACCGGCGACCGGTGCGCGCCCTTACGAAGAAGTCGCACATTTTCTCGGCAAAACACCCGATCAGGCGAGCTCGACCAGTTCACGATAATCGTCGGACCACAGATCTTCGGTGCCATCCGGCAAGAGGATCACCCGTTCGGGTTCCAGTGCCTCGACCGCACCAGGATCGTGTGTCACAAGAACCACCGAGCCCTCGTATCGGCGCAATGCGTCGAGCACCTGTTCACGGCTCGCGGGGTCGAGGTTGTTCGTCGGTTCGTCGAGCAGCAGCACATTCGCCGCGCTGGACACGAGCCCCGCGAGCGCGAGCCGGGTTTTCTCCCCACCCGACAACGTCTTGGCGGGCTGGTCGAGCTGCTCGCCGCTGAAGAGGAACGACCCCAGCAGGTTGCGCAGCTCCTGCGCGCCGGTGTCCGGAGCGAGATGGCGGATGTTCTCCCACACCGTCGCCTCGTGGTCCAGCGTCTCGTGCTCCTGGGCGTAGTACCCGAGCCGGAGACCGTGGCCGGCCACGACCTGGCCCGTGTCGGGCTTCTCCAGCCCGGACAGCAGGCGCAGCAGCGTGGTCTTGCCCGCACCGTTCAGCCCCAGCACGACGACTCGCGAACCGCGATCGACGGCGAGGTCGACCCCGGTGAAGATCTCCAGCGAGCCGTACGACTTCGACAGGTTCTCGGCCGTCAACGGGGTACGGCCGCACGGGGCGGGCGCGGGGAACCGGATGTTCGCGACCTTGTCGGCCTGGCGCTCCTCGTCGAGGTTGGCCAGCAACTGCTCCGCGCGGCGGGCCATGTTCTTCGCCGCCACCGCCTTGGTGGCCTTCGCACCCAGCTTGGCGGCCTGTTGCTGCAACGCGGCCGCCTTCTTCTCGGCGTTGGCACGCTCCCGCCTACGGCGTTTCTCGTCGGTGGCGCGCGCGTCGAGGTAGCGCTTCCAGTTCATGTTGTAGCTGTCGAGCTCGCCACGCGTGGCGTCGAGGAACCACACCCTGTTGACGACCTCGTCGAGCAGTTCGACGTCGTGGCTGATGACCACGAGGCCTCCGGTGTGGGCCTTCAGGAATCCGCGCAGCCACGTGATCGAGTCGGCGTCGAGGTGGTTGGTGGGCTCGTCGAGCAGCAGGATGGTGCCCGAGCGGCCTCCCGCACCGGCTTCCGAGGCGGCGAACAGGATGCGCGCGAGTTCGACGCGGCGCCGCTGCCCGCCGGACAGCGTCCGCAACGGTTGCGGCAGCACGCGGTCTTCCAGGCCGAGGTTGGCGCAGATACGCGCGGCCTCGCTCTCGGCTGCGTAACCGCCCAGCGCGGCGAAGCGTTCCTCCAGCCGCCCGTAGCGGCGGACCGCCTTGTCGCGGGCGGCGTCGTCCACGAGTTCGGCCATGGCGCTCTGCGCCTTCTCCATGTCGCGCAGCAACACGTCGAGGCCGCGTGCGGAGAGCACGCGGTCCTTGGCGGTCACCGACAGGTCACCCTCTCGGGGGTCCTGCGGCAGGTAGCCGATCTCGCCGGTGTGGTGCACCTCGCCCGCGTACGGGTCGCCCTCACCGGCGAGCACGCGGAGCGTGGTGGTCTTGCCCGCACCGTTGCGCCCGACGAGGCCGATGCGGTCGCCCGGTTGCACGCGCAGCGTGGTGTCGGACAGCAGGATGCGCGAACCGGCGCGCAGTTCGAGGCCGGTAGCCGAGATCACTTGGCAGACTCCGTGGGGTGGACGTGGTGGCCGGACAAGGTGTGCACGGGGCGCGAGCGCGCGCCTACTCCAGTCGAACGACCACGTTCCCCAGTGTAGGGGCGGGTGTCCAGTCGTTTTCCGCGACGGTGGCGTGGGTCACCGCACGATGATCTCCACGGCACGTGCGCGCTCGGCCGCGTCGTCGAGCACCGAGCGACGCGGTTCGGCCACGTCGAGCACGCGGGGTTCCGCCTTGGCGAAGACCGCGGCGAGCCTCCGATCCGCTCGCAGCTCCTCCAGGGCCCGGCGGTCACCCCCGAGTACGACGGCGTCGAGCTCGGCGACACGGGCGCCGAGGACGTCGGCGGTATCGTCGGCCGCCGCGCGCAACGCCTGTCGTGCCTGGCCGTCGCGGCGGCGAGCGAACCGCTGCTGCGACCACCCTCCTGCGGCGCTGCGCCCGTGCACCAGGTGACGGTCGGTACGGGACACCGTGACCCGCCCACCCTCGGCGACGCCGACGCTGTGCCCGCCGAGCCGTACGAGCAGCAGGCCGATACGGCGTGGTCTGCGCACGTGGTCGACCAGGACTTCCACGGCCGCACCGTCGTGCCGGGTACCGGGTTCGACGGCGAGCGGCTCGAACGGCACGGAGACCGTCGCGGTGACGCCGTTACCGCCCACGACACGCACCTGTCCCGGGTCGAGCTCGGTGTTCGCCACGCCGTCGTTGCGCTCGGCGAAGCGATCGAACCACCGGGCCAGTCGCTCCGGCTCCACCTCGACGGCCGTCCCACCGCCCGGCACCTGCCGTTTGCGCGCCATCCGTACTCCGATCTCCGCGCATCGTGATGTTCTGAAACTACGCTTCGTGGCATGAGGACGGCCATCGATCTGCCCGACGACCTGTACCGGCAGGCCCAGTCCCTCGCGCGGGACACCTCCCGTACCTTGAGCGAGATCGTCTCGGAACTCATGCGCCGGGGGCTGGGCCAGGTCAAGCCAGCCGAGACGACGCGTAGCGCCAGGACCGGGCTTCCCGTGGTCACTCTCGGCAGAGTCATCACCACGGACGACGTCCGTTCCCTGGAGGACGAGCGGTGACCACGCTGCTCGACGCGAAACGTCCTGATCGCTCTCGTGGTCGCCGATCATGTCCACCATGACGTCGCCGAGAAGTGGTTCGCGGACTCCGACGGTGGATTCGCCACGTGCCCGGCCACGGAGGGCGGTCTCCTCCGGCTGCTGATCCACGAAGGGCAGTCGGCGGACACCGCCCGGCTCGTTCTCGACGCGCTGAAGGACGACGAGCGGTACGAGTTCCGGCCCGACACGATCAGTTACGGCGAAGTGCCGCTGAACGGCGTCCCCGGACATCGACAGGTGACCGACTCCTACCTCGCACAACTCGCGCGGTCGCGCGGCGGCCGGATCGCGACCTTCGACCAGGGCCTCGCCCAGTTGCACGCCGACGTCGCGGACCTGCTGCCCACCGTTCCCGCGCAGCCCACGCGCTGACGGTCAGAGCACCGACGGTTCCGCCCACGGTTGTGCCGAGCGGCCCGAGATCGCGTCGAGCATGGCCGCCGCCTGCTGGTCCGTGAGCGAAGCCACGAAGTCGATCACCGCCCTGCCCCGCGCCAGGGCCCGCACCGCGTCGGCGCCGCGCACCGGCTCCCCCGTGGCACCCACCAGCAGCTCGGGCGCGTCGTCGGCGAGTTCGCCGTACTCGGCCTGCGCCAGCTCGACGAGGTCGTGCAGCCTGCGCGGCAGCCGGGAGGCCTCCTCGCGGTCGGTCAGCCACGCGTCCAGCGCGTCCACCAGCGTGACGATCAGACTCGCCTGTCCCCGCTGGTGCAGTGCCAGGTCGGGGCGCTGCAACACGAACCGCTTGTGGACGAACTTGAGCACCTGCACCTCGTGCCACTGCGCGGGGGCGAGGGTGACGTGACCGGTGCGGGGTGAGGGTGACGGTGTGACGACCACCCCGTCCGCCAGCCGCGCGGTCCAGCGCGCCGAGAACCGAGCGGTGGCCTGCTCGGCCTCCACCGACCCGTCGAACGGGATGCCGAGCAGCTCGTCCACCAGCTCGGCGCGCACGCGGGCGACCGCATCGGCGAACGCTCCGGCGTCGGCGATCCAGGAGTCCTTGGCGTGCAGGCGGCGACGCAGGTGCTCCAGCGAACGTCCCGGCTTGCGGTGCGTCTCGACGAGCTCGGCCTCGGGCAGCACGGCGAGTTCACTGCTCCGCGACAACCAGTGACCCAGTTCCGTGGCCACCGCCGCGTGTTGCAGCACGCCGATGCGGTGGAAGTCCTGCAGATCGTGGATGGCGTACGCGATGTCGTCGGCGAGGTCCATCACCGACGCCTCCACCGTCTGCTGCCAGTACTCGATCCTGTCGGCGAACGGTGCCCGGCACGCCTCCAGCTCGTCCAGCTCGGTGGAGTAGGCGGAGAACTTGGCCGAGCCCGAACCGGGAGCCTGCGGCGGCTCGGCGGCACCGCGAGGCGGTACGGGCAACGCGGACGGGTGAGGCCGCGGACGGTGCAGGCGCGCCCACGGGTACTTCAGCAGCGACGCGCGGACCGCTGCCGTGAGGTTCAGGCCGCGAGGTACCGGGCCGCCCACCTCGGTGGTGGTGACGATCCGGAACGTCTGGGCGTTGCCTTCGAACCCGTCGGCCAGCCCGTACCGGTGGCGGGCGATGCGGTCGAGCACCTGTTCCCCGAGATGGCCGAACGGCGGATGCCCGAGATCGTGGCCGAGTGCCGCGGCCTCCGCCACGTCGGGATCACAACCGCCGAGTTTGGCGACGAGCGCGCGCGTGTCCTCGGCCGAGGAGATGCGTTCGGCGATCGACCGGGCCACCTGGGCGACCTTGAGACTGTGGGTGAGGCGGTTGTGCAGCAGCGCCGAGCCACCCGCACTGACCACCTGCGTCACCCCGCTCAGCCGGGCGAAGAACGGGGAGGCGACCAGCCGGTCGCGGTCGACCCGGAACGGGCTGGACTGCAGTTCGGCGAACCCACCCGATTCCGCCGCCTCGTCCCGGCGCCTGGCGCGGGGATCGGGGGGCGTTACCACGCTCACCATGCCCCACACCGTACGTGAGAACCCGGTTCGCGAACCGACGTCATCGCCGGTCTCCGCCCGGAGACACGAATCCCGACTCGTACGCCGCGATCACCGCCTGGGTACGGTCGCGGGCCCCGAGCTTCGCGAGGACGTTGCCGACGTAGGTCTTCACCGTCTCGACGCCGAGGAACAGCTCGCCCGCGACCTCGGCGTTGGACAAGCCCGCGGCCATCAGCCGCAGCACCTGCCGCTCCCGTTCGGTGAGCCCCGCCTCCCGCAACCGCGACCCGGTCACGGCGTGCCGGGCCGCCATCCGCCGCAACGCCGACGGGTACAGCAGCGAGTCGCCCGCGCACACCGTCCGCACGGCCGCGACGAGTTCCTCGGGGCGAGCGCGTTTCAGCACGAAACCGCTGGCGCCCGCCCGCAGCGCCGAGTAGACGTAGTCGTCGTTGTCGAACGTGGTCACCACGATGATCTTCGGCGGGTCCGGCACCACGGACAGGAGGTGTTCGGTGGCCGCGATGCCGTCGACGACCGGCATGCGCACGTCCATCAGCACGACGTCGGGACGTACGCGGCGCACCAGGCCGGCCACCTCGGCGCCGTCGGCCGCCTCGCCCACCACGGCCAGATCGTCCTCCGACTCCAGGATCGCTCGCAGCCCCGTCCTGATGAGCGGCTCGTCGTCCACGAGCACGACACCGATCGTCCGCGTCACGACGCCGCCCTTCCCGTGGGCAGCCGCACGTCGACCACCCAGTCGTCCGCATCGGGGCCCGCCTCCAGCGTCCCCCCGAGCACGTCGACGCGCTCCCTCATCCCCCGCAGTCCTCTCCCGCCGCGCCCACCTCGCGCCCGGCCGGGGTCGGCGATCCGGTTGCGCACCGTGATCGCGACCGTCGGTCCGATGACCTCCACTCGCACGGTCACCGGCACCCTACCGGCGTGGCGGACGGCGTTGGTCAGGCATTCCTGCACGATGCGGTACGCCTCGCGCGACACCACGGGCGCGACGGCCTCCGGATCACCCCGGACGTCGGCGTCGACCGACACCCCGGCGAGCCTGGTGGCCGACAGCAGCGCGGGTAGGTCACTCAGCCCGGCCCGCGGTGCCCGCGACACCGCCTCGCCGTCCTCGCGCAGCAGCCCGAGCACGTGGTCGAGGTCGTCGAGGGCGGCCCTCGCCGCGGCCTCGATCGCTTCGAGGGCCGTTTCGGAGGCATCCGCGTCCCTTCGCAGCAGCCGCCTGGCGGCGCCCGCCTGCACTGCGACGATGCTGAGCGCGTGCCCCACCGAGTCGTGCAGTTCCCGCGCGAGCCGCGTGCGTTCGAGCAACCGGTCGGTCCTGCGTTCCAGCCGCGCGATCCGATCGGCGACGCTCGGCCCCAGCAGGGAGACCGCCATCCGCCGGAACACCGCCCCGGAGGTGGCCACCACCGGCACCAGCGCCAGCGTCGTCAGCACGGCCAGCACCGGTATCCACGCTCCAGCCCAGCCTCGCGGCACGAGCACCGGCTCGGGAACCCCTAGCGAGATCCGCCCGGTGAACGGCACCGGGATCGTCATCGCCACGAGCACCGGTAGTGCGAGACTCAGTGTGCTCAGCACACCACCCGCGAGAACGTGCGCGGCGAACATCACCGCCGACCGCACACGCACCGACCAGTCGTCGGTCGCGCCGAACTCGGCGTCGGGCACCGGGTCGTCGAGCAGTTCCCGCACGGCCGCGCCCTCCAGCACCCGCACGGCGGGCAGGAACCCCACCGCGCCGAGCACCAGCAACGCGGCACCGCCACCGATCAGCAGTGCGCCGAGCGCGGTGGCGGCCACCGGTACGACCGCAGGCACGAGCACCGCCCCGAACAGCAGGAACGGCACGAAGAGCGCGCCGCCGAGGATGAAGTACACCCACCGGCGATAGGTCGCGGGACGGGCGAACCACCCGAACAACCACCGTGCCATACGGCAAGCCTGCCAGAACGGCTCCGCGCTGCTCGCCGGGCGCCTCCGACCGCCTCCGACCGCCTCGGAAAAACCGTCCGAAGCAGACGGAGGCGCACGTCCGGTCGGCGTGCCGGCCGAGCGCGACAGTCGGGTTCGGACAGTGTGTACGGACGGCAGCTTGCCGGTCCGCCTGCCCGATCGGTTCCGTCGTTCCCTGCCGGAAGGCCCTCGCGGAGCCCCGGACACACCGGAGAACGGCACGCTCCCCGCCCTGTCCGCGGGCCATGGACGCGTGCTCGCAGCTCACGGACGTTCGGCCGGATACGGTACTGTCGGCGGTCACACTGCCGCGCTGCCCGTTCCGGGCCGGATCTTCAGGGTCGTCGATGTCCTCGGTGTTGCTCGCTGTTCTGAGTCTGCCGCTCTACCTGTTGATGCTGTGGCCACTCGTGGTGGCCTCCCGACGGGTTCTCGGCGTGCCGATCGGCACCGTGCGGGCCTTCGCCGCCGCCCTGTTCGGGTGGGCGATCGCGGGTTTCGTCGTGTCACGATTGCCGCTGTTCGAGGTCCGCGAAGACCCCAGCGTCGGGTTCTGGCTGCTCATCCCGGTGGCGGGCGTGGGATTCCTGGCCACGCTCGTGTTCCTGTTCGTCGCCGAGATGGCGTTCCCCAGCGGTTCCGGACTCGGACCGATCGGCAGGATCCGAGCCCTGCGGCGCCGTGCCTCCCGCACCCGCCGCTACTCGCGCATCACGACCATCGCCGTCCGCCACGGCCTCGGGCCGTACCTCGCCGGACGACGCGCCGGCCACGACACCGACGTCCGGCAGGCCACTCTGGCCCGGTCGCTGCGTCGCGCGCTGGAGGAAGCCGGGGTCACGTTCGTCAAACTGGGTCAGGTGCTGTCCACCCGCACCGACCTGTTGCCGCCCTCGTTCATCGACGAGCTGAGCCGCCTGCAGAGTCAGGTCACCGCGGCCCCGCAGGCGGAGATCGAGCGCGTCCTGCGCGACGAACTCGGCAGACCCGTGCACGAGGTGTTCGCCGAGTTCGACTCCGAACCGCTGGCGTCGGCCTCGATCGCACAGGTGTACCGCGCCCGCCTGCACAGCGGTGAGGAGGTGGTCGTGAAAGTGCAGCGTCCCGACATCCGGGAACGGGTGGAGCGGGACATCGACATCGTCACCCAGCTCGCCAGAACACTGCACCGCCGCGCGGCGTGGGCCCGCGCACTCGGCGTGCTCGACCTCGCCGACGGCTTCGCCTCCGCCCTGTTCGAGGAGCTCGACTTCCGCATCGAGGCCCGCAACGCCGAAGCCATCGCCAAGGCCGCCGCGGCGACACCGAAGGCTGCCGTGCGCATCCCCCGCCCGCATCCGGAGTGGACGACGGAGCGCGTGCTCGTCATGGAACGGCTCCAGGGCACTCCGGTGACCCAGGCCCGCCTACCGGACGACCGCGACGAGCGGCGCGGCCTGGCCACCGCGTTACTGACCTGCCTGTTGCGCCAGATCCTCGACGCGGGCACGTTCCACGCCGATCCGCATCCGGGCAACGTGCTCGTGCACGACGGCACCCTCGGCCTGCTCGACTTCGGCTCCGTCGGACGGCTCGACCTCGGGTTGCGCGAAGGCCTGCGGTCACTGTTCGTGGCGGTCGACCGCAGTGATCCGGCGGCGTTGCGCGACAGCCTGCTGCTGGTCCTCGAACATCCGGACGACCTCGACGAGCAACGGCTCGAACGCGCGCTCGGCGGACTCCTCGCGCAGCACCTGCAGAGCGGCGCCGGCCCGGACGCCGCGCTGTTCACCGATCTGTTCCGGCTCGTCGCGGAGTTCCGGCTCTCCGTTCCCGCGCCGATAGCCGCGGTGTTCCGTGCGCTCGCGACACTGGAGGGCACTCTCACGGCCCTGGCCCCCGAGTTCGACCTCCTCGGTGCTGCGCGCGCGTTCGCGGCGGACGAGATCGACGCCCGGCTGCAGCCCACCTCGGTGAGGGACGCCATGGCACGCGAACTGCTCAGCGTCCTCCCGCTGCTGCGGCGGCTTCCCCGCAGGGTGGACCGCATCACCGGCGCGCTGGAACAGGGCAGGCTGTCGGTGAACGTGCGGCTGCTGGCCGACCCACGCGACCGCCGCCAGGTCACGCGGTGGCTGCACGAGGTGTTGCTGGCGTTCCTCGGCGCGGCGACCGGGCTCATGTCCGTTCTGCTGCTCACCGGGGGTGGAGGTCCGGCCGTGCTGCCCGACGTGACACTGCACCAGCTTCTCGGCTACAACCTGCTGGTCGTCAGCGCCCTCGTGGGACTACGCCTGTTGTTCCTCGCGTTCCGTGCCCAACACGACGATCCTGACGAGTCCTGACGGCGTACGCAGGCTGCGAACACCCGTACACAGAATGCGGACACGCCGGCGAGGTTTCCACCCACCGGCGTGTCCGCAGTTTGTCGACGCGTGTTCGCAGTCCAGGGACGGCTCAGACCGTGAAGCCCAGCGCCCTCAACTGCTCGCGGCCGTCCTCGGTGATCTTCTCGGGACCCCACGGCGGCATCCAGACCCAGTTGATCCGGAAATCCTTCACCACGGGAGTGGCCCCGGTGAGCACCGATGCCGTCTGGTCCTCGATGACGTCGGTCAGCGGGCAGGCCGCCGACGTCAACGTCATGTCGATGGTGGCCGTGTTCTCCTCGTCGACACGGATGTCGTAGACCAGCCCGAGGTCGACGACGTTGATCCCGAGTTCGGGGTCGACGACGTCGCGCATGGCCTCCTCGATGTCCTCGATCTTGGCCACGTCACCGCTCGGGGCGGGCTGCGTCTGCTCCGGCAGGTCCGCCGCCGTGCGACCCTCGCGGTGGTCGGCCGTCCCGGTCTCGCTCATCGTGCTGTCACCTCACTGGTCGACGTCCTGCCCACAGCATCCTTGAATGCCATCCAGCCGAGCAAGGCGCACTTCACCCGGGCCGGATACTTCGCGACGCCGACGAACGCGACGCCGTCCTCCAGCACGTCCTCGTCGGGCTCGACATCACCACGGCTCTGCATGAGCTGGGTGAACGCCTCCAGCTTCACGAGTGCCTCGTCGAGCGGCCGCCCGATGACGAGGTCCGTCAGCACCGACGTCGACGCCTGGCTGATCGAACACCCCTGACCCTCGTACGACACGTCGGCCACGAGGTCGCCTTCGAGCCGCACCCGCAACGTCACCTCGTCGCCGCAGGTGGGATTCACCTGGAACGACTCGGCGTCGTACGGGTCACGAAGGCCGCGGGCGTGCGGGTTCTTGTAGTGGTCCAGGATGATCTCCTGGTACATGGATTCGAGGTCCATCAGACCGCTCCCCCCACACCGAAGAACCGCTGTGCCTCGCGCACACCCTCAACGAACGCATCCACCTCGGACTCCTCGTTGTAGAGGTAGAACGACGCCCTGGCCGTCGCGGGAACACCGCACGAGCGGTGCAGCGGCCACGCACAGTGGTGCCCGACCCGCACGGCGATGCCGAGGCTGTCCAGCACCTGGCCCACGTCGTGTGGGTGCACGTCGTCCACCACGAACGCCACGGTGGCACCCCGGTCGACGGTGTCCTGCGGACCGATGACCCGCACGCCCGGCAAGGACCGCAGTCCCTCCAGGGCCCGCTCCACGAGCAGGTGTTCGTGCGCGGCGACGCGGTCCATGCCGATCGCGTTCAGATAGTCCACGGCCGCGCCGAGCCCGATCGCCTGGGAGGTCATGGGCACCCCGGCCTCGAACCGCTGCGGCGGCGGGGCGAAGGTCGACCCCTCCATCCGCACCAGCTCGATCATCGATCCGCCGGTGAGGAACGGAGGCATGGCCTCCAGCAGCTCGCGCCGACCGTAGAGCACACCGATGCCGGACGGGCCGAGCATCTTGTGCCCCGAGAACACCGCGAAGTCCACACCCAGTTCGGCGAAGTCCACCGCGAAGTGCGGCACCGACTGGCATGCGTCGAGCACCACCAGCGCACCCACCTCGTGGGCTTTGCGAACCAGCGTCTCCACCGGGTTGACCGTGCCGAGCACGTTCGACTGGTGCGCGAACGCCACCACCTTCGTGCGCTCGGTGATCAGCTCGTCGAGCTGCGACAGGTCGAGCCTGCCGTCACCAGTGACACCGAACCAACGCAGCGTGGCACCGGTGCGCTGGCACAACTGCTGCCAGGGCACCAGGTTGGCGTGGTGCTCCATCTCAGTGACGACGACCTCGTCACCCGGCTTGAGGGTGAAGCGCTCCGCCTCCGGGCCCGCCGTGGCGGCGTTGCTCATGGCGTACGCGACGAGGTTGATGCCCTCCGTGGCGTTCTTCGTGAACACCACCTCGCCCGGCGAGACCCCCACGAAGGCGGCGATCTTCGCTCGCGCGCCCTCGTAGGCGTCGGTCGCTTCCTCCGACAGCTGGTGCGCACCCCGGTGCACGGCCGCGTTGGACGTCTCCACGAACCGTCGCTCCGCGTCGAGCACCGGCCTCGGGCGCTGAGAGGTCGCACCGGAGTCGAGGTACACCAGCGGTTTGCCGTCGCGAACGGTGCGGGACAGGATCGGGAAGTCGGCGCGCACCGCCGTGATCTCCAGTGGCCGCGAGTCCGTGCTGGTCATCGCGCCAACTCCTTTCGACGTTCCCTGTCCACCCGCGTCAGACAGCGGCCTTGTCGCCGGTGTACTTCACGTACCCGTTCTCCTCCAGCTCATCCGCCAGCTCCTTGCCGCCCGACTCGACGACCTTGCCGCCGGCGAACACGTGCACGAAGTCCGGCTGGATGTGCTTGAGGATGCGCGTGTAGTGGGTGATCAGCATGACGCCGACCTCGTTGTTCGCCTTGTAGTCGTTCACGGCGTCCGACACCACGCGCAGCGCGTCGACGTCCAGGCCCGAGTCGGTCTCGTCGAGCACGGCGATCTTCGGCTTGAGCAGCGCGAGCTGGAGGATCTCGTGGCGCTTCTTCTCACCGCCGGAGAAGCCCTCGTTGACGCTGCGCTCGGCGAACTCGGGCGCGATGTCGAGCTTGCCCATCTCGTCCTTGACTTCCTTGACCCAGTGGCGCAGCTTCGGCGCCTCGCCGCGCACCGCGGTGGCGGCCGAGCGCAGGAAGTTGGACATCGACACGCCCGGCACCTCGACCGGGTACTGCATCGCCAGGAACAGACCGGCGCGGGCACGCTCGTCGACGCTCATGTCCAGCACGTTCTCGCCGTCCAGCAGCACCTCGCCCGAGGTCACCTCGTACTTGGGGTGCCCGGCGATGGCGTAGGACAGGGTCGACTTGCCGGAGCCGTTCGGGCCCATGATCGCGTGGGTCTCGCCCGAGCGGATCGTCAGGTTGACGCCCTTGAGGATCTCCTTGTTGCCCTCGTCGGTGACGACGTCGGCCCGCAGATCCTTGATTTCCAGTGTGGCCATGCCTTCTCTTCGATCTTTCCGTGAGTCTTCGTGAGCGTGGTCAGCTTCGTGGTCGGGCCGGCTCAGGCACCGATGGCCTGGAGCTCCTCCTCGATCGCGGCCTCGAGGCGCTCGCGCACCTCGGGGATGTCGATCTTCATGAGGATCTCGTGGAAGAACCCGCGCACGACGAGCCTGCGCGCCTGCTCCTCCGCGATGCCCCGCGACTGCAGGTAGAACAACTGCTCGTCGTCGAACCTTCCCGTGGCGCTGGCGTGGCCCGCGCCCTCGATCTCGCCCGTCTCGATCTCCAGGTTCGGCACCGAGTCGGCGCGAGCGCCCTGGGTGAGGACGAGATTGCGGTTCAGCTCGAACGTCTCCGTACCTTCCGCGGCGGCCCGGATGAGCACGTCACCGATCCACACCGAGTGCGCGTCGTCGCCCTGCAGGGCGCCCTTGTAGAGCACGTTCGACTTGCAGTGCGGCACCGCGTGGTCGACGAAGAGACGGTGCTCCTGGTGCTGGCCCGAGTCCGCGAAGTTCAGCCCGAGCATCTCGACGCTGCCTCCGGGGCCGGAGAACGTGGCCGTGGGGCTCACGCGCACGAGGTCGCCGCCCAGGGTGACGACGATGTGCTTCAGCGTCGCGTCGCGGCCGAGCTTCAGGTGCTGCTCGGACACGTGCACCGCGTCGTCGGCCCAGTCCTGCACGCTGACGACGGTGAGGTTCGCGCCGTCGCCGATCACGAACTCGATGTTGTCGGCGTAGGTGCCGGAACCCACGTGGTCGAGCACGATCGCGGCCTCGGCGAACCGCTCCGCCCGCACCTGCACGTGCCCGTAGGCGGTCTTGCCCTCGCCGGGTCCGGTCAACCGGACCAGGGTGCGGGTCGACGCCTTGGTCTCCTTCGGCACGGTGATCAGCGTGGCCTTCTCGAAGGACGAGTACGCCTGCGCCGCGACGCGGTCGCTGGGCACGCCGGCCTCACCGAGCCGCGCGTCGTCCCGCGCCACCGTCTCGACCGTGACCTCGGGCGCCGCCTCGGCGTCCAGAGTGATCTCACCCGTGGCGGGCGCGGACCCGTCGTGCAGGCCGCGCAGCCGCTTCATCGGCGTGAACCGCCAGTTCTCCTCACGACCGCCCGGTACCTCGAACGCCTCGACGTCGTAGGAGGTGAACCGCTCACCGCGGGAGGCGGCGGGCACGAGCGCCTCGGCCGCGGCGGCGGTGTTGGCGGTGTTCGTGTTCTCGGCGACCGTCATGTCAGCCGACGGCTCCTTCCATCTGCAGTTCGATCAGGCGGTTCAGCTCGAGCGCGTACTCCATGGGCAGCTCGCGCGCGATGGGCTCGACGAATCCGCGCACCACCATGGCCATCGCCTCTTCCTCGGTGAGACCGCGCGACATCAGGTAGAACAGTTGGTCCTCGCTGACCTTCGACACGGTGGCCTCGTGCCCCATCGACACGTCGTCGTTGCGGATGTCGACGTACGGGTAGGTGTCCGACCGCGAGATCGTGTCCACCAGCAGCGCGTCACACACCACGCTGGACTTGGAGTTGTACGCCCGCTTCGCGACCTTCACGAGGCCCCGGTACGAGGTACGGCCACCGCCGCGCGCCACCGACTTCGACACGATGGTCGAGGACGTGTGCGGCGCGAGGTGCTCCATCTTGGCGCCCGCGTCCTGGTGCTGCCCCTCACCGGCGAACGCCACGGACAGCACCTCGCCCTTGGCGTGCTCGCCCATGAGGAACACCGACGGGTACTTCATCGTCACCTTGGAGCCGATGTTGCCGTCGATCCACTCCATGGTGGCGCCCTCTTCGGCCTTGGCGCGCTTGGTGACCAGGTTGTAGACGTTGTTCGACCAGTTCTGGATCGTCGTGTAGCGGCAGCGGCCGCCCTTCTTCACGATGATCTCCACGACGGCCGAGTGCAGCGAGTCCGACTGGTAGATCGGCGCCGTGCAGCCCTCGACGTAGTGCACGTACGCGCCCTCGTCGACGATGATCAGCGTGCGCTCGAACTGGCCCATGTTCTCGGTGTTGATCCGGAAGTAGGCCTGCAGCGGGATGTCGACGTGCACACCCGGCGGCACGTAGATGAACGACCCACCGGACCACACGGCCGTGTTCAGAGCGGAGAACTTGTTGTCACCCGCGGGGATGACGGAGCCGAAGTACTCCTTGAACAGCTCCGGGTGCTCCCTCAGGCCGGTGTCGGTGTCGAGGAAGATGACGCCCTGCTTCTCCAGGTCCTCGCGGATCTGGTGATAGACGACCTCGGACTCGTACTGCGCGGCCACACCGGCGATGAGGCGCTGCTTCTCCGCCTCCGGGATACCGAGCTTGTCGTAGGTGTTCTTGATGTCGGCGGGCAGATCGTCCCAGCTCGTGGCCTGCTTCTCGGTGGAGCGCACGAAGTACTTGATGTTGTCGAAGTCGATCCCCGACAGGTCGGCGCCCCAGTTCGGCATCGGCTTGCGCTCGAACAGCTTGAGTGCCTTCAGGCGCGTCTCGCGCATCCACTCCGGCTCGGACTTCTTCGCGGAGATGTCGGTGACGACGTCCTCGTTCAGTCCTCGACGGGCGCTCGCGCCCGCCGTGTCCGGGTCGGCCCAACCGAACTGGTACTTGCCCAGAGCCTCGATGGTCTCTTCCTGGCTCAGCGGCTCGGTGGTGGGATTGCGCTGCTCGGCAGCGGCAGTCATGCGGTAGTCCCTCCGTTCGGAGTTGCACTGTCGATGTCCTGGTGCTCCACGGCACTGTCGGCCGAGGGGGGCGGATGTCGACGGCTCCCTTCACTACCCACCGGATCGGCGGGTACGTGCGTGGTGCACGCGGCGTCGCCGCGTGCGATCGTCGCCAGCCGCTGCACGTGTGTGCCGAGCAGCTCGGCGAACGCCTCGGTCTCCGCCTCGCACAGCTGCGGGAACTCAGCTGCGACGTGCGCGACCGGGCAGTGGTGTTGGCACAGTTGCGCACCGTGCGTCACCGCGTTCGAACCCGGTGTCGCCACCTTGCGGGTCGACGCAGCGTAGCCCTCCCTGGTGAGGGCGCTTGCAAGGGCCTCGGCCCTCGACTCGGCGTCGGCGTGCCGGGTCACCGCCTCGCGGTACGGGCCCACGAGGGCCGACACCCGACGTTCGGCGAACGCCTTGACGGCCTGTTCCCCGGCATGTTCGGCGAGAAACCGGATGGCCGAGACGGCGAGGTCGTCGTAGGCGTGTCCGAACCTGGCCCTACCCTGCTCGGTGAGCAGGAAGAGCTTGGCGGGTCTGCCGCGACCGCGACGGCCGCGACGGGAAGCCTGGCGCGTCTGCGCCTCGTCGTCGGCCACCAGCGCGTCGAGGTGCCTGCGCACCGCGGTGGCGCTGATGCCCAACTGCTCGGCGACGGCCGCGGCCGACAACGGCCCCTGTTCCAGCAGGAGCCTGGCGACCTCATGGCGGGTCCGGCCCTCCGTCATCACCGGAGTCACCGGAGCAGAGGAGTCCGGCACGGCGGGCGGCGCACCGCCACCGTGCTCGTCGAACGTCCCCTGCTTTTTCACAACATAAGTGTGTCGTATTTCCGGAACAGGGGCAAAGTCGGCCCGAAGCCGAGTGACCGGACTCACGTGGCGACGGGAGTCGATACCCTCACCCCCGTGGTTGTGGGCAAGGGCGGGATCATGACGCGATCACCGGTTGACCCGGGTGGGACGGACCCGCTCGACGCCGATGAGACACGCGCGCTGGGAGTGACGCGCCGCTTCGGCATCGTCGGAGCGCTGCTCCTGGCGTTCGGCTCCCTCGGCGCTGGAGCGGCACCGATCCTCAACCCGGTACTGGAGATTCCGGTCCTGCGGCTGTTCACCCGCATTCCCACCGTGTCGGTCGCGATCGCGTTCACCGGCATGGGGATGATGGTGATCGCCTGGCTGTGGCTGGGCCGCTTCGCCAGACCCGGCCGCGACCGGGTCGCGAGTCAGGGCCAGGTGCTGCGCACGCTCGTCACCTGGACGCTGCCGCTGCTGGTCATCCCCCCGCTGTTCTCCCGGGACGTCTACAGCTACCTCGCGCAGAGCGAGATCGTGCGGCGCGGGTTCGACCCCTACGCCCTCGGGCCCGCCGAGGCACTCGGCGTGGCCGACCCGTTCACCGCGGGCGTGTCGAACATGTGGCGCGACACCCCCGCACCGTACGGACCGCTGTTCCTTGAGATCGGCAGCTGGCTGGGCGGCGTCGTCGGCACGAACGTGGCCGTCGGTGTCCTCCTGCAACGCCTGGTGGCCCTCGTCGGCTTCGGACTCATCGTGTGGGCGCTGCCGCGCCTGGCGCGCCGCTACGGCGTGGCCCCCGGCACGGCCCTGTGGCTGGGTGCCGCCAACCCACTCGTGCTGTTCCACCTGGTGGCGGGCGCCCACAACGAAGCGCTCGGCATCGGGCTCATGCTCGCGGGCCTGGAGCTCGGCATGCGCAGGCTCGCCGTCCGCGTGAAGGGCGAACCCCCACCGCCCTGGGGCAGGGGCGAGCTGGCCTACATCGTGCTCGGCGCGGTGGTGATCTCGCTCGCGGCGATGGTGAAGATCCACGCCATCGTGGCGCTCGGATTCTTCGGCGTGATGATCGCGAGGCGGGGCCGGGGGCGCTTCGCCGACCTCGCCGTCGCGGCCGTCGTCATGCTCGTCGTGTTCATGGCCGTCACCCTGGCCGTCGGCTTCGGCACCGGGCTCGGATTCGGCTGGATCGGGGCGCTGGAGACACCGTCGAAGGTGTGGAGCTGGCTGTCACCCGTGGCCGAGCTGGGCCAGCTCGGCGGTGTGCTCGGCATCGTGCTGGGTCTCGGCAACCACACGGGGTCGGTCATCGCGATCCTCGGCCTGCTCGGCTACGGCGTGGCCGGCGCGGTGACGTTGAAGTTCCTGTGGGACAGCTTCCACTGGCGGTACCGCCCGATCATCGGGCTGGGCGTCTCGCTCGGCGCCTTCATGATGCTGCACGTGTCGATGCAGCCGTGGTGGCTGCTGTGGGCTGTGATCCCGCTCGCCGCCGCGGCGGGCACGTCGCGGTTCCGCAACGCCGCCACCGTCGTGAGCGCGACCCTGGCCCTGCTCATCCCGCCCACCGGAAGCCCGTTCGACAACCGGTCGTACATCCTCCACCAGGCGTTCGTCGCCGCGCTGGTCGTCGTCGCGCTCATGGTGCTGATCGCATGGCGCCGCGCGCCGATGCTGCTGCGGCGCCCCGGAAAGCCCAGCCGGTCCGGCCGTGCCGGTCGCCCGGCGGTCGGTCACTGACCCGTTCGCTCTACCCTTGTCAGTCGTGGAAGCAACGGCCGTGGAAATCACCGGCTTGGTGAAACGGTTCGGTGCCGTCACGGCCGTTTCCGGCCTCGACCTGACGATGCCCCGGGCCACGGTGCTCGCCCTTCTCGGCCCCAACGGAGCGGGTAAGACGACCACCGTCGAGATCTGCGAGGGGTTCCAGAACCCCGACGAGGGCACCGTCCGGGTACTGGGGCTCGATCCCGCCCGCGACGGTGCCGCGCTGCGCCCGCGCATCGGTGTCATGCCTCAGGGTGGTGGCGCCTACCCCGGTGTGCGAGCGGCGGACATGCTCCGGCTGGTGGCCTCCTGCGCGGCGAACCCGTTGGACTCCGAGTGGCTTCTCGACGTGCTCGGGCTGTCGTCGGCGCGCCGCACCCCGTTCAAGCGGCTGTCCGGCGGACAGCAGCAGCGACTGTCACTGGCGTGCGCCCTGGTCGGACGCCCCGAACTCGTGTTCCTGGACGAACCGACCGCCGGCATGGACCCACAGGCCCGGCGCCTGGTGTGGGAGCTGCTCGCGGCGTTGCGCGACGACGGCGTGAGCGTGTTGCTCACCACCCACCTCATGGAAGAGGCCGAGGCGCTGGCCGACACCGTGGTCATCGTCGACGGCGGCCGGGTCGTCGCCTCCGGTTCACCGAGCGACCTCACCGCCGAGCACGCCGACGACGCGCAACTGCGGTTCCGCGCGCGACCGGGGCTCGACACCGACCTGCTGGCCGCGGCGCTGCCCGAGGGCTACCTGGTCAAGGAATCCTCGCCCGGCAGCTACCGGGTGTGCGGTGCCGTCGACCCGCAGGTGATCTCCACGGTGACGGCATGGTGTGCCCAGCAGGGCGTACTCGCGGAGGAGCTGCACATCGGCAGGCGCGACCTGGAGGAAGTCTTCCTCGAACTCACCGGACGGGAGCTACGCGCGTGACCACCATGCGAGCCGCGGGCCGACCGCGTTTCGAGCCCGGCACGTTCACCCCGGCGCCGGGACGCGGCCGGATCGGCACGATGCTGTTCACGCACGCCCGTACCGAGATCGGCCTCACTCTGCGTCACGGCGAGCAGATCCTGCTCACGCTGCTCATCCCGCTGGCACTGCTCGTGGGGTTGAGCGTGCTCGACGTCGTGCCCGTTCCCGACGGCGTCACGCAGCGCGTCGACTGGGTCGCCCCGCGCATCCTCGCACTCGCCGTGATGTCGTCGGCCTTCACCGGGCAGGCCATCGCGCTCGGTTTCGACCGCCGCTACGGAGTGCTGAAGCGGCTCGCAGCCACCGCGCTGCCGCGCTGGCTGCTCGTGCTGGGCAAACTCGTCGCCGCTCTCGTCGTGGTGGCCGTCCAGGTCGTGGTGCTCGGCGGCACCGCCGTGGCACTCGGCTGGTCGCCCTCCGCGTCCGGGATCGCCGCCGCCCTCGTGTTGCTCGTGGTGGGCACGGTCGCCTTCGGCGCACTCGGCGTCCTACTCGGCGGTGCGCTGCGCGCGGAGGCCGTGCTCGCCCTGGCCAACATCGTGTGGTTCGTCCTGCTGCTCGCGGGCGGTATCGTGATCGGTCCCGGCACGCTGCCCGGGTTCCTCGCCGCCGTCGTGCCCTACCTGCCCTCGGGAGCGCTGGCGGAGGGCCTGCACGCCGCCCTCGCCGACGGAGCCCTGAGCTGGACGGCCGTGGCCGTGCTGGCCGCCTGGGCCCTCGCCGCCACGGGCCTGGCCACCCGCACCACGAAGCTGACCTGACCCACCTCCACCGTGTGCGCAGCCTGCGCACGCGTGTCCGCAACTCCTGTACGCGCGCCCGCAGCAGCGCTACGCACGGTAGTGGCCGACCTCTTCCCCACCACCGCCCAAACGGACGCGCTACGCGCGGTAGTACTCTTTGGGACCGTGCAGCTGTCTTCGCTCGTCGGTCGCCTGCCCTACCCCTCGCAGGGCCTGCAACGAGCTCTCGCCATCTCCGCCATCATCACGCAGGCCGGCATCGGAGTCACCGGCTCCATCGTGCGCGTGACCGGGTCCGGCCTCGGCTGCCCCACTTGGCCGCAGTGCTTCCCCGGCAGCATGGTCCCGGTCGAGCACCCCGAGTACGCCACGCTCAACCAGTGGATCGAGTACGGCAACCGCCTGCTGACCATCGTCGTGGTGTTCGTCGCGGCCCTGTGCGTGCTCGCGGCCTGGCGGGTCTACCTCGACCACCCGAACCGCAAACGCCTCGTCAAGCTCGCGTGGATCATGCCCGCGGGCGTCGTCGCGCAGGCGATCATCGGCGGCATCACCGTGCTCGCCGATCTGCTGTGGTGGGTCGTCGCCCTGCACTTCCTCCCCTCCACCGTCCTGGTGTGGATGGCGGTCGTCCTGCTACGCGCCTTCAACGAGGGTGACGAACCGCCCCGGTCGCTCGTCCCACGCGCCAGCCGCCCCGTGCTCGGTGCGCTCGTGGTCGCCCTCTCCGGTCTGATCATCGCGGGTACCGTGGTCACCGGAGCAGGCCCACACGGCGGCGACCCGGACGTCGAGCGGCTCGACGCCCCGATCGAGACCCTCACGCGGATCCACTCCTTCTTCCTCTACGCGTTCCTCGCGGTGCTCGTGATCCTGGGAGTCCAGTGGTACCGGGCGCGGGTCGAGAAGAAGCTGTGGGCTCGCTACGCCACCGTGTGGGGCATCGCGCTCGCGCAGGGGCTGCTGGGCATCATCCAGTACCGGCTCGGTATCCCCGAGGCCCTCGTGTCGCTGCACGTGCTCGGTTCGATGCTGGTGATCGCCGCCACCGCCGCGCTGTGGTGTGCCACCCGCGACCGGGGTCCCGTCGTCAGTGCGGCCCCCGCGACCGACCGCCACGCCGTCGGCGCCGCCTGATCACCGGCCGCTCGACCTCCTGCGCACCGCCGCAGCACGGGTCTTCGGTCCGCATGCGATCGCCGCTACGCTGTGCTGCACTGAGTTCGGGATCCCATTTCTGCCCGTTCTCCCTTTCCGCGATTTGAGGTCACAAGCACACGATGAGCAGTACCGTACAGTCGTCCAGCGAACGTCCTTCCGGACCGAAGCCTCTCGTCGGGCACGAGCGCTCCACCGCGCAGATGATCGTGCTCAAGGCCTTCCTGTTGATCCCGTTCGTCGCTCTCGTCGTGGCGATCCCCTTCGCGTGGGGATGGGGGTTGACCTGGCTCGACCTCGCCCTCGCCGCGGTGTTCTACACGGTCGGCACCCTCGGTGTCACCGTCGGATACCACCGGTACTTCACCCACGGCGCGTTCAAGACCAACCGCCCGCTGCGCATCGCGCTCGCCATCACCGGCAGCATGGCCGTACAGGGCTCCGTGATCTTCTGGGTCGCCAGTCACCGCAGGCACCACGCGTTCGCGGACAAGGAGGGCGACCCGCACTCCCCGTGGCTGTTCGGCACGTCGCCGCTGGCGCTGCTGCGCGGTTTCTGGCACGCGCACATGGGCTGGATGTTCAAGCGGGAGGTCACCAACTACGAGAGGTTCGCCCCCGACCTGGTGTCGGACAAGGACCTTCAGGTGGTCAACAAGTTCTTCTGGCTGTGGATCGTGGCGAGCCTGGCCCTGCCGGCCCTTCTGGGCGGGCTGATCACCTGGTCGTGGTGGGGCGCGGTGACGGCGTTCTTCTGGGCCGGCCTCGTGCGTATCGCGTTCTCCCACCACGTGACGTGGTCGGTGAACTCGATCTGCCACATGGTCGGTGAGCGGCCGTTCGCCAGCCGTGACAAGGCCGCGAACTTCTGGCCGCTCGCGATCCTGTCGATGGGCGAGTCCTGGCACAACAGCCACCACGCCGACCCGACGTGTGCCCGGCACGGCGTGCTGCGCGGGCAGATCGACATCTCCGCACGGCTGATCTGGCTGTTCGAGAAGTTCGGCTGGGCTCACAACGTCCGCTGGCCGAAGCCGGAGCGGCTCGCGGCCAAGCGCATCGCCTGACCCCTCCGCCGTTCGCGCTCAGTCGAGCTGGGCGCGAACGGCGGCGGCGAACCGCGAGGAAGCGGCGGAGTCGGCGTGGGCGAAGCCCAGGTACGGCTCCGTCAGCTCCAGTTCGAGCAACAGCGGGGCACCGTCGTTGCCGGTCACCACGTCCACCCGCGCGTACAGCAGGTCGGACCGCGTGACGCCCAGCAGCCCGATGGCCGCGTCCAGCGCCTCCTCGGCGGCCCTCCGGTGAGCGGGCTCCGGCCGGGCCGCCGTGAGCTTCTCGGCCCCGGAGACACCCGTGCCGTCCCGGTGGACACCGGTCAGCATGGCCGCCTTGGTGAACGCGTGCGAGTACACCCCGCCGATAAACACGAGCGCGGTCTCGCCGTGGGCGTCCACGTGAGCCTGGTAGGGCTGCACGAGAGCCGCGCGGCCGTCCGCGTGCAGGTCGCGCAGGTGCTCGGCGGCGCGGTCCCGATCTCCCGGCCCGAACCTCCTCGCCCCCAACGATCCGGCACCGACGACCGGTTTCACCACGTACTCCCCGTCGGGCCAGCACGCGGTGTCCCCGATCTCCACCAGGTCGGTGGGCACGATCGGCACACCGGCCTCGGCGAGATCGAGCAGGTAGCGTTTGTCGGTGTTCCACCGCGCCACGGCGGCGGAGTTACGCAGGTGCGGCACACTGTCACACCACGCGAGGAACTCGTCCCGGCGCCCGGAGTAGTCCCAGGTCGCCCTCAGCACGACCAGGTCGGCGGCGGTGAAGTCGACGTCGCCGTCGTCCCACACCGCCCAGCGCGACTCCACGCCAGCGTCGGTGAGCGCCCGAATGACGGCGTGTTCGTCGCCCGAGCCCTCGGGCAGCTTCCTGCAGCCTGCGAACAGTACCCGTGCGGTCACCGGCGGGCCAGCGGACCGGCCATCCGCCTGCGGTGCTCGGCGCCGATCACCGTGGCGCCCACGGTCTCGGCGTCCCACTCGGCGGCTTCCACCCCGTCGACCGCCTCGATCAGCGCCTCGCCCGTCTCGACGCTCGGCACCACGACGTCGCCGAGGGCACCGTCGTCGCCCACGAGCACGACCCTCGCTCCGGCACGCCCGATGCGCTGGACGACGGCCTTCACGGGCTTACCGTGTTCGGTGACGAACGCGCGAGCGGCGGCCAGCTGCGCGGGCTTCACGGGGACTGGGGCTGTGGCGTCGGTTGCGGTCTCAGTCACGGCGTCAGTGTAGGGCGGCCGACGCGGCCGCCACAGCGTTCGCCGGGAGGAAGCGGCCCACGTCACCGACCGACCACCGAGAGCGTCGGCGGCCCGGGCTCCCAACCAGACCACGACCACGCCACCGAGGGCGTCCAGCCAGTAGTGGTTCCCCGTGGCCACGATCACCACGAACGTCACGAACACGTGCCCGGCGCTGGCCACCTGTGCCGCGCATGGGGCACCGGCGCGCGCGAGGGCCACCGAAGCCCACAGCGCCCAGCCGAGGTGCAGCGAAGGCATGGCAGCGAGCTGGTTCGCGCCCTCGACCATGGGAGAGCCCCACGAGCCCCAGGTTCCGCCCAACCGCACGGTGTCGAGGAATCCGGCTCCGGGCAGCAGCCGCGGTGGCGCCACCGGATACAGCCAGAAGCACAGGATCGCGACGAGGTTGACGGCCACGAACGCGTTGCGCCCCCACACGTAGTGTTCGGGCCTGCGCCGATACAGCCACACCAGCGTGATCAGCGTGACGGCGAGATAGCTGAACGCGTACTCGTAGTTGGCCACGATCGTGAGCCAGCCACGGTCGGCGATCCAGTGGTTCACCGACCGCTCGAAGTCGGTGTGGAGCGCGGCCTCCAGAGCGAGGATGTCCTCACCGTTGGTGACGGCCCGCCGGTCGTGTCCGGGCAGCGGGAGCCCACCCAGCAGCGAATACACGCCGAAGAGGACGAGTCCGAGCAGGATCTCGACCCACCACCTCGGACGCCGGCGCCGCCGTTTGCCGGTGGGGCCTGGGGTGGTGCCCGTCACCGACCCTGCCGTGAGCACACCCTCCGTATACCACGCACCGGACGGTGCCGCGCACACGCGCGATCGGCAGGGTGACGGCGGCGGCGCGGATCAGGCGGGCACGGGTGCGGGGGTGGGCTTGCGGCCGAGCCGGAGGGTCACGTCAGGCAGTGAACGCAACGAGCGCCAACCGTGTCCTGCGCAGATCGCGATGGTGAGCGCCGTCAACAGGCCGCTGAGCACGCCACGGGAGAACAACCCGGCGTCGACGCTCCACTGCAGGAACGCGAGGGTCATGGCGCCGTCGAGCAACCGCGACCCGCCCCACATGAGGGCGACGTTGACGAACACCTTCTGCACCCGCTGGTGGGCGAAGAGTTCGGCCGGTAGGTGCACGAAGTCGCGGGCGAGCCGCGCCGTGATTGGCTTGCCGAGCATCGCGCTGCCGACGAACAGCAGGAACATGAACACCGATCCGACGACCGGTTGGAGCACGTAGACGACGGCGCTGGACGTGACGAGCGCGAACAGTGCTCTGGCCACCAGCATGCCGGTGGCCAGCAGGAGCGTGTGCGGCACCTGGCGGCGCAGCAGCCTGCGCATACCGATGACGAACGCGCTCCAGCCGAGAACCGCCACCAGCCCGGGGACGAGGCCGGCCACGTTCAGCAGCAGCATGAACAGCAGCGTGGGCACGACCGCCGTTTCCAGTGCCAGCACGACGGCGTGGGTGATGGTGGCCCGCAGGTGCGGGATCTCGATGACCAGGCGCCGGTCGTCGGACGAATCCGAAGCGTTGTGGGGCACGATGAGGGATCTTTCGGGTCGGGGCCAGGGCCGGGGGGAACGGCCGTGACGCCGGGCGGACGTGTCCTCATCGCCAGGATGACTCACCCGCCCGGGCCGTGTCCTAAACGTTACCTCGAATGGGGTAAACTCCGTGTGTCGCGGTGCTACGTGTCTCTAACCTCACAGCAGGCGAGTGCGCCAGGCCGAGCGCGCCGACGACCAGCAGGACGCCCGCCACGCCCACGGCGGCGAGCGGGCCCGGTTCGGTGGAGGGCACGGCGTTGAACACCAGCAGTCCGATCGTGAAGCTCACACCGGGGTTCACGGTGGACATCACGGCCACCGCCGCCGAGAGGGAACCCGACCCGTAGGCCTGGTGGCCGAGGACGAGCCCCGACAACGTCGTGACGGCGAGCAGGTAACCCGGCCAGTCCTTGGCCGTCGCGGCCACTCCCTCGTCGGCCAGGCTGTCCGCGGTGAGCTTCATCATGGCGGCGCTCATCGCGTAGCAGATTCCCGCGCCCGCGGCGACGAGCGCGCTGTAGGCGAGCGGTCCCTGATGCTGGGCGATCTGCAACAGCGTGACGATCGTGAGCGCGGCCACCACGACCGCGATCACGAGCCGATCGCGGTCCGGCTCGCCCTCCATCGGCGCCGCACCCTCCACGGACAGGAACAGCGCCACACCACCGGTGATGGCGAGAGCGGCGAGCCAGTCCCGCAACGGAGGCCATCGGCGCACGGCCGCGGACGCCATGGGCAGCGCGAAGAGCAACTGGGTCACCAGCAGCGGTTGCACCAGAGCGACCGAGCCGAAGTGCAACGCGGCGGCCTGACTGGCGAACCCCCCGAGGTTCGTGGTCCACCCCGCGAGCCACACCCGCTGCCGCAGCAGCCGTCGGAACAGCCACAGCACGGGAAGCCGGTGAGTGCTGGCCCGGTGCTCGGAGTCGGAATCGGCCGCGTGCAACACCGCGCGGCGTTGCAGCGCCGCCGAGGCGGCGAAGAGGAACGCCGCCGTGAATCCGAGAGCGACAGGCAGTACCACGTTGAAGACCAGCGCCGAGACGGCGCGTGCGATTCCCGAAGACGTCACGCGATGAGGTACGTCGCATTCATCAGGGTACGCCGACGACGCCGCCCTCGGTTCCCGAAGAAGATCGTGTTGAGTGGAGGTCACACAACCACACGGATCAGGAGGAGGACACGCATGGTCACGGCGATCCGCATCGAACGGACCGGAGGACCGGAGGTGCTCGACGTCGCCGACATCGACGTCACGGCGCCAGGACCGGGGGAGATCCTGGTCGAGGTGGTCGCGGCCGGGGTCAACTACATCGACACCTACCAGCGCGGTGGCATCTACCCGGTGCCCCTGCCCTACACGCCGGGTATGGAGGGCGCGGGCCGGGTGGTCGCGGTGGGTGACGGGGTCACCGAACTCTCGGTAGGCGACCGGGTGGCCTGGCAGGGAGTGCCGGGTAGCTACGCCGGGCAGACCGTCGTGCCCGCCGACGTCGCGGTGAGGATTCCCGAGGGTGTGTCGGAGGAGACGGCGGCCGCGGTCATGCTGCAGGGCATCACCGCGCACTACCTCACCGCGTCCACCCATCCCGTCAGGGAGGGTGAGACCGTGCTGGTGCATGCGGCGGCGGGTGGTGTCGGGCTGCTTCTCACGCAGTTGGCGAAAGCCCGGGGAGCGCGGGTGATCGGCACGGTGTCGACACCGGAGAAGGAGCGGCTGGCCCGTGACACCGGTGCCGACGAGGTCATCCGCTACACCGAGCAGGACTTCGTGACCGTCACTCGCGAGTTGACCCACGGCGAGGGCGTCGACGTGGTGTACGACGGCGTCGGCGCCTCGACCTACGAGGGCAGCCTGTCCTGCCTGCGTCCGCGCGGCCTTCTCGCGCTGTTCGGCGCGGCGAGCGGGCCGGTGCCCCCGATCGACCCGCAACGTCTCAACAAGGGCGGTTCGTTGTTCCTCACGCGTCCCACGAGCGCCGACTACACGCGCACCCGGCAGGAACTCGAGTGGCGGGTCGGCGAGTTGTTCGACGGACTCGCCAAGGGACGGCTGACCGTCCGGATCGGCGCGCGGTACGCGCTGACCGACGCCCGGAAGGCCCACGAGGATCTGGAAGGACGCCGTACCACCGGCAAGGTGCTGCTGCTGCCCTGACGCGCGTGTCGTGAGTGGACGGGCGGGAAACGCCACGTCCACTCACGACGCGGGCAGGTGGGTCACTGCTGCGGCGCGATGTCCACGACCTCGGCGACCACCACGAGGGTCTCGCCGGCCAGGGGGTGGTCGCTGTCCTGGGCGAAGCCCATGTCCTGGGGCACGACGACCAGACGCCGCGTGCCCTCCTGGGCACCCTGCAACGCCTCGTTCCACCCCTCGAATCCCGGCTGCTGCTCACCGAGCTGGACGCTCAGCACACCGAGCTCGCCGAAGGAGTTCTCCTTCACCTCGCCGTCCGACCACGAAACGATCGAGTAGTCGACGTCGAGCTGGTCGCCCTCGGCGGCGGGCTGACCGGTGCCGGGCTGCAGCTCGCGGGTCAGCAACTCGGTCGGCGCCGCACAGTCCTGGGGGATCGTGACCTGGTAGCCCTCGCCTTCACCGGCCTGAGCGACCTCGATGTCCTCGGCCGTGCAGGCCTCGCCCTGGTCGCCCTGCGGCGACGTGGGCGACGTCGGCCGCTGGGTGCCCTGTGCGGGCTGCGCCGCCTGCTCCGACGGCGTGGTGTCGGCTCCTGGAGGCAGGTCCGAGGGCTGCTCGTTCGGCGGCGAGCACGCCGCGAGCGCCGCGGCGACGGCCGCCACGGTAATGATCTTGCCAGCGTTGCGCATGGTTGACACCCTATCCGGCCGCCGACGAGGACCTTTGCTCGCCTGAGAGTGCGGGCATCGGCGATGCCGTGTGGACGATGCCCAACCGCTGAGTGGCCCGGGTGAGAGCCACGTACAGGTCGTTGAGGCCCCGCGGCGACGCCGCGACGATGCCCTCCGGGTCCACCACGAGCACGGCGTCGAACTCCAGCCCCTTCGCCCGGTCCACGGTGAGCACGGACACCCTCGGGTTGTCCTCCGTGTCGTCGAGTCCCGCGGCGGCCTGCGTCCCGGCGAGCTCGGCCGCCAGGCGTCCCTCCTCGGAATCCGGGCACAGCACCGCGAGCGTCCCACCTCCCCGCTCCCGCGTGAGTGCGGCCAGTTCCTCGTCCACCCATCGGCGGACGTCCGCGGCGAGCGAGTCGGAGGAACTCGATCGCTGCCAAGGCTCGACGCCGGACTTGCGCACCGACCTGGGGGCGGACAGCCGAGGGTTGATCTCGGCGAGCACCGCGGAGGCCAGCTCCATGATCTCGGCGGGTGTGCGGTAGTTCACGGTGAGCTCACGGAACCGCCAGCGGTCGGCGACGTACGGCCGCAGCACCCGGTCCCACGACGAAGTGCCCGCGGCCGATCCGGTCTGCGACACGTCCCCCACCAAGGTCATCGACCGGCTGGGACATCGGCGCATGAGCAACCGCCAGTCCATTTCCGACAGTTCCTGGGCCTCGTCGACGATGACGTGCCCGAACGTCCAGGAGCGGTCGAGCGCCGCACGCTGGGCCGCGGTGAGGTCACTGGCGGCCTCCTGCCGCTCCGCCAGCAGCTCCGCGTCGAGGACGTCGCGTACCCGGACGACCTCCTCATCGATGATCTCGTCGTCCTGCTCCAGGACGTGCAGCACGCCCTCGGCGTAGGCGCGTTCCTCACGGCGCTGCCGTTCCCTGCGGGCGCGGGCCTCGGTGTCGTCCTCGCCCAGCAGTTCGGCGAGCTCGTCCAGCAGCGGCACGTCGGCGGGCGTCCACAGCGACCCCGGCCTGCGCAGCAGCGTCCGCCACTCCTCCTCCGCCAGGACGTCCGCGGCGGCCGAGCCCAGGCGTTCGGAGTCGGTGAGCAGGTCGCTGAGCAGCTCCTGCGGGGTGAGCTTCGGCCACAGCGACTGCAGCGCGGCCTGCACCGCCGGGTCCTCGGCCAGTTCCTGGCGGATGGTGGCGTGGTCGCGCGCGTCGAGCATGGGACCGCTGTCCGTCTCGTCGGCCGCCAGCGGGATCTCGGGCAGGTCGTCGAGCACGTCCGACTCGAGTTTCCGCACCGACTGGTCGGCCAACGCGTCGAGCAGTCGGTCCACGAACACCCGGCGCGCGAGGTTGTGGGGCCGCAGCGTCTGGCGCGCCTTCGACCTCGCCCGCTCACACGTCTCACGGTCGAGAACCAGGACCTCCCCGCCCTCGACCGGCACCTCCAGGACGTCATCGGGAACGGTCTGGCGGTCCCGCACGGCCTGCGCGAGCACCTCGGTCATTTCCAGCCTGCCCTTGATCTCCGCGACCTCGGGGCTGTCGATCCCCGTGGCGGACAGCCCGGGGAACAGCTCACCGATGGTGGAGAGCAGCACGCCCGTCTCACCCAGCGACGGCAGCACCTGTCCGATGTAGCGCAGGAACGTACTGTTGGGCCCGACGACGAGCACACCGCGCGTGGTGAGCTGCCTGCGATAGGTGTAGAGCAGGTACGCGGCGCGGTGGAGCGCCACGGCGGTCTTGCCGGTGCCGGGGCCGCCCTGCACCACCAGCACACCGTTCAGGTCGGCGCGGATGATGCGGTCCTGCTCCGCCTGGATGGTGGACACGATGTCGGACATCTCGCCGGTGCGTCTGCGCTCCAGCGCCGACAGCAGCGCGGCCTCACCCGCGAGACCGAGGTGGTCGGTGTGTTCGCCCGCGCCGAGGTCCAGCACTTCGTCGTCGATGCCGACGACCCGGCGGCTCAGCGTCCGGATGTGCCTGCGGCGGCGGACGCCCTCCGGGGAGGCCGCCGTGGCGAGGTAGAACGGGCGCGCGACGGGCGCCCGCCAGTCGATGAGCAGCGGACGGTAGTCGTCGCTCTCGTCGAACAGGCCGACACGGCCGATGTAGATGGTCGGGTCGTCGTCGGCGGCGCCTTCGGCGAAGTCGAGCCTGCCGAAGCACAACCCCTGCTCCACGGACTTGAGCTGGGCGAGCCGGTCGCTGTAGGTGGCGGTGGCCGCCTCACGTTCGGCCGCCGCCTGCGGTGGCCCTCCCGAAGCGCGCAGCGTGTCGGTGAGCCTGCGGTCGGCGAGCTCGCGCTCGGCGTCGAGCCGGTCGTAGAGCATCGAGACGTACGCCTGCTCCGCGGCGATCTCGGCGCTCCTGGCCTGCTTCGGCTTCGAGGTCTGCGGGTCGAACGTCATTGTGCTGTCGGGTTCCCGATGATGCGGGGACACGGACACAATCAGCCCACTTTCGCGGTCGGGGGACGGAATGGCCCAGGAATAACGAACGCGGAACGCGGGTAATTCCCGCGTCCCCCCATCCGGTGACGCGGTGGACGACGGGCGGGCTAGAACGGGAGCCCGAGCACCGGCATACCGATCGCGGCGTCCACGGCGAGCGCCACGAACACGATCATCAGATACGTGTTCGACCGGTGGAACAGCGCCATCGGCTTCGTCTTCTCACCCCGTGCCACACCCGCGTACAGCCGGTGCGCGTAGAAGAGGAACCACGCGCCCGCCAGCACGGCGAACGCCGTGTAGAGCCAACTGGTGGCCGGGATCAGCAACAACGTCCACGCCACCATGACCCACGAGTACACGAGGATCTGCTTCGCCACGTGCTTCGGGGTGGCCACGACGGGCAGCATGGGCACGCCCGCGCGCTCGTAGTCCTCCCGGTACCGCATCGCGAGCGCCCACGTGTGCGGCGGCGTCCAGAAGAAGATGACCCCGAACATCACGAACGCGGGCCACTCCACGGTGCCCTGGACGGCGGCCCAGCCGATGACCACCGGCATGCAGCCCGCCGCGCCGCCCCAGACGACGTTCTGCGGTGTCCGCCGCTTGAGCACCAACGTGTACACGAAGATGTAGAAGAGGATCGTGACGACCGCGAGCACCGCGGCGAGCAGGTTCACCGTCGCGTAGAGCAGCCCGAACGAGGCCACTCCCAGGGCGATACCGAAGATCAGCGCGTTGCGCCTCGGCACGGAGTCCCGCACCAGCGGACGCCGCCGGGTCCGGTTCATCACCTTGTCGATGTCGGCGTCGATGACACAGTTCAGCGCGTTGGCGCTGCCCGCGGCCATCGTGCCGCCGACGAGCGTGGCCAGCACCAGCCACGGCGACGGGATCTCCCGGCCCGCGAGGAACATCGCGGGAATCGTGGTGACGAGCAGCAGCTCGATCACCCTCGGTTTGGCGAGCGCGGCGTACGCGCCGATGACCTCACGCAGACCTCGCCGGCCACCAGCTTCCGACTCGCCAGTGGGATGCACGGCGCTGGTGTGCTCACTGCGCCCGTGCGCAGCGTTCACCAACGACATCTCGCTCCCTGTGCCTTGATTTCGTCTCGGGCGTCGGCATGGACGCGATACCTTGACAGATCGTAGTAGAGCGCGAGCGGACACCGCCCGGCGGCACCCGGCGAGGGGACCCACGTCACGCCGGTCCGGCACTCGCGGCGAACCGCGTCCCCGGCGTGCCCATGATCTCCGACCGACCCACCCGCGTCGACTAGGCTGGCCCTCGAATTCACCGGTACCCGCCACCGGAGCTCGCCACAGTGTCGAATCCGTGCAGGCCAGGTCTGCTGAGACGGCAGGCACACGGGGTTCAGGATCGATTAAGATCGTCTGTGACGGCCACGACCGGGTAACCGGGCAAGTGAACAGCCAACGTGCGAGACCTCAGGGAGCCGAGTCAGTGTCGGAGATCGCCCCTTCGGAGAACAACCCACTGTTGCGCCGGAACTATCCGGCCGACTGGACGGATCTGGACACCCGCGCGGTGGACACGATCCGCGTGCTGGCGGCCGACGCCGTCGAGCACTGCGGCAGCGGGCACCCCGGCACCGCCATGAGCCTGGCGCCGGTGGCCTACTCGCTGTTCCAGCGCGTCATGCGCCACGACCCCGCCGACCCGGAGTGGCCCGCGCGGGACCGGTTCGTGTTGTCGGCCGGGCACAGCAGCCTCACGCTCTACCTCCAGCTGTTCCTCGCCGGCTACGGGCTGGAGATGGAGGACCTCAAGCAGCTCCGGAAGTGGGGGTCGGCGACCCCCGGCCACCCCGAGTACCGGCACACGCCCGGCGTCGAGACCACCACCGGCCCGCTCGGTCAGGGCCTGGCCAACGCGGTGGGCATGGCGATGGCGGCGCGGCGCGAGCGCGGCCTTCTCGACCCGGACACGCCTCGTGGCGAGAGCCCGTTCGACCACTACATCTACGTCATCGCCTCCGACGGCGACATCGAGGAGGGCGTGACATCCGAGGCGTCCTCCATCGCGGGCAGGCAGGAACTGGGCAACCTCGTCGTCGTCTACGACGACAACAAGATCTCCATCGAGGACGACACCAACATCGCGCTGTCCGAGGACACGGCCAAGCGCTACGAGGCCTACGGCTGGCACGTGCAGGTGGTCGACGGCGGTGAGGACGTCGTCGCGTTCGAGAGGGCCATCGAGGCCGCGAAGGCGGAGACGACGCGCCCGTCGTTCATCCTGCTGCGCACCGTCATCGGTTATCCCGCGCCGAACAAGATGAACACCGGCAAGGCCCACGGCGCGGCCCTCGGCGCCGACGAGGTCGCCGCCGTCAAGGAGGCGCTGGGCTTCGATCCCGAGGTCAGCTTCCACATCGACGACGACGTGCTGACCCACACGCGCAAGATCGGCGAGCGCGCCAGGGCCGAGCGGGAGAAGTGGCAGCAGGCCTTCGACGCGTGGGCTCAGGCCAACCCGGAGCGCAAGGAGCTGGCCGACCGGCTGCGCACCCGGACGCTGCCGTCCGGGTGGGCCGAGAAGCTGCCGAGCTGGGAGCCCGACGCCAAGGGCATCGCGACCCGCAAGGCGTCCGGCGAGGTCCTCAACGCCATCGGCGAGGTGCTGCCGGAGCTGTGGGGCGGGTCGGCCGACCTGGCCGAGAGCAACAACACCATCATCAAGAACTCCGACTCCTTCGGGCCGGAGAGCGCGTCGACGGGGATGTTCACCACGCACCCGTACGGCCGGAACCTGCACTTCGGCGTCCGTGAGCACGCCATGGGCGCGATCCTCAACGGCATCGCCCTGCACGGCGGCACGCGCCCCTACGGCGCGACGTTCCTCATCTTCAGCGACTACATGCGGCCGTCGGTCCGGCTGGCCGCGCTGATGAAGGCGCCCGTGGTGTACGTGTGGACGCACGACTCGATCGGCCTCGGCGAGGACGGTCCGACACACCAGCCGATCGAGCAGCTCGCCTCGCTGCGCGCGATCCCCGGACTGAACGTCGTGCGACCCGCCGACGCCAACGAGACCGCGGCGGCGTGGAAGGCGGCGCTGGAGGACACCGAAGCCCCCACGGGGCTGGCGCTGACCCGCCAGAACGTGCCGGTGCTGGAGGGCACCGACACCGAGGGTGTGGCCAAGGGCGGTTACGTGCTCGCCGAGGCGTCGAACGGCTCCCCCGAGGTCGTGCTCATCGCCACGGGCTCGGAGGTGCAGCTCGCGGTGGAGGCCCGTGAGGTGCTCGAGGCCGAGGGCACGCCCACCAGCGTGGTGTCCATGCCGTGCGTCGAGTGGTTCGACCAGCAGGACCAGGCCTACCGCGACGCCGTCATCCCGCCGACCGTCAAGGCGCGGGTCGCGGTCGAGGCCGGCGTGGCCCAGCCGTGGTACCGGTTCGTGGGTGACGCGGGCGAGATCGTGTCGATCGAGCACTTCGGCGCCTCTGCCGACTACAAGACGCTGTTCGAGAAGTTCGGGATCACCACCGAGGCCGTGGTGGCCGCGGCCCGCCGCTCGCTGGCCAAGAGCTGACGTCGCGGCACGCAGTCCGGCGGGTGGGCGTCGCGGTAACGACGCGACGCCCACCCGCGAGGAGTCGAAACGTGGGAAGGGATGACGTCATGGGCAACACGAACAGGCTGGCCCAGCTGTCCGAGGCAGGAGTGTCGGTCTGGCTCGACGACCTGTCGCGGGAGCGGCTGCGCTCCGGCAACCTCGCAGAACTGATCCGCGACAAGCACGTTGTCGGGGTCACCACCAACCCGACCATCTTCGCGGGTGCCCTGTCGAAGGGCGAGGCGTACGACGAGCAGATCCGCGAGCTCGCCGCGCGCGACGCGGACGTACACGCCGCCGTCCGCGAGCTGACCACCAGCGACGTGCGTGAGGCAGCGGACCTCTTCCGCGACGTCTACACCGCCACGAACGGCGTCGACGGCCGCGTGTCGATCGAGGTCGACCCCGGGCTGGCGCGCGACACCGAGCGCACCGTGGCCGAGGCCGAGGAGCTGTGGAAGACCGTCGACCGGCCCAACATCTTCGTCAAGATCCCGGCCACCGAGCAGGGCCTGCCCGCCATCACGCGGACCCTGGCCGACGGCATCAGCGTCAACGTGACCCTGATCTTCTCGGTGGAGCGCTACCGCGCCGTGATCGAGGCGTTCTTCGCCGGTCTGGAGCAGGCGAAGGCGAACGGGCACGACCTGTCGCGGATCCAGTCGGTGGCGTCGTTCTTCGTCTCGCGTGTCGACAGCGAGGTGGACAAGCGGCTGGAGGCCATCGGCAGCGACGAGGCGCTGGCCCTGCGCGGCGAGGCCGCCATCGCCAACGCCCGGCTCGCCTACGCCGCGTACGAGGAGCTGTTCGCCGGTGAGCGCTGGGCGGCGCTCAAGGAGGCGGGAGCCAACCCGCAGCGCCCGCTGTGGGCCTCCACCGGCGTGAAGAACCCGGACTACTCCGACACCCGGTACGTGGACGAACTCGTCGTCGCGGGCACCGTCAACACGATGCCCGAGAAGACCCTCGAAGCCGCGGCGGACCACGCGAACGTCCACGGTGACACCGTGACGGGCACGGCCGCGCAGGCGCAGCAGGTGTTCGACCGGCTCTCCGCCGCCGGCATCGACATCAGCGACGTCTTCCGCACGCTCGAGGACGAGGGCGTGGAGAAGTTCGACAAGTCCTGGGCCGAACTGCTCGACACGGTCCGCGGCCAGCTGGACTCGGCGAAGGCGCAGAGCTGATGGCGGAGCACACGACGGTCGACATCACCGACGCCGCCCTCGCCGACGCGGCGCGCCCGCTGGTGGACCGGCTCGTCTCCGACCGGGTGGCGAGCGCGCTCGCCGCGCAGACCGCGACGCTGTGGGGCGACGAGGCCGAACCGGAAGCGTCGATCCGCCTGTCGTGGACCACGCTGCACAAGAGCTCGCGACCGCTGATCGGTGAGGTCGAGGCGTTGCGGACGGACCTGCGTTCGGAGGGCGTCGACCGGATCGTCCTCGCGGGAATGGGCGGCTCGTCGCTCGCACCGGAGGTGATCACCGGCACCGAGGGCGTGGCGCTCACCGTGCTGGACACCACCGACGCGGGCCAGGTGGCCGACGCTCTCGCCGGTGACCTCGAACGCACGGCACTCGTGGTGTCGTCGAAGTCCGGCACCACCGTGGAGACCGACAGCCACCGGCGTATCTTCGCCGAGGCGTTCGCCAAGGCCGGAATCGACGCCGCCCGACGGATGATCGTCGTCACCGATCCCGGCTCGCCCCTGGCCGAGCTCGCCGAGTCGGAGGGTTACCGGAAGGTCTTCCTCGCCGACCCGCACGTGGGTGGCCGCTACTCCGCGCTGACCGCGTTCGGCCTCGTGCCCGCGGGGCTGGCGGGTGCGGACGTCGCGCGGCTGCTCGACCAGGCCGCGGGCGTGGTCGAGACACTGGCCACCGACTCCCCGGACAACCCGGCTCTCCGCATGGCCGCCGCGCTGGCCGCCGCGCACGCCGACGGCGCTGAGAAGGTCGTGCTCGCGGACACCGGGTCCGGCATCGCCGGTTTCGGCGACTGGGCCGAGCAGCTCATCGCCGAGTCCACCGGCAAGCAGGGCACCGGCCTGCTGCCCGTGGTGGTCGAGGGTCCGACCGCGCCCGGCTTCGCCGACGCGGGAGCGGACGCCACCGCCGTGGCCGTGGGTCCGTCCGTGGAGGGCGCGGCCATCTCGACCGCCGGGCCGCTCGGGGCGCAGTTCCTGCTGTGGGAGTACGCCGTCGCGGTGGCGGGCAGGCTGCTCGGCATCAACCCGTTCGACCAGCCCGACGTGGAGGCCGCGAAGAAGGCCGCGCGGTCGTTGCTCGACAACCCACAGGCGCTCTCCGGCACCGAGGAGCCGTCGGCCGTGATCGGCCCGGTGGAGGTCTACGGCGCCGTGGGTGACGCGGGGACCGGCACGCTCACCGACGTGCTGCGGGAGTTCGTCGACGGTGTCGCCGACGACGGCTACCTCGCCGTGCAGGCCTACCTCGACCGGCTCGACGACGCGTCCGCCACCCTGCTGCGGAGCGAGCTCGCGCGGCGGTCGGGACGGCAGACCACCTTCGGCTGGGGGCCCCGCTTCCTGCACTCCACCGGGCAGTACCACAAGGGCGGTCACCGGAACGGCAGTTTCCTCCAGATCACGGGGTCGGTCGAGGAGGACGTGGCGGTGCCGGGCCGCCCCTACACACTCAGCACGTTGCAGCTGGCCCAGGCCCTCGGTGACGGGCAGGTGCTGGCCGACACGGGCAGGCCCGTGCTCCGGTTGCACCTCACCGACCGGGCCGCGGGCCTCGCGGACGTGGTCCGAGCCGTACAGGAGCTCACTCGATGAGGCAAGGTTGGACCAACCCGCTACGCGACCCGAGGGACAAGCGGCTGCCGAGGATCGCCGGGCCGTCGAGCCTGGTGATCTTCGGCGTCACCGGCGACCTGTCGCGTAAGAAACTCATGCCCGCGATCTACGACCTCGCCAACCGGGGTCTGCTGCCCGCGGGTTTCTCGCTCATCGGCTTCGCCCGCCGGGAGTGGGCGGACCAGGACTTCGGTCAGCAGGTGCACGACGCCGTGGCCGAGCACGCGCGGACGCCGTTCCGGGAGTCGGTGTGGAACCGGCTGGCCGAGGGCATCAGGTTCGTCCAGGGGTCCTTCGACGACGACGACGCGTTCGACCAGCTCGCCGAGACCGTGAAGAAGCTGACCGAGGAACGCGGCACCGGCGGCAACACCGCGTTCTACCTGTCCATCCCGCCGTGGGCGTTCCCCGTGGTGACCAAGCAGCTCGCGCGCTGCGGGCTCGCGGAGTCCAGTGAGGACGTGTGGCGACGGGTCGTCGTGGAGAAGCCGTTCGGTCACGACCTCGCCAGCGCCAGGGAACTCAACGCCGTCGTCAACGACGTCTTCCCCGAGGATTCGGTGTTCCGCATCGACCACTACCTCGGCAAGGAGACGGTGCAGAACATCCTGGCCCTGCGGTTCGCGAACCAGTTGTTCGAACCGCTCTGGAACGCGAACTACGTCGACCACGTACAGATCACGATGGCCGAGGACATCGGCCTCGGTGGTCGGGCGGGATACTACGAGGGCATCGGCGCGGCCCGCGACGTCATCCAGAACCACCTGCTCCAGCTGCTCGCCCTCACGGCGATGGAGGAGCCGGTGTCGTTCGATCCGAGGGCGTTGCGCGCCGAGAAGGTGAAGGTGCTGGGGGCGACCAAGGCCGTGGGCCCGTTCGACGAGACCACGGCGCGAGGCCAGTACACCGGGGGCTGGCAGGGCGGCAAGAAGGTGCCGGGCCTGAACCAGGAACAGGGTTTCCCCAAGGACTCCACCACCGAGACGTACGCGGCCGTGACCCTGGAGGTGCGCAACCGCCGCTGGGCGGGCGTGCCGTTCTACCTGCGCACGGGCAAGCGGCTGGGGCGGCGAGTCACGGAGGTGGCCGTGGTGTTCAAGAGGGCACCGCACCTGCCGTTCGACTCGACGTCCACCGAGGAGCTCGGTGAGAACGCGCTGGTGATCCGGGTCCAGCCCGACGAGGGCGTGACGATGCGCTTCGGCTCGAAGGTGCCGGGCACGACGATGGAAGTCCGCGACGTCACGATGGACTTCGGCTACGGACACGCGTTCACCGAGAGCTCGCCGGAGGCCTACGAGCGGCTGATCCTCGACGTGCTGCTGGGCGAGCCGTCGTTGTTCCCCGGCAACGAGGAGGTCGAGCTGTCCTGGCAGATTCTCGACCCGGTGCTCGACCACTGGGCCAAGCTCGGCACCCCGGAGCCGTACGAGCCGGGGTCGTGGGGGCCGCCGTCGGCGGAGGCGATGCTGGCACGCACGGGCCGCAACTGGAGGCGTCCGTGACCGACACTTTTCGGCGGTCAGGGACGCCGACCGGGTGCGGAGGTCCCGCAAGACACTGGAGGCGTCCGTGACCGACACCGGGCCGGCTTCCGGGGATCAACACAGGAGACTTCGATGATCATCGATCTGCCGTCGACCACGACGTCGCAGTTGAACAAGAAGCTCGTCGAGATCCGTGAGCGTGGCGGGGCGGTGGCGCTGGGCCGGGTGCTGACGCTGGTGATCGCCGCGGAGGACGACGAGCAACTCGAAGACGCCATCGACGCGGCCAACGAGGCGAGTCGTGAGCACCCGTCGCGTGTGATCGTGGTGGCCAAGGGAGCGCGCACGGCAGCTCCGCGCATCGACGGTCAGATCCGCGTCGGCGGCGACGCGGGCGCGAGTGACGTCATCGTGCTGCGCCTGTACGGGCCGCTCGCGAACCAGGGCAGGAGCGCGGTGGTGCCGCTGTTGCTGCCCGACACGCCCACCGTCACGTGGTGGCCGGGCAAGGGACCTAAGGCGCCGTCGAAGGACCAGCTCGGCCAGCTCGCGCAGCGCCGCATCACCGACTCGGCGGCCGAGAGCAACCCCATCCGGGCCCTGACCACCCGCAGTAAGTCCTATGTGGATGGTGACACGGACCTGGCGTGGACTCGGTTGACCAACTGGCGTGCGCAGTTGGTGTCGGCGCTCGACCTTCCACCGTACGAGCCGATCACCGGCGCGTCGGTCACGGGCGAGGCCGACTCACCCTCGACGGAGCTGCTCGCGGGCTGGCTTGCCGAGTACCTGAACGTTCCGGTGAAGCGCGTCAAGACCACCGAGGCACAGGGCATCGTGGCGGTCCGCATCGACCGGCCCTCAGGCCCCATCGAGCTCTACCGTCCCGACGGCAAGACGGGCACGTTGACCCAGCCGGGGCAGCCCGCACGGCGGATCGCGCTGCACCGGCGGGACAACCGGGACTGCCTCATCGAGGAACTGCGCAGGCTCGATCCCGACGAGGTCTACGAGGCCGCGTTGCGCGGGCTCACGAAGTTCTCCCCCGCCCGCAAGCCCACCAAGTCGCCCTCGCCTGTCACGGACAAGGCGGCGCGGAAGGGCCGGAAACCGCCCGCGAAGGCGGCCCGGAACACGGGAAACGCGGGGAACACGCGGAACACGGAAGACTCGAACACGGACAAGGCCATGCCGACGTCACCGGACGCGGAAAAGGAGACGGAGGCATGAACACCACTCCCGGCACCGACTCCACTGTCGTCGTCCACCCCGACCAGGACGTCCTCGCCGCGGCCACCGCGGCGAGGCTGCTCGCCACCCTCAGCGAGGTGCAGGCACGCAAGGGTTCGGCTTCGCTCGTGCTGACCGGCGGCGGGACGGGCATCGCCGTACTGGAACAGGTTCGCAGCAGCCCCGCCCGTGACGCCGTGGACTGGTCGCGGCTGGACGTCTACTGGGGCGACGAGCGGTTCGTTCCCGCCGACGACGACGAACGCAACGAGAAGCAGGCACGTGCGGCGCTGCTGGACCATGTGCCGGTGGACGAGTCACGGGTCCACCCGATGGCCGCCTCCGACGGCGCCTTCGGCGACGACCCGGACGCGGCGGCGGCGGCCTACGCCGAAGTGCTCGCCGCGTCCGCCCGTTCGACCGGCACAGCGAGCGGATCAGCGGTGGAGGTCCCCTCGTTCGACGTGCTCCTGCTCGGGCTCGGCGGCGAGGGCCACACGGCGTCGATCTTCCCGGACACCCCCGCCGCCCGGGAGGGCCGGGCTTCGGTCGTGGCCGTCCGCGACTGCCCGAAGCCGCCACCCACGCGGCTGTCGCTGACGTTCCCCGCCATCCGCGCCGCCCAGGAAGTGTGGCTACTCACCGCGGGAGAGGCCAAGGCTGACGCCGTCGCCCTCGCATTGGCCGGCGCCGACCCGGTGAGCCTTCCGGTGGCCGGAGCCCGCGGAAAACAGCGCACCGTGTGGTTGCTCGACAAGGCCGCAGCGGCGAAGGCCCAGCCCACTCACTGAAACGGAGACGACGCGCGGGACACGTGAACCACACGTGTCCCGCGCGTTTCGTTGCAACCGCACACGGCTCAGGGGTTGCGCTCCCCGACAGGCCGCAGAAACCTCTCTGTGTCGAGTCCACAAGACGAGAGGTCGAAACCAATGACCACACAGGGAATCTCCCTCACCGGAGTCCCGGTCAGCGGTCCTGGCTCGGGGACTGCCGATCCGCCGCGGAAACACACCGCGGCACTGTCCGTCCGGTCACGCGTGCTCTCGAGAAATCCCGCTGTCACAGCGGTGGCAACAGACATCGCGTTCGTCGTCATCGCGATGCTCGACGTGTGGCTGGTGGTTCCCGAGGAAGCGCCGTCGTACTCAATCTATCTTTCCGCGGCCAGCTGCGCGGCGCTGCTGCTGCGCCGCAGGTTGCCGTTCACCGCGGTCGTCCTCGCCGTCCCCGGGTTCTTCGCGGGCTGGGCCCAACTCGCGGCCATGTTCGCGTTGGGATCGCTGGCGAGCCGCAAGCCGTTCCACTGGCACATGTGGACCGGTGCCGGGCTGGTGTGGTTGTGCCGGTTCATGCTCTGGCCACTGGCCGACTTTCTCGCCCTCACGTGGCGGATGCACATCCTCGACGCCATCTACGGGGTGATAGTGGCCGGTATGCCCGTGGCGATCGGGCTGCTGATCGCGGCGAGGACGGAACTGGCCGCCCGCCTGACGGAACTGGCCGCGAGCCGCGACCGGGAACGACAACTGCACGCGCAGGCGGTGCGCGCCGAGGAACGTGCTCGGCTCGCGCGGGAGATGCACGACGTCGTGTCCCACGACATCACGCTCATCGCCATGCAGGCGGGGGTGCTGTCCGCGGCGAACGTCGACGACGACGCCAAGAAGACCGCCGACACGATCCGCGCGCTCAGCACGCGCACGCTGGAGGAACTCCGAGGACTCGTGGGGGTTCTGCGGTCGGGCGCCGACATGGCCGTCCAGGCGGACCTCCGTGACCTCGACGACCTCGTCCAGCAGGCCGGTGTGCCGGTGCAGGTCAGGGTGGAGAACGTGCCGACGTCCCTGCCCGCGCAGGTGTCGGCGGCGGCATACCGGACGGTGCAGGAGGGTTTGACCAACGTCCGCAAGCACGCGCCCGGTGCGACCGCGTTCGTCAACGTGTCGGTCACGCGCGACACCGTGTGCGTGGACGTCCGTAACGACAGCCCGAAGTCACGACGCAACCTCGCGCTGCCCCGCGGCGGTGGTTACGGGCTCGCCGGGCTCGCCGAACGCGCGAAGCTGTTGGGCGGCACGTTCGAGACCGAGGCCACCGACGACGGCGGCTTCCGTATTCACGCCCACTACCCGTTCGGTTGACCGCGAAGGCCGCTTTTCCTGTGCAAGTGAAGGCCACCTTTCCCTGCGGCTGGCGCAGGAAAGGTGGCCTTCGCGGTTTCCCGTGTGTTGTTGTCGTCTCCGGCCCGCCCCCTCACCGAGGTGGGCGGGCCCGAGCTGGTCAGCCCTCGCGGCGACGCCGCAGCCGCTCCAACGCCTCGGCGAGGATGGCCTCGCCGTCGGCGTCGCTGCGGCGCTCCTTCACGTACGCCAGATGGGACTTGTACGGCTCCGTGCGGGGAGCCGCGGGAGGGTTCTCCCTGTTACGCCCCGCGGGAAGACCGCACCGAGGACAGTCCCACTCCTCCGGGATCTCCGCGTCCATCGCGAACGACGGACGCGACTCGTGCCCATTGGCGCACCAGTAGGAGATCCGGCGACGCGGAGCAGCCTCCCCACGCTCCGACTCGCCGGACGGGCCCGCCCCGATCCGCGTGCCTCGAATCGCGTTACCGCCAACCATGAATCGTCACCCCACCAGATGAGTTGGCGTACGCTCCTCGCACGCCAACGTCGATCAGAGTTTCACCAGCAGGCCGAGCCCGACGATGGCGATCACCCACACCGCCCCGAGTCCGAGCGTGATGCGGTCGAGGTTCTTCTCGGCCACGCTCGAACCGGAGAGGCTCGACTGCATACCGCCACCGAACAGGGACGACAGCCCGCCGCCGCGACCACGGTGCAGCAACACCGCGATGATGAGCAGCACGCTGGAGACGATCAACAAAATTTGCAGGAACAGTTCCATGTCATCCTCTGTGTACTGCGTGTGGCGGGAAATTCAAGAGTAGCGTAAACGCCACCCCTGTCACGGGAGTGGGCCGCCCGCGGCGAGAGCGCACAACTTGGTGAACTCCTCGCCGTCGAGACTGGCACCACCGACGAGCGCTCCGTCGACGTTGTCGCACTTCACGAGGTCGGCCACGTTGCCCGACTTGACCGAACCGCCGTAGAGCACACGGATTCCCTGGGCGAGTTCGGCGCCGTACTTGTCCGACAAGGCGGACCGCAACGCGGCGCAGACCTCCTCGGCGTCGGCGGGTGTGGCGACACGGCCGGTGCCGATGGCCCAGACCGGTTCGTACGCCACGACCACCTGCTCGACCTGCTCGGCCTTGAGGCCTTTCAGTGCCGCGATGAGCTGCGAGGTCGTGTGCTCGATGTGGTTGCCGGCCTCCCGCACGTCGAGTTTCTCGCCGACGCACAGGATCGGGCTGATGCCGTGCTTGAGGGCCGCGCGGACCTTCTTGTTCACCACCTCGTCGGTCTCGGCGTGGTACTCGCGCCGCTCGGAGTGACCCACGACCACGTAGGTGCAACCGAGCTTGGCGAGCATCGCCCCCGAGACGTCCCCGGTGTAGGCGCCGGAGTCGTGCGGAGACAGGTCCTGCGCGCCGTAGGTGAGCAGGAGCTTGTCGCCGTCGACCAGCGTCTGCACGCTACGGATGTCGGTGAACGGCGGCAGCACCGTCACGTCCACCTTCGCGTAGTACTTCTCCGGCAGCGAGAACGCGATCTTCTGCACCAGAGCGATGGCCTCGAGGTGGTTGAGGTTCATCTTCCAGTTGCCTGCGATCAGCGGCTTGCGGGCCATCAGCGCTCCTCACTCAGCACGGCGACACCGGGCAGTTCCTTGCCCTCCAGATACTCCAGGGACGCACCGCCTCCGGTGGAGATGTGCGAGAAACCGTCCTCCGGCAGTCCCAGCAGACGCACGGCGGCGGCGGAGTCGCCACCGCCGACGACGCTGAACGCCTGGGACTCCGCGATCGCGGTCGCCACTCCCCTGGTGCCCTCCGCGAACGGCGCCATCTCGAACACGCCCATCGGGCCGTTCCAGAACAGCGTGCGCGCGTCGCGGACCGCGGCCCCGAACGCGGCCACGGTCTCGGGACCGATGTCGAGGCCCATCCAGCCGTCCTCGATGCCGGTGGCGGGCACGGTGCGCGTGTCGGCGTCGGCCGCGAACGCGTCGGCCACCACGACGTCGACGGGCAGCACCAGCTTGTCGCCCGCCTCGGCGAGCAACCGCTTGCAGGTCTCGACCATGTCGCTCTCCAGCAGCGACGAGCCGACACCGTGGCCCTGGGCGGCGAGGAACGTGAAGCACATGCCTCCGCCGACCAGGAGTCGGTCGACCTTCGGCAGCAGTGCCTCGATGACGGCGAGCTTGTCCGACACCTTGGAACCGCCGAGCACGACGGCGTACGGGCGTTCCGGGTCGCCGGTCAGGGTCCGCAGCACCTCCAGCTCGGCGAGCACGAGGCCGCCCGCGTAGGCGGGCAGGGTACGCGCGACGTCGTACACCGACGCCTGCTTGCGGTGCACCACGCCGAACCCGTCGGAGACGAACGCGCCGTCGTCACCCGTCAACGCAGCGAGCTCACGAGCCAGTTCACCGCGTTCCGCCTCGGACTTGCTGGTCTCCCTCGCGTCGAACCGCACGTTCTCCAGCAGCACGACGCCACCGTCACCGAGCGCGGCGACAGCGGCCTTCGCCTGCTCGCCCACCACGTCACCGGCCAGCGACACCTCGGTGCCGAGCAGCTCGCCGAGCCGGTCGGCGACGGGCCGCAGGGAGAACGCGGGATCGGGCGCGCCCTTGGGCCTGCCGAGGTGTGCCGTCACGATCACTCGCGCCCCCGCCTCCGAGAGCGCCCGGACGGAAGGCAGCGCGGCGCGGACCCGGCCGTCGTCGGTGATCTTCTGCCCGTCGAGCGGCACGTTGAGGTCGGCGCGCACCAGCACGCGCCGACCTTTCACGCCCTCGCCGAGCAGGTCGTCGAGAGTCTTCACCGCCATGTCGTCAGGACAGCTTCGAGCCGACGAGCTTCACCAGGTCGGCGAGGCGGTTGGAGTAGCCCCACTCGTTGTCGTACCAGCCGACGACCTTCACCTGGTTGTCGATGACCTTGGTCAGCGGCGCGTCGTAGATGCACGAGGCCGGGTCGGTGACGATGTCCGAGGACACGATCGGCTCCTCGCTGTAGCGGAGGATGCCCTTCAGCGGCCCGTCGGCGGCGGCCTTGTAGGCGGCGTTGACGTCCTCGAGCGAAGCGCTCTTCGACAGCGTCACCGTGAGGTCGGTGACGGAGCCGGTCGGCACGGGAACGCGCAGCGCGTAGCCGTCGAGCTTGCCGTTCAGTTCGGGCAGCACCAGACCGATGGCCTTGGCCGCGCCGGTGGAGGTCGGCACGACGTTCAGCGCGGCGGCACGGGCGCGGCGCAGGTCCTTGTGCGGGCCGTCCTGCAGGTTCTGGTCCTGGGTGTAGGCGTGGACCGTGGTCATCAGGCCCTGCTGGATGCCGAACTCGTCGTGCAGCACCTTCGCCAACGGGGCCAGGCAGTTGGTGGTGCAGGAGGCGTTCGAGATGATGGTCTGCGACCCGTCGTACTCCGAGTCGTTGACCCCGAGGACGACGGTGAGGTCCTCACCCTTGGCCGGCGCGGAGACGATCACCTTCTTGGCGCCGCCGTCGATGTGCGCCTTCGCGGCCTCGGCCTTGGTGAAGAAGCCCGTGGACTCCACGACCACGTCGACGCCGAGGTCGCCCCACGGAAGCTTGGCGGGGTCCTTCTCGGCGAGGGCCTTGATCGTCTTGCCGCCGACGACGATGCCCTCGTCGCTGACGGAGACCTCTTCGCTCATCCGGCCCAGGATGCTGTCGTACTTGAGCAGGTGAGCCATCGTGGCGACGTCACCGAGGTCGTTGAAGGCGACGATCTCGATGTCGTGGCCGCTGGCCTGCACGGCGCGGAAGAAGTTGCGGCCGATCCGGCCGAAGCCGTTGACGCCTACGCGAACCGTCACTGCTCTGCTCTCCTCGGGGGTTCCGCCCGGCCGGAACCGGGCTCACACTTCTTCGGGTTCCACCAGCCACCCTAGCGTGCTGGCCAGCGGGTATCCGAGTACCCCGACGCGAGATATCGCGCACGCCCGCCGAACAGGCGAATCGATTAAGAAACCCAGGTCACACGTCGCTGCAACCAGGCTGCAGCCAGTCCGGAATGTGGGACGGTGATGAGTTAGTGCCTGCTCGGTGGGCATGGGTCAGCGACCGCAGGCGATGCTGGATCGACGCTCGCTCGGCGTCCACGGCGAGGCGGGCGGGAGCCGACGCCCGGCACGGTCTCCTCAGGGCTGTGTCGGGCTCCGGAACGGCGACCCGGGTCCTGTGTCCGTGATCACCGCGGCCTGCGGCTCCGAGCCGGTCACGACCCCGCCGTCGGGGGCGGCGGAACGTCACCACGCCAGGCCCCCGTCTCGTGACCTCGGCGTTCGACGAACTCCTTGAAGCGGTGCAGGTCGCCGTTGATGCGCCTCTCCAGCATCCCGGTCCGGTCGGCGACCTTCTCCAGGAAGCCGTCCGGGTCGATGTCCATCTGGGCCGTGACCCGGGTGCGGTTGGGGTCGAGCCGGTGGAAGGTGATGACTCCGGCGTGGGTCGGGCCCGAGTCGGAGGCCCACGCCACCCGCTCGTCCGGGTGCTGCTCGGTGATGGTCGCGTCGAACTCTCGCGTCACACCGGCCACCCGGGTCACCCAGTGGGTGTGGGTGTCGAGCTGGCGGACCTGCTCGACGCCCTCCATGAACTCGGGGAACGACTCGAACTGCGTCCACTGGTTGTAAGCGGTGGACAGCGGGACGTCCACGTCGACAGCCTTCATGACCGTGCTCACGGGTGTCACCTCCTGGGCAGTCCTGCCGCGCCGGAACATCCGGCGCGCATCACGAGTGCACACTCCGGGTACCCGACCACCCATGAGGCACACATCGCAGCCCGACACCGCCACCGTGCGCGCCGTGGGCAAGCTGACCGAGGCGCTGGAAGTGGTGGAGGAGGCACGAGGTCACCTCTACGCGTTCCACCGCCTCACCGGCACCGCCGACTTCACTCTGGAGGAGGCGATCGGCATGCTGCGCGACGCCGGTCACACCGAGCTCGCCACGCGGCTGGACCGGGAGCTGCTGGGCCGCAACGTGCTTCCGGGACGCTGGACGTACCAAGTGGTCGAGGACTACGAGGACACCTACTACGGGGTGTTCCGGGAGTTCGCCGACGAGGTCAGGGCGCTCACGCCCGGTCGGCGGCACGCGTACGAGGCCGAGCTCAAGCGCACTCGCCGCACCCCGGAGCTTCCCGGTCACGAGGCCGAGCCCCGCGACGTGGCCGGAGCCGAGGACACCCGCACCGCCACCGACCGCGCGGTGCCGTCCAACACCTCCCGCTGACGGCGGGGACCGTGCTCGCCGGCCGGGGCAGCGCCGAGAGCGGCGCCATGCGCAGTGCCGTCCGCCGGGAACTCGCGGCGGCACAGGTCACCGAGCCCCCTCTCCGGGCGGCCTACGTGCGCTGCCGCCAGCTCAACGCCCGGCACGGGCGCACGTACTTCCTCGCGACGCGGTTGCTGCCCGCACCACGCAGGCCCGCCGTGCACGCGCTGTACGGCTTCGCCCGGCACGCCGACGACATCGTGGACAGTGGCCTGTCCCACGACGAGGCGACCGCGCGGCTGGCGGCGCTCGACGCGACGCTGCGCACGGCGCTCGCCGAGCGGCACAGCGACGATCCCGTGCTCGCCGCGCTGACGGACACGGTGACGCGCTACGACATCGACCCCGACCTGTTCACCCGGTTCCTGCGGTCGATGCGGATGGACCTGACCACGTCGGACTATCCCACGCGCGCGGCGCTGGAGGAGTACGTGCACGGCTCGGCCGAGGTCATCGGCCTGCAACTGCTGCCCGTGCTGGGCACCGTGTGCGATCCCGATGAGGCCGCTCCCCGCGCGGCCGCGCTCGGCTCGGCGTTCCAGCTCACCAACTTCCTGCGCGACGTCGCCGAGGACCTCGACCGGGGCCGCGTCTACCTGCCCGCCGACGAGCTGGCCGCGTACGGCGTGGACCGCGAGCTGCTGCTGTGGTGTCGCACGGTGGGACACGCCGACCCGAGGGTGCGGCGCGCCACGGCCGACCAGGTGGAGCGCACCCGCCACGTCTACCGGCGCGCATGGCCCGGGGTCGCGTTGCTGCGGCCGGAGTCCCGGCCGTGTGTGGCGACCGCGTTCACGCTGTACTCACGCATCCTCGACGTGATCGCCGAGGCGGGCTACGACGTCTTCGCGGGCCGCGCCGTGGTGAGCGCCGCACGCCGCCTGGCGCTGGCCACCGGCACGATGGTGCGCACCTGGGCCGGACCACCCCGCCGGAGCGCGCCGCTACGGCGCCGTCAGGTGAGCTTCGAACCGACGGACCCGACGAAGGAGTGGAGCTGATGCCCGCCCCGCCGAACGCCGCGACGTTCCCACCCGACCAGTGGCACTACGCGCTCGTGCTCGCGGCCTGCCTCGCCATCACGCTCCCGCTGGAGTTCGCCGGGGCCCGGGTGTACCGGCGGCCGCGCCGCCTGGCCCGCGCGCTGGCGCCCGCGCTGCTGTTCCTGGCCTGGGACGTGGCAGCCATCGCGGCGGGCGTGTGGGAGATCAGGCCGGGACACACGCTGGGAGCGTGGCTCGCCCCCGGTCTCCCGATCGAGGAGGTGCTGTTCTTCGTGACGATCCCGCTGTGCGCGTTGCTCACCTTCGAGACCGTGCGCCGGATCGAGACCGTGCGCCGGACGCGGGTGGGTGATCGCGAATGAGCGGCCTCGGCTACACGGTGCCGGCACTGGCCTCGGTGGTCGCCGTGGTCGTCGCCGAACTGGCGTGGCTGCGTACGGGACTGTTCCGGCGCCGCGCGTACTGGATCACGATGGCGATCGTGCTGGCCTTCCAGGTGCCGGTGGACGGCTGGCTGACGAAGCTCTCCGCCCCGGTGGTCGTCTACGACCCCGCTCACCACCTGGGCCTGCGGTTTCCCTTCGACATCCCCGTCGAGGACTTCCTGTTCGGGTTCAGCCTCGTCACCGCGGTCCTGCTGGCCTGGACGGGGGCCGAGCGGCGGGAGCGCGCCTCGTGACGGCGCGGGCGGAGCCGTCCCGGTTCGCCGTGCCCTCGGCGTTCGACCGGGCCGCGCGGGACTACGACCGGCTCGTCGGCCTCAACCCCGGCTACCACGCGCACCTGCGGTCCGCGGCCCGCACCGTGGCCCGGACGGTGGGACCGGGTGCCCGGGTGCTGGACGCCGGGTGCGGAACCGGGGCGTCGACGGCGGCCCTGCTGTCCACACTCGTCGACCCGGACGTCGTGGCCGTGGACGCCTCCGAGGGCATGGTCGAGGTCGCGCGGCGCAAGGTGTGGCCGGGATCGGTGCGGTTCGTGCACGCCGCCGTGGACGACCTGCCGACGCCGGCGATCTCCGGCCCGTTCGACGCGGTGTTCGCGGCCTACCTGCTACGCAACGTCGCCGACCCGGACGCGACCCTGGCGAGGCTGCACCGGCTCCTGCGGCCACGCGGACTGCTCGTCCTGCACGACTACACCCTCACCGAACACCCGCTGCCCCGGCTGGTGTGGACCGCGGTGAGCTGGTCGGTCATCATCCCGGCGGCGTGGCTGGTCAGCCGGGACACGCGGCTGCACCGGTACCTGTGGCGCAGCGCGCGGAGCTTCGACTCCCCGTCGCGGCTGCGACGCCGCCTGCTCGACGCCGGGTACACCGGCGTCCGACACAGCACCGCGAGCGGCTGGCAGCGGGGCATCCTGCACACCGTCGCGGCCACCGTGCCGCCCGCACCGTGCCGGGCAGCGCCGTGACCCCGCCGCTCGGCCGGGACCGCCTGCGACGCACGATCGCAGCCCCCTCCGGCACGCCCACGGTGGCCCCGCAGCGCCGCGCCGTGGTGGTCGGCGGTGGGATCGCCGGGCTGGCCGCCGCGACCGGGCTGGCCGAACGCGGAGTCGCCGTCGAACTCGTCGAGCGGCAGCCGTATCTCGGGGGCCGGGTGGGTGGCTGGACGGTTTCGCTGCCCGACGGCCACCGAACCGGCATGAGCCGCGGCTTTCACGCGTTCTTCCGCCAGTACTACAACCTGCGGGCGCTGCTGGCCCGCGCGGAGCCCGACCTGTCGGTGCTGCGCCCCGTGCCCGACTACCCACTCGTGGACGCCCACGGCCGCGTGGACTCCTTCCGGGGGCTTCCGCGGACACCGCCGTGGAACGCCCTCGCCTTCGCACTGCGGAGCCCGACGTTCGGCGCGTCCGGCCTGCTGCGGGTGGCCGCGCGTGAGGCCCTGCCCCTGGTCGACGTGCGGCTGCCCGACGTCTACACGACGCTCGACGACCTCGACGCCCGCACGTTCCTGGACCGGGTGCGGTTCCCCGACGCGGCCCGGCACCTGGCGTTCGACGTGTTCTCACGCAGTTTCTTCGCGCCTTCCGAGCGGTTGTCGGCCGCCGAGCTGGCGGTGATGTTCCACCTGTACTTCCTCGGCTCGGCGGAGGGACTGGTGTTCGACGTGCCGCACCGGCCGTTCCACACACTGTGGCAGCCGCTGGCCACCCACCTGGCCACCCACGGCGTCCGCGTCCGCACCGGGGTCGCCGTCGAGGGGATCGAGCGCACGGGCGAAGGGTTCCGCGTGCACGCGGGTGACACCGCGACCGCGGCCGACGCCGTCGTCCTGGCGGCGGACGTGCCCGGCCTGCGGGAGTTGGTGGCGTCCTCTCCCGGCCTCGGCCCGCCGTGGTGGCGCGACCAGGTGGCGGGCCTTGCGACCGCGCCACCGTTCTGCGTCCTGCGGGCGTGGCTCGACCGGCCCGTCGACCCCGCCCGGCCCGCTTTCCTCGCCACGGGAGGCAGGCCACCGCTCGACAACGTGAGCGTGCTCGACCGCTACGACACCGACGCGGCGACGTGGGCGTCGCACACGGGCGGTTCGGTGGTCGAGCTGCACGCCTACTCCGTCACCGACGGAAACGACGCCCGGGTACGCCGCGACACGCGTTCCCGGCTGTGGCGGAGGCTGCGGGAGGTGTACCCGGAGACGCGAGCGGCGCGGGCGGTCTCGGAGGAGGTCCTGTGGCGGGCCGACTGCCCGCTCTTCCCGCCCGGCTCCTTCACGTCCCGCCCCGGCATCAGCACGCCGGTGCCGGGGTTGGTGCTCGCGGGCGACGGAATCCGGGTGGACCTGCCCGTGGCGTTGATGGAGCGCGCCGCCACCACCGGCCGGCTGGCGGCGAACCACCTGCTCGCGGGCTGGGGCGCCGCCGGGCACGACGTGGTCACCGTCCCCACCCGGGGGCGCAACGCGGCGCTGCGCGCGCTGGCCGCCCGGTTCGGCGCCCGTCCCGACGGTGTCGCCGGTGAGCACGCACCGGTGTGAGGAGGCCCGAGTGCAGACGTTCCTGCCGTACCCAGACTTCGCCGCGACCGCCCGCGTACTGGACCAGCGGCGACTCGGCAAGCAACGGGTTGAGGCCCTCCAGGTACTGCGTGCCCTCACCGTGCCGGGACACGGCTGGCGGCACCATCCCGCCGTGCGTATGTGGGCGGGCTACGAGGAGGCGCTCACCCGGTACGGGGTCACCATGTGCGAGTACTGGACCGCACAGGGCCGCGCCGACACGTGCGCGGTGAAGCTCGTCGCCGACCTCGCCGGAGCGCTCGGCATCACGACCGTGCGCGACCAGAACGCCCTGGCCGCCGCGCACGAGCTGCCGCCGTGGTTCGGTGACGAGGCGTTTCACCGCAGCCACCGGTCGGCGCTGGTGCGCAAGGACCCGGAGCACTACCGCCCGGCCTTCCCCGACGTGCCCGACGATCTGCCCTACGTGTGGCCGCCGTCCGACCGGCCGCAACTCACCGCCCCGGACCGGGACACCGGGGAGGCCGGGGAGGCCGGCTGACGCCGGGCGCCGGGCGCCGGGCGCCGGGGCCACCGTCAGCCGGTGCGGCGCAGGGCGTAGCGGCGTTCGGCGTAGGCCAGGTCGTCCCGCCACAACCGCGTCGCCGCCCTGCGCACGAGTGGCCGCAGCGCGGGGGCGAGCCCGCGCGCCAGGACGAAACCCGGACGAGGGGACGTGGCCACGACCGCCTCGATGACGGCCGAACGCTCCCGCCCGTCGGGACCCGGACCGAGCGGGGTCGCATGCGTCTCCACGACGCTGCCCTCCCCCTCGCCCGAGGTGATGCGCATGACCACGGTGCGCGGCTCCGGGCAGGTGAACTCCGCCCGCACCGGAACACCGAACCGCGACCCGACGCGGAAGGTCACGTCCACCGAGAACCGGTCCTGCCCGTTCGTCGCGTCCACCGCCGGGGCCTCCACGACCCTCAGCCTCGTGAACGAGTAAGGGTGGAACCACGCGCCGTGCCACGGGTCCAGCCGGTTGGCCACCACGTCCACGGGCTCGCACACCCCGTCGAGCCGGGTCACCGCCGACAGGGCCTCCGGCAGCGCCGGGCGCGACGGCAGCACCGGGCGCGGCGTGGGCGGCTCGCCGTCGACGTCGTCGAGCCGCACCCACACGAGCACACCGTCGTCGTACGAGGGCAGCGGGCACCACCCCCAACCGGGCAACCCGGAGGCGGGCACCGCGAGCCCGTGCCACCGGCACACCAACCGGTGATCGACGATCCGGCCCTCCGCCAACGCGGCTCCGAGGTGAGGGCACACCCCGGAGCCGACGACGGCCTGGCCGCGCTCGTCACGCCAGGCCACCAGCTCACGACCCGCGATCGTCATGCCGTAGGGGCGATCGGCGCGCACGAGCCGGGAGTCGGCGACGACGAACCAGTTACCCGAGGGCCGCGCCTGCGCCCGCTTCACCGCCGCGTCGATCACCGCGACGTCGGCCTGGCCCACCGTCGGCCGCTGTCTCCCCCAGTCCTGACGCGGCAGCGGCCGCAGCGGCCAGTGCCCGGGCCAGCGATCCAGGACCGCCGCGGCCGGTCCCCGCACCCTTTGTCGCCGTTCGACCACGAGCAGCACCTCCGATCGAGACGGGTGTTGCCGAGCTGCCCCACCACCAAACCCGCGCGCCGTCCCTCAGTCGGCGATCGCGGCGTGCGCCAGCACGTTCGTGATCCGAGCCGTCACCAACAGCTCACCGGGCACGGCGTTGCGCCTGCCGAACGCCTCGGCCCGCTCCGCCCCCATGTACCGTTCGCCGAGCCGCACCGCCCACGGCAGCATGGCCGCCACGTCGTCGGACACGCTCGCCTGGGCGGTGAACTGCACGTACGAGAAGGGCGGCTCCTGGTCGTCCACGACCATCGACACTCGCGGGTCCCGCCGCAGTGCCCGCGCCTTGACGGTGCCGTCTCCGGTCGTGAACACGAACGCGTCCCCGCCGAGCTCGGTCAACACGAACCAGATCGGCGTGACGTGCGGCGCGCCCCGCGCCGTCACCACGGCGAGCTTGCCCGTCCTGGTCCCGTGCCCGGCGAAGGCCCACCACTCGTCGCGCGCCATCACGTACACGGCGGGACCTATCCGGGGGGACGCGGTGGCCGGACGGTGCGCAGCGGCGGCCGCTCCTGCACGGCGAGATCGGTGACCACGAGCTCGCGGTCGACACCGCCCGCCGCCCGGCGGAACTGCGCCAGCAACGTCGACGGCGCCTCCTGCGCCGCGAGCCGCCCGCTGCGGTCGAGCCGGTCCATGACCGTCAGCATGATCTGACCCGCCATCCGCCCCAGCGCCTGCGTGCTCTGGTGCCGGTGGGTACGCATCCCGAGGTCGACCTGGGCGAGCGCGTCCAGCCCCCGCCAGCGCAGCAGGTCGATGAGGTGCGCGACCTCCACCCCGTAGTGCGTGACGAACGGGATGCTCTCCAGCACGTCCCGCCTGCCCGCGTACTCACCCGCGAGCGGCTGCACGAAACCCGCGAGGTCGGGCCAGTACATGTTCAGCAGCGGCCGGGCCACCAGCTCGGTCACCCGCCCACCGCCGTCGGCGTCGGTGTGCGACCCGTTGACCAGCGGCCGGTGGTAGAAGCCCTTGACGTAGTCCACGCCGGGGTCGGTCAGCAGGGGACCGAGCAGGCCGATGACGTAACCCGCCGTGAAGTCGTAGAGGTCGCCGTCGACGAAGACGACGAGGTCACCGCTGGTGGCGGCGAGCCCCTTCCACAGTGCCTCGCCCTTGCCGTGCATGCCGGGCAGCGGGCGCAACACGGCGTCCTGTGCCACCACCCGTGCCCCGGCCTCGGCCGCCACGCGCGCCGTGTCGTCCTGCGACCGGGAGTCGACCACCAGTACGTCGTCGACGAGCTGGTCCTCCTCCATCAGCGCCGTGCGGATCGTGCGCACGATCTGCCCCACCGTCTCCTCCTCGTCCCGCGCCGGGATGACGACGCTGACGGTGCGCTCGCCCTTGAGGGCGGCCAACTGGGCTGCCGTCCAGTCGTCGGCGCGCCAGGACCTGCGTCGTAACCAGGAGCGGACCCGTGGGGAGAGGGTGAGTTCGGCGTCCGGGGCCAGACCGATGCGTGTCGTGTCCACGAGGTCCCCTTTCGTGCGAGAGCGACCGTCGAACCTGCGCGGGAAGCGTCGGCCCTTCACGTTTCGGGCCGTCGACCGGGCTGAAACAGCTCGGTGACGACCTGACCTCTACACCCGAATGGACGTAACGCGGTCGGTTCACACCTCGAAAGCGGCAGCAAATTGCATCACTCCCCGCCGCGGCATCGTGATGACGGGGAGTGAAGGGGCCGGCGAATCGGTTACAGGGTCTCTTCGAGCAGTTCCTGGGTGACGGCGGACTCGGTGTCGGGCACGCCGAGCTCCTTGGCCCGCTTGTCTGCCATCGCCAACAACCTGCGGATCCGGCCCGCCACGGCGTCCTTCGTCATGGGCGGATCGGCGAGCTGCCCGAGTTCCTCCAACGACGCCTGCCGGTTGGTCAGCCGCAGCTTCCCCGCGGCGAGCAGGTGGTCCGGCGCGGTGTCACCGAGGATCTCCATGGCCCGCTCCACACGCGCCGCCGCGGCCACCGCCGCCCTCGCGGACCGGCGCAGGTTGGCGTCGTCGAAGTTCGCGAGCCGGTTCGCGGTGGCCCTCACCTCGCGGCGCATGCGCCGCTCCTCCCACGCGAGCACGCTGGAGTGGGCTCCCAGCCGGGTCAGCAGCGCCCCGATGGCGTCGCCGTCGCGCACCACCACGCGATCCGCGCCACGCACTTCCCGCGACTTCGCCTGGATGCCCATGCGCCGCGCCGCACCCACCAGCGCCAGCGCCGCCTCCGGTCCCGGGCACGTCACCTCCAGCGACGACGACCGGCCGGGCTCCGTCAGCGACCCGTGCGCCAGGAACGCGCCACGCCACGCGGCCTCGGCGTCGGCCACACCGCCCGAGACGACCGATGCGGGCAGCCCCCGCACAGGGCGTCCCCGCTGGTCGATCAACCCGGTCTGGCGGGCCAGCCCCTCACCGTCCTTGACCACGCGCACCACGTACCGGGTGCCCTTGCGCAACCCACCCGAAGTGATCACGTGCACGTCGGACGTGTGCCCGTACAGCTCGTGGATCTCCTTGCGCAGCCTGCGCGCCACCGACCCGGTGTCGAGCTCGGCCTCGACGACGACCCTTCCGGCGACGATGTGCAGCCCACCCGCGAACCGCAACAGCGCCGACACCTCCGACCGGCGCGGACCGACCTTGGTGATCTCCAAGCGGCTGAGCTCGTCCTTGACCGCCGCCGTCATCGCCATCTACTGCCCCTCCTCCACGCTCTCGGAAAGACACAGCCCGAGAGCCTCTCGCACACAGTCCGCCAGAGCATCCGGATCGTGCCTGCCCGCCCCTCCGGGGGCGGCGACCGACGCCAGATGCGCTCGCCCGCCCAGCGCCTCGGCCGCGCGGCGCAACCGCGCGGGAGTGGGTACGGAGTCACGGTCGGCGATCACCGCGTCCACCTTGAGCCGGGGAGCGTGTTCGAAGAGTACGTGCAGGTGCCGTTCCGGTGAGAAGCCAGCCGTCTCCCCCGGCTGCGGCACCAGGTTGAGGACCACCACCTTCGTGGCCGACGTCGTCACGAGCGCGTCGTGCAGGTCGGGCACCAGCAGGTGCGGCAGCACGCTGGTGAACCAGGAACCGGGGCCGAAGAACACCACGTCGGCGCCCAGCACGGCCTCCACCGCGTCCGCGCACGCCACGGGAGGCCGGTTCGGGCGGCCGGGGTTGTGCAGCCTGATGCGCCGCACCTGCCCAGGGGTGCTGGCCACGGCGACCTGACCCCGGATACGACTGACCTGACCGTTCTCCAGCCCCGTGACGTCCGCCTCGATCTCCAGCGGCTCCGCCGACATCGGCAGCACCCGGCCGGTGATGCCCAGGAGCTTGGCGGCCTCGTCGAGCCCCGCCACCGGGTCGCCCAGCACCTCGAACAACCCCGCGAGCAGCAGGTTCCCGACGGCGTGGCCGGTGAGGGCCCCCGTGCCGCCGAACCGGTGCTGGAACACCTCCGCCCAGAGCGTGCCACCGTCCTCCGCCGCGGCCAGTGCCGCCAGCGCCTGACGGAGATCCCCCGGCGGGAGCAGACCCAGCTCCCGCCGGAGACGTCCTGAGGAACCGCCGTCATCGGCGACGGTCACGACCGCGGTGACGTCAGGGGTCAGCCGCCGCAACGCCGACAGCGTCGCGTGCAGGCCGTGCCCACCACCGAGTGCGACGGCACGCATCCTCGGTCTCACTCCCTGCCCAGATCCCGGTGCACCACCTTGACCGCCATGCCGTCCTCCTTGGAGAGCCGCTTCGCCAGCTCCTCCGAGATGGCCACGCTCCGGTGCTTGCCACCCGTGCAGCCGACGGCCAAGGTCAGGTACCTCTTGCCCTCACGCTTGTACCCGGCGCCCACGAGCCGCAGCAACTCGTGGTACTGCTCCAGGAACTCCTCCGCGCCCTCCTGCCCGAGCACGTAGTTGCGCACGTCGCCGTCGAGACCGCTCTGGTCGCGCAGCTCGGGAATCCAGAACGGGTTCGGCAGGAAGCGCACGTCCATCACCAGATCTGAGTCCATCGGCAGGCCGTACTTGTAGCCGAAGGAGAGCACCGTCACCCGGGTCCGGGTGCTCGACTCCGTACCGAACGCGTCCTCGATCTTGGCGCGCAGGTCGTGCACCGACAGCGCCGACGTGTCGAGCACCAGGTCGGCCTCCTCCCGCAGAGGAGCGAGCAGCGCGCGTTCCGCGGTGATGCCGTCGACCAGCCGACCGTCGCCCTGCATGGGGTGGCCGCGCCGCACCTGCTCGAAGCGGCGGACCAGCACCGCGTCGGTGGCCTCCAGGAACAGCACCCTCGGCTTGTAGCCGCGCGCGTCGAGGTCCTTGATCACCGAGGCGAGGTCGTCGGTGAACGCACGCGACCGCACGTCCATGACCACCGCCACCTTGGTGATGGCGCCCCTGGCCTGCACGCCGAGCTCCACCATCGTGGAGATCAGCTCCGGCGGCAGGTTGTCCACCACGAACCAGCCCAGGTCCTCCAGGCACTTGGCGGCGGTGCTGCGACCGGCACCGGACAGGCCGGTGACGACCGCCACCTCCATGCCGGAGCCCCGGTCACCTGACGCCCTGGCGTCCTGGATGTTGGATTCGGTCACGTCTGCGACTCCCCTCTGCTGTCGGTGCGCTCCCCTGCGAGCGCGGCGTGCACGACCTCGGCCGTGCGGGTGCCGACGCCCGGCACCTGCGAGATCTCGGACACGGTGGCCTGTCTCAGCCTCTTCACCGAGCCGAAGTGCTTGATCAGGGCGGTCTTCCGGGCCTGTCCGAGGCCGGGAATGCCGTCCAGTGCCGAGGCCTGCACCCGCTTCGAGCGCTTCTGCCGCTGGTACGTGATCGCGAAGCGGTGCGCCTCGTCCCTCACTCGCTGGAGAAGGTACAGCGCGTCCGACGTCCTCGGCAGGATGACCGGGTCGGCCGAGTCGACAGCGTCGTCACTGTCGGCGGGCAGCCACACCTCCTCCAGCCGTTTCGCGAGTCCGACGACGGCGACGTCGGTGATCCCGAGCTCGGCCAACACGTCCGCCGCGGCGGTGGCCTGTGCCCCGGCCCCGTCCACGACCAGCAGGTTGGGCGGGTAGGCGAACTTGCGCGGACGTCCCGTCTCCGGGTCCAGCGCTCCCTCGGGCGGGCTCTCCATCCCGCTCGCGGCGGCCTCGCTCGTCTCCTTCAGATACCGCGAGAACCGGCGCCGCACCACCTCGGCGATGGCGGCCACGTCCCCCTCGGTGGCGGCCTCACGCAGCGCGAACCGGCGGTACTCGGACTTGCGGGGCAGGCCGTCCTCGAACACCACCAGCGAGGCGACCACATCGGTTCCGGCGAGATGACTGATGTCCACGCATTCGATACGCAGCGGCGCGCTGTCCAACCCCAGGTGTTCCTGAAGCTCCGACAGCGCCGCCGAACGCGCGGTGAGGTCTCCCGCCCTGCGCAGCTTGTGCTGGGTGAACGCCTCCTCGGCGTTGCGGGCCACCGTCTCGGCCAGCGCGCGCTTGTCGCCGCGCTGCGGGACCCGGAGCCGAACCCGCGAACCGCGCAGCTCGGACAGCCACTGCTCCATCGCCTCCGTGTCGGCGGGCAGCTCCGGCACCAGCACCTCGCGGGGCACCACGTTGCCGTCGGTGGGCGCCTCGGCGGCCAGCTCGGTCTGTTCGGCGTAGAACTGCGACAGGAACTGCTCCACCAGGGCGGGCACGTCCATCTCGTCGACCTTGTCGATCACCCAGCCGCGCTGCCCGCGCACCCGGCCGCCACGGACGTGGAAGATCTGGACGGCCGCTTCCAGCTCGTCATGGGCGAACGCGATGACGTCGGCGTCGGTGCCGTCGCCGAACACCACGGCCTGCTTCTCCATCGCCCTGCGCAGCGCGCCGAGGTCGTCGCGGAGCCGGGCGGCCCGCTCGAACTCCAGCGCTTCCGAGGCCTCCGCCATCTCCTTCTCCAGCCGGCGGACCATCACGTCGGTACGGCCGGAGAGGAAGTCGCAGAACTGGTCGACGACCTCGCGGTGCTGCTCGGCCGACACCCTGCCCACGCACGGCGCGGAGCACTTGTCGATGTAGCCCAGCAGGCACGGTCTGCCGATCTGGGCGTGCCTGCGGAACACGCCCGCCGAGCACGTGCGCGCGGGGAACACCCGCAGCAGCAGGTCGAGCGTGTCGCGGATCGCCCACGCGTGGGCGTACGGGCCGAAGTAGCGCACCCCCTTCTTCCTCGGCCCCCGGTAGACGTGCAGGCGCGGGAACTCCTCGTCCAGCGTCACCGCGAGCACCGGGTACGACTTGTCGTCCCGGTAGCGGACGTTGAACCGCGGGTCGAACTCCTTGATCCAGTTGTACTCGAGTTGGAGCGCCTCCACCTCGGTGCCCACCACGGTCCACTCCACGCTCGCGGCCGTGGTGACCATCTGCCGGGTCCTCGGGTGCAGCCCCGAGAGGTCGGCGAAGTAGGAGTTCAGCCGGCTGCGCAGGCTCTTGGCCTTGCCGACGTAGATGACCCGGCCGCCGGCGTCGCGGAACTTGTACACGCCGGGCGAGTCGGGGATGGTCCCCGGCGCGGGTCGGTAGGTGGAAGGGTCGGCCACGCCGTTCAGCCTATGGCGCCCGCCCGACAAACCGTTCGGCCCCTTCCCGAGGGTGTGGCACAGTCGTACCGATGTCCGGAGAACCCCTGGTGAGAAGAGCCGTACCCGCCGACGTTCCCGTGGCCGTGACCACGCTGACCCGCGCGTTCGCGGACTACCCGTGGACCCGCCACACCCTCGCGGCCGACGATCACTCACGACGCCTCGCGCGGTCGCAGGAGCTGTTCCTGACCCGTGTCGGGCTGCCGCACGGACGCGTGTGGGTGGCGCGCGACGGGCTGGCCGTGTCCGTCTGGACGACACCGGACCGCGAGGGCCTCGACGCGGTGTTCGCCGAACTGGCCCCCCGGTTCACCGAGCTCGCGGGCGACCGCGCGGCCGCGGCGGAGACGGCCGAAGCGACGCTGGCGCCACACCGGCCGCGAGAGCCCGTGTGGTACCTCGGCACGGTCGGTGTCGACCCCGCGCACCAGGGCGCCGGCCTCGGCAGCGCGGTCGTCCGCCCTGGACTCGCCGCAGCCGACGCCGATGGCGTACCCGTGTTCCTCGAAACGTCGCTGCCCGCGAACGTCCGCCTGTACCGAAGGCTGGGTTTCACGGTGACGGCCGAGGTGGAGCTGCCCGACGGAGGACCGACGACGTGGTGCATGCTGCGCCGCCCGCTCACCTCCCCGGCTCGTAGGTGAGCTGATTCCGACGTCGCCAAAGGCGGCTCGGTGAGAAATCGTGAACCCGAGCCCGTGCGTATAGGTCGTTATACAAGGCTGGTCACCGAGTGTGTCGCACCGGTGTGCGATTCTCACGGCATGCGCATCGCGACGTGGAACGTCAACTCGATCACCGCCCGGCTGCCTCGCGTGCTCGCGTGGCTGCGCTCCGCCCAGCCCGACGTGCTGTGCCTGCAGGAACTCAAGTGCGGCGACGAGGCGTTCCCCCGCGACGAGATCACCGAACTCGGCTACGAGGTCGCGAGCCACGGCACCGGCCGCTGGAACGGCGTCGCGGTGCTCTCCCGCGTCGGGCTCACCGGCGTCACGCGCGGGCTCGCCGACGAACCCACCTACGAGGACGCCGCTGAGCCCCGCGCCATCGGCGCCACCTGCGGCGGCGTCCGCGTGTGGTCGGTCTACGTGCCCAACGGCCGCGAACCCGACCACCCCCACTACGCCTACAAGCTGCGCTGGCTGGAAGCCCTGCACACCACCGTGCTCGCCGAGAACGGACCGGACAGGCCGTTCGCGGTCCTCGGGGACTTCAACATCGCCCCCACCGACGACGACGTGTGGGACGTCTCGGTGTTCGCCGGCTCCACCCACGTCACCGAGCCCGAACGCAAGGCCCTCGCCGCGCTGCGTGACGCCGGCCTGTCCGACGTCGTGCCGCGACCACTGAAGTACGACCACCCGTACACGTACTGGGACTACCGGCAACTCGCGTTCCCCAAGAACCGCGGCATGCGCATCGACCTCGTCTACGCGAGCAGGGTGTTCGCCGACGCCGTGACCGACGCCTACGTCGACCGCGAGGAACGCAAGGGCAAGGGCGCCTCCGACCACGCTCCCGTGGTGGTGGACCTCACGCCCTGACCGCCGCCTCGGAGCCCACCACCTGCCGGAGCAACTCCACCGTGCGCACCACGGCGAGGTGGTCGGCGACGGCCTTGCGAACCGCCACGTTGATCCGCCGCACAGGCGTCGGCGACACCACCGGCCGCGAGACCAGGCCCGCCGGCAGGTCGCCCCGCGCCAGCCTGGGCAGAACCGTGATCCCGATGCCACTGGCCACGAACGGGATCGCCGTCCGGTAGTCCCGCATCTCCACCGAGAACCGGGGCGCGAAGCCCACCTCGGCGCACGCGGCCAGCAACACCTCCCGGCAGGCCCCGTTCCTGAGGTCGTTGTCGATCCACGCCCGGTCGGCCAGTTCCGGAAGCGCCACGGACCCGCGCGTCGCGAGCGGGTCGTCCTCCCTCATGACGACCTCGTAGGGGTCGTCGATCAGCGGGTACACGACGACCTCCTCGGAAGGCCGAGCACCGCGCGCCTCGACGTACACGTTGACGTCGAGGTCGGAGGGCTGTTCGTCGAGCACCTCCGTCCAGCGCAGGTCGAGACGCAGTTCGGGGAACTCCTCCCTCAGCGCGGTGACCACGGAGGGCAGCCACGCCGCGCCCGCCGACGCGAAGTACCCGATCACCAGGCCGCCGGTACGGCCTGCCCGCAGGTCCCGGGCCAGACCGTCGAGGCGGCTCAATTCCCGGAACAGTGCCTCGGACTCGGCGGCGAGCGCGCGCCCTGCGGCGGTGGGCTCGACACCTCGGCCCACGCGGTCGAGCAACCGCAGTCCCGTCTCGCGTTGCAGGGCCGCGAGCTGCTGGCTGACGGCCGACGGCGTGTAGTCCAGAGCGGCGGCCGCCGCCCGGATCGACCCCTTCGCCACCACGGCACGCAACACCCGCAACCGGCTCACGTCCAGCACAACCCGACTGTACAGCGGGACTGAACAGTGATCCATGATTAATCGCTTGTCCTGTCGGGTCGCCTTGGTAACGATGGCCGGTGTGACATCGTTGCTCTCCTCTGCCCGCACCCCACGCTCCGAAGGAACGAAGGCCGCCGTCGCCGCGGCCGTGACAATGGTGCTGTGGTCGTCGGCGTTCGTGGGCATCCGCGCCATCGGCGACGTGCTGTCCCCCGCGCCCCTCGCGTTGCTCCGCCTCGCCGTGGCCTCCGTGACGCTCACCCTGCTCATCGGCGTCTCCGCCAGGCGCCTGCCGCCCCTTCCACGCGATCGCACGTCGTGGCTGCTCGTCATCGCCTACGGCGTGCTGTGGTTGTGCTGCTACACCGTCTCGCTCAACGCCGCCGAGCTCCACCTCGACGCCGGTACGGCCGCCCTGCTGGTCAACATCGCGCCGCTGCTCGTCACGTTCGGCGCCGGGTTCCTGCTCGGCGAGGGTTTCCCCAGGGCGCTGCTCGTCGGAGGCGCCGTCGGCATGGGCGGCATCGTCATCATCGGTCTGGGCACCGAGAGCCAGGGCGACTGGATCGGCGTCGCACTCTGCCTGCTCGCCGCCGTGCTCTACGCGAGCGGCGTGCTCATCCAGAAGGCGGCACTGCGAGGCGTCGACGCCACGACCATCACCTGGCTGGGCTGCCTGATCGGCACCGCGGCCCTGCTGCCGTGGACGCCGCAGCTCGTCTCCGAACTCTCGGCCGCCCCGACCTCCGCCGTGCTCGGCGCCGTCTACCTCGGGGTCTTCCCCACCGCCATCGGATTCAGCACCTGGGCCTACGCGCTCAAGCGCACGAGTGCGGGCAGGCTCAGCGTCTCCACGTACGCGGTGCCCGCGCTGTCGGTGCTGCTGTCGTGGGTGCTCCTGAACGAGGTCCCCACCGTTTACGGCCTCGTGGGCGGAGCGGTCTGCCTGGCCGGGGTCGCGCTGTCACGCCACCGGCCGCGCCGGGTGAAGGCCGGCACGGCCGAGCCGACCACCACCGGCGCGGCGTCCTGACCGGTCAGCCGCGGTTCGCGGCGTGCAGGCGGCGCAGTGCACGCACCGCCTGCACGGCGTGCTCCCGGTCCACCGCCTGAATGGCCATCATCGAGTAGTACTCGTAGTCGGGCAGCTCCAGTCGCGCGAACGACGCACCGTCGGGGAAGCTCACCGACAGCACCTCGTCCCAGGTGAACCTGCGGGACACGCCGATGTTGCGCACGTACACGCCGTCGCGATCGGCGCGGACCCTCGGCGTGGCGAAGAGCATGGCGGCACCCGCCAGCATCACACCCACCCCGATCATCGCGATCTGGTCGCTGACCATGAAGATCACGCCGGTGTCCTGCGAGCGCAACAACAACGCCACGGTCACGAACACCGTCAGCAGCAACAGCGCCAGCGCCCCGGACATCCACACCACCCGACGCGGCCGGACCACGACGGTGTCGGTGGTGTCGGTGGTGTCGCCCTTCTTGTCGGCCATGTCCGCCGCCCGAGTCACACGAAACCTCGTTCCGTCCACGGCTGACGGAGGCCGCGCAGCACGTTGGCGGTGGTCAGCGCGGCCACCGTCGCCTCCCGTCCCTTGTCCTCCTTCGAGGAGGGCAGCCCCGCCCTGGCCAGGGCCTGCTCCTCGGTGTCGCACGTCAGCACCCCGTTGCCCACGGGCGTGCTCTCGTCCAGCGCCACCCGGGTCAACCCGGCCGTCACCGAGTCGCACACGTAGTCGAAGTGCGGCGTGTCCCCACGGATCACCACACCGAGCGCGACGACCGCGTCGTGGTTGCGGGCGAGCGCCTGTGCCACCACGGGCAGTTCGACGGCCCCGGCCACACGCAGCACCGTGGGCTCCTCCGCCAGCTTCACCTCACCCGCCGTGCGCAGCGCGGAGGCCAGCAGGCTGTCCGTGATCCGGGCGTGCCAGCGCGTGGCCACGATGCCCAGCCGGAGGTTCTCGCACTCCCGCAGTTCCTGTCCCTCGTCGGGACGGCCTTCTCCACTCATGCTCCACCCACCACTGGGTCTTCCGCCGGGCCGTCGCCGTTACGGCTGACGTCGGAGACCCCGGCACCGACCTCGTCGAAGTGCTCCAACTGGGACAACTCGTGTCCCATCCTGTCACGCTTGGTCCGCAGGTAACGCAGGTTCTCCGGATTGGGCGAGACCGGCAACGCCACCCGGCCGACCACCCGTAGCCCGTAACCCTCCAGCCCGACGCGCTTGGCCGGGTTGTTGGTGAGCAGGCGCATCGAACGCACACCCAGGTCGGACAGGATCTGCGCACCGGTGCCGTAGTCACGGGCGTCCGCGGGCACCCCGAGCGCCAGGTTGGCGTCCACCGTGTCCGCTCCGGCGTCCTGGAGCTGGTACGCCTGCAACTTGTGCAGCAGGCCGATCCCCCGGCCCTCATGGCCCCGGACGTAGAGCACGACGCCCCTGCCCTCGGCCGCCACCGCCTCCAGCGCCGCCTGCAACTGCGGGCCGCAGTCGCAGCGCAGCGACCCGAACACGTCGCCCGTCAGGCACTCCGAGTGAACCCGCACCAGGATGTCCTCGCCGTCACCGATGTCGCCGTAAACGAACGCGACGTGCTCGATGCCGTCGAGCAGGCTGTCGTAGCCGATGGCGCGGAACGTGCCCGCCGCCAGCGGGATGCGGGCCTCCGCCACGCGTTCGACCTGCTTCTCCGTACGCCTGCGGTAGGCGACGAGGTCGGCGATGGTGATCAACCGTAGGTCGTGGTCGGCCGCGAAGATCTCCAGCTCGTCGCGGCGGGCCATGTCGCCGTCGTTCTTCTGCGACACGATCTCGCACAACACGCCCGCGGGCGCGAGCCCGGCCATGCGCGCCAGGTCCACGGCGGCCTCGGTGTGTCCCGGCCTGCGCAGCACGCCGCCGTCCTTCGCTCGTAACGGCACGACGTGGCCGGGCCTGCGGAAGTCGGACGGCTGCGACTTGGGGTCGGCCAGCAGCCGGATCGTGTGGCTGCGGTCGGTGGCCGAGATGCCCGTGCCGATGCCCTCGGAGGCGTCCACCGTCACCGTGTACGCGGTACCGCGCCGGTCCTGGTTCGAGTGATACATCGGCGGCAGGTTCAGCCGGTCGCAGTCCTCGCCGGTCAGCGACACGCACACGTAGCCGGACGTGTAGCGCACCATGAAGGCGAGCAGCTCCGGCGTCGCCTTCTCCGCCGCGAAGATCAGGTCTCCCTCGTTCTCGCGGTCCTCGTCGTCGACCACGATCACGGGGCGGCCGTTCGCGATGTCCTCGATTGCCCGTTCGATGGACTCGACGTCCACCGACGGAGCGGGCTCGATCATCGTCACCTGTCCTCCTCGCCCTCGCCATTCTCCACCGCTGCCGGGGGCAGGTGGACGGCGGCCAGTTTCTCGACGTACTTCGCGAGCACGTCGACCTCCAGATTCACCGCGTCACCCGGCTCGTTGCGACCCAGCATCGTGGCGCGCAGCGTGGTGGGGATCAACGCCACGGCGAACTCCTCCCGCGACACCTCGGCCACGGTGAGCGAGACGCCGTCCACCGCGATGGAGCCCTTCTCGACGACGTAGCGCGACAGCTCGGGCGGACACGCGAACCGGGTCAGCCCGTCGGGGTCGCGCGACAGGAAGGTGCCGGTGCCGTCCACGTGGCCCTGCACGACGTGCCCTCCGAAGCGGCCGCCGGCGGCCATCGCCCGCTCCAGGTTCACGCGCCGACCGGGCTCGACACCGTCCAGGCTGGTGCGCTTCAACGTCTCGGCGACGACGTCGACGGTGAACTCGTCACCGGAGGTGTCCACCACGGTCAGGCACACACCGTTGACCGCGATCGAGTCACCGTGCCCGGCGTCCTCGGTCACCAGCGGCCCCCGCACGGTCAGCCGCGTGACCCCCTCGCCCGGCTCCACCCGAGTGACCTCGCCGAGCTCCTCGACAATCCCGGTGAACACCTAGTCGCCTCCCTCGCCCGTGACCGGAACGGCGGAGATCCGCACGTCCTCACCGCTCATGGTGACCCCTTCGACCCGCCAACGGTGCGCTTCGGTGATGGTCGACACTCCCGCCTCTCCCAGTGCGGCGGGTCCGCCGCCCAACAGCGTCGGTGCGACGTAGGCGACGATCCGGTCGACGAGGCCCGCCGCGACGAACGCTCCCGCCAGAGTCGGACCGCCCTCCAACAGCACGTCGACGACGCCCCGCGCGGCCAGTCCGGCCAGCACCTCGCCGGGGTCGTGGGTGGCGAACACCACCGTCTCCGCCGTGCTGTCCAACACCCGCGCCCCCTCCGGTATGCCGCGTGTGCCCATCACCACACGCAGCGGCTGCCGGGCCGCGAGCTCACCATCCTCGTGCCGCACCGTGAGCCACGGGTCGTCGGCGAACACGGTGCCGGTGCCCACGACGACGGCGTCCACCCGCGCCCTCAGCTCGTGCACCTCGGCGCGTGAGGCCGGGCCCGAGATCCAGCGGCTGGTGCCGTCGACCGCGGCGACCCGGCCGTCGAGGCTCGCCGCGTACTTCCACGTGACGTGCGGGCGTCCGGTGCGCTCGCGGTGCAACCACGCCCGCAAGGGCCCTGTCTCCACCTGCCGGGCCAGCAGCCCGCCCTCGACGTCCACTCCCGCGGCCCGCAGCACCTCCGCCCCACCCGAGGCGGCGGGGTGCGGGTCGGCCACGGCGAACCGCACGGCGGCCACCCCGGCATCGAGCAGGGCCCGCGTGCACGGCGGGGTGCGCCCGTGGTGGGAGCACGGCTCCAGCGTGACGACGGCGATACCGCCACGCGCGCGTTCACCCGCTTCCCGCAGGGCCATCACCTCGGCGTGCGGGCCGGGCGGCGGTTGGGTGGCGCCCGCACCGACCTGGTGTCCCCGGGCGTCGAGGATCACCGCGCCCACGGGCGGGTTCGGGCTGGTGGTTCCGCGTACGCCGTCACTCAGGGCGAGCGCGGTCTCCATCGCGGCCTCCACGGCCTCGCGGAGTTCCGGCCCCCAGGCCGACGATGCCGACGCAGCCGACGTGCTCACCGCGCGCGGGCCGCCCTCGCGCGGTCACGCAGCGCCGCGACCGCGCGAGCCGGGTCGTCCGCGCCGTAGACGGCGGATCCGGCGACGAAGCAGTCGACCCCCGCCTCCGCGGCCTGTTCGATGGTGTCGGCGTTGATACCGCCGTCGATCTCCACCAGCAACGTCAGGTGCCCCGTGTCGACCAGCCTGCGTGCGGTGCGCACCTTGTCGAGCACCTCGGGGATGAACGACTGCCCCCCGAAGCCGGGCTCCACGGACATCACCAGCAGCGTGTCGTAGTGCCTGAGCGTGTCCAGATGGTCTTCGAGCGGCGTGTTCGGCTTGATCGACAGTCCGGCCTTCGCTCCCGCGGCACGCAGGTTCTTGGCGAGCATCACCGGGTCACGAGCGGCCTCGACGTGCACGGTGACGTTGTGGGCGCCCGCCTCCGCGTACCCCGGCGCCCAGCGGTCGGGATCCTCGATCATGAGGTGGCAGTCGAGCGGGAGCTCCGTGCGCTTCAGCAGCGATTCCACCACGGGCAGCCCGATGGTGAGGTTGGGGACGAAGTGACCGTCCATCACGTCCACATGCACCCAGTCGGCGCGACCGTCACCGGATCCGGTGATGGCGTCGATCTCCGTGCCGAGACTCGCGAAGTCGGCGGAGAGGATACTGGGAGCGATCATCGGTTCGTGCGCCACTCTCCCGAGTGTAGAGGGATCCTCGGCGCACGGGCGCGCACGGACCCCTTTCCGGCCACTCTCCGGGTCGGCGTACCTCCCGACCCGGTGCCGCGGCAGGGCCGTCGGCTCCGCCGCGCCACACCGCCCGGCGAGACCGTCCAGAGTGGCCGGTTCGTCCGGCGCGGGCCGCAGCCCCTCCGCCCGGTGCGCTCAGCGCTTGCGGGTCACCGCGCAGAACATCGCGTCCGTGCCGTGCCGGTGGGGCCACAGTTGCACGTACGGCCCGTCCCCGAGCCCCGGCACACCCGGGAACAGCTCCCGCGCGTCGAGGACCTCGGCGCCGCCACGGCGCGCCGCCTCCGCGACGATGCCCTCGGTCTCGGCCAGGTGGGGCGAGCACACCACGTACGTCACCACGCCACCGGGGCGCACCAACCGATACGCCGAGGCGAGCAGTTCGCTCTGGAGCTGGGTGAGCTCGGCGATGTCGCCGGGCTGCTTACGCCACCGCGCCTCGGGCCTGCGCCGCAACGCGCCGAGCCCGCTGCACGGCGCGTCCACGAGAATCCGGTCGTAGCCCTCCTCGAGTCCGGGGTCACGACCGTCGGCGACGTGCACCGCGACGGGCAGGTCGTCGGTGGCCTCACGCACGAGCCGGGCCCGGTGCTCGGCCACCTCCACGGCGTCCACCGTCGCACCCGACACCTGCGCGAGGCAGCCCAGCACCACGGTCTTGCCGCCCGGCCCGGCGCACAGGTCGAGCCAGCGCTCGTCCTTCCCTCCGGCCAGGGGCGCGGCGGTGGCGGCCACGGCCACCAGCTGGCTGCCCTCGTCCTGCACCGCGGCGAGCCCCTCGGCGAGGACCTCGGATTCGGCGAGGTCTCCCCCGCCGGACGACAGATGCACGCCGTAGGGCGAGTAGGGCGCCACGTCGCCGCCGGTGATGGCGGCCAGCTCGTCGGCACTGACCTGTCCCGGCTTGGCCAGCAGGTGCACGGCAGGACGCGCGTCGTCGGCCTCCAGGGCCGCCCGCAGCTCGTCGCCCGTGTCGCCGAGCGCCTCCGCGAACGCGCGCGCGATCCACCGGGGATGTGACGTGCGCAGCGCCAACCGTGCCAGCGGGTCGGACGCGGTGTCGGCCTCGATCTCCTCCAGCCACTGTTGCTCGTCCTTCTCGGAAACCCGGCGCAGCACCGCGTTGACGAAACCCGCGAGTCTCGACCCGGCGTCCTCCCGCACGAGGTCCACAGTGGATGCCACGGCAGCGTGGCGGGGAATGCGGGTGCGCAGCAGCTGGTACGCCCCGATCCGGAGCGCGTCAAGCGCCATCGAGTCCACTGTGTCCAGTGATCGGTCCACGCAGCGGGTCAGCACCGCGTCGAGCAGCCCGGTGGCCCTCGCCGTGCCGTAGGCGAGTTCGGTGGCCAGTGCCGCGTCCCGGCCGGCAACGCGCCGCTGCCGCAGCAACTCCGGCAGGACCAGGTTGGCGTAGGCGTCGCGCTCGCTCACCGCGCGCAGGACGTCGAACGCGGCCCGTCGCGCCGGATCGTGCACCGGAGGTTTGCGCGGGCCCTGCTTGCGGGGCGCGGGACGACGTCCGCGCTGCCCGTGGCGGTGTCCCCGCCGCTCGCCGGTCATGTCAGGTGTTCCCCCTGTTCGATCCTGCTTCCACGGGCCCAGTCGGTGGCCGCCATGCGCTTCTTGCCCTGCGCCTGCACCTCGCCGAGTACGAGCGCCGAGGTGGCGGTGCCCACGAGCACGCGGCGACGCTCGACCAGCAGCTCTCCGGGCGCGAGGCCGGTGTGCTCGCCGTCGGTGACGCCGACGGCGCCGAGCTTGAGCCGCTGTCCCCGGAACTCCGCCCACGCGCCCGGCTCGGGCGTCACCGACCGGAGGTGGCGATCGATCGCCAACGCGGGGCGGTCGAAGGAGATCCGCGCGTCCTCGACCGTCACCTTCGGCGCGTAGGTGATCCCGTCGGCCGGTTGCGGCACGGCCCCGACGGTGCCGTCCTCGATACCGTCCAGCGTGGACACCAGCAGGCCTGCTCCGGACACCGCGAGCCGGTCCAGGAGTTCCCCGGCGGTGTCGGTGGGTTTGACGAGCTCGGTGACGGTCCCGAACACCGGGCCCGCGTCGAGCTCCCGCACGATCCGGAACGTCGTGGCGCCGGTGATCTCGTCACCGGCCCTGACGGCCGCCTGGACCGGCGCGGCGCCACGCCAGGCGGGCAGCAGGGAGAAGTGCAGGTTGATCCAGCCGTGACGCGGCACCGCGAGAGCGGACTCCGGCAGCAGCGCGCCGTAGGCGACGACGGGGCATGCGTCCGGCGCCAGCTCGGACAACCTGGCCAGGAAGTCCTCGTCACCGGGACGCCGGGGGGTGAGGACCTCGATGCCGTGTTCGTCGGCGAGGGCGCCGACAGGGGAACGCACCAGTCTGCGCCCTCGGCCCGCGGGCGCGTCGGGACGGGTGACGACGGCGACGACGTCATGACGCGGCGAGTCGATCAGCGCGCGCAACGACGGCACGGCAGGCGCGGGTGTTCCCGCGAACACGAGCCTCATCGGCGGTCCGGGAAGAGTCGAGGAACCAACATCGCATCCAGTCTAGAGTGCCCGAGCGAGCCACCCGATGCGCCGTGTCCGCAGCTGACGTACGCGTGTCCGCACTCCCCGTACGCGTGTTGTCCGTTGGGGGCTCTCCAGCCGGACCGCACCTTCCGTTGGTGCTGCGGCGGTGTCGCTGAACCGCGGACACCCGTGCGCAGACTGCGGACACGGTCGCCGGCTACGCCGTCACACCGGGCTCGGCGGATCGAGTTGGATGCGCACCACATCGGCCGCCTTACGGGCGTCCCGTACCGCGCGGACAGCGTGGACCGCCTCCGCCAGTGCCCGGCCGTACTGCCGGGGCACGCGCAGCAGCGCGCGCTCCCGTTCGGATCTGCCCTCCTCGTCGATCTCCCCCAGCGGCACCGGCCCGAGTACCTCGGCGGAGTCGGGCAGGGAGATCTCGTCGAGTAACCCGGCCACGGCGTCCGGCGTGCCCTCCACACTCGCCATGCGCACGTGCGGCGGGAAGCCGAGCTCCTCGCGCTCGGCCAGCTCCAGCGAGGCGTGCCAACCGGGGTCCCAGCGCACGAGTGCCTGGACGGCGGGGATCCCCGCCTCGGCGCCGACGACCACCCGGCCGCCGTCCCGCGCGGGCCGCACCAGGGTCGCAGCCGCCATCCAGCGACGCAGCGTCTCCTCCGCGGCACGCAGGTCCTGACGTCCCAGCAGCGCCCAGCCGTCCAGCAGCAGCGCGGCGCCGTAACCCCCCTCGGCGACGGGTTCCGCCCCCGGCGTGGCCACCACCAGCGCGGGCCTGGCGGGCACTGTGTCCAGCACGTCACCACCACCCGACGTGCGCACCGCGACCCCGGGAAAGGCCCGGCCCAACTCCTCGGCCGTGCGCGCCGCACCCACCACGACGGCCCGCAGCCGACCCGAACCGCACGCCGGACAGCGGTACGCCGCGTCCGCCACCCCACACCAGCGGCAGCGCGGCACCTCGGAGGCCCCCCCACCGGGCAGCAACAGCGGTCCCGCGCATCGGCGGCACCGCGCGGGCGTCCGGCACCGCCCACACGCGAGTCCGGGCACGTAGCCGCGGCGGGGCACCTGGACGAGCACGGGCGCACCGGCGGCCAGGCTGCCCCGCGCGGCCTCGAACGCCACGGCGGGCAGCCGCGCGGCCCGGGCCGCCTCGTCGCGTGCGACGTCGAAGTCCTCCCCCGTCGGCGTCACGCGCGGTGCCTGCGCACGCAGCTCCTCCCGGGCCGCGGCGATCGGGTGAGCCCAGCCCGTCTCCACCAACAGCTGGGCCTCCGCCGTCCGGGAGTGGCCCGCCACCAGCACCGACGCCGAATCGATGTGCGCGCGCAACATCAACACGTCGCGCACCTGCGGGTACGGCGCGTGCGGGTCCACGTGCAGGTCGTCGCCGTCGTCCCACACGACGTAGAGCCCCGGATCGGCGACGGGGGCGAACATCGCCGCGCGGGTGCCCACCACGATCCGCACGGTTCCGCGCACCACGGCGAGCCACCGGCGGTACCGCTCGGCGGGTCCCAGCCCCGCCGACAACGCGACCACGGCGTCCTCCCCCGCGAGTTCCGCACAGGCAGTGTGCAGGCGCGCCACGTCGCGGTGGTCGGGCACGACCAGCACGGCACCGCGCCCTGTGGCGGCGACCGTGGTGGCGAGTTCGGCCAGCCTGCGCGGCCAGTCCTCACCCGGCAGCGCC